>NZ_JAMPOT010000001.1:0-55422 GCF_028480685.1 Providencia sp. PROV174
GTGTTTTTTTACATTTTTTTTCTAACTGCCTATTTACCACACAAAACGACTACTTTTTGATTCTTTTTAGTGCTTCTGGCAGTTCGGCAATACTATTAATAACAAGATCTGCATTATTGATAGCCTCATCTGTGACTGGCTCACCACTTTTTACTAATACGGTCGTACCAACGTTAGCAGCTTTACCTGCTAACATATCAGCTAGTTTGTCACCGACCATAATCGATGAAGCCATATCTATCTTTAAAAAGTCTTGTGCATCTAATAGCATTCCAGGTTTTGGTTTACGACAATTACAGTCTTGTCGATATTCTTCTACTGTAGCTTCAGTATGATGAGGGCAAAAATAAATACCGTCTAAGTCAATACCGCGATCTGCTAATGACCAATCCATCCATTCTGTGAGCTGCATAAACTGGTCTTCTGTATAAATTCCCCGACCAATACCTGACTGGTTGGTTACAATAACTAATGCATAGCCCATCTTTTTTAATTCAAGCATTGCTTCAATTGACCCTTCGATAAATTCGAAATCATCAATTTTATGTACATAGCCATGATCGATATTAATTGTTCCATCTCTATCTAAAAAGACTGCTGGGATCCCGTTACTCACCTGTTTACTCCTAAAATTTAGTATTTTTTTAGTATCTCATGAAAAGAAATAAAAGGAGAATAGAATAAATAGAACAATCTTTATTGACTTAGACGTCTAGACGCCTTAACATCCAACCTTATTAGATACACTATCTAAAAACAATTCAGATAAAGTTAGAAACTATAAATGATAAAGCTCTCAAATATTAATAAAGTTTTCCAGCAAGGAAGCCGTAACATTCAAGCACTTACTGATATTAGCTTGCATGTACCTGCTGGTCAGATCTATGGCGTTATTGGTGCTTCAGGTGCAGGTAAAAGTACGCTTATTCGTTGCGTAAATATGCTTGAGCGCCCAACTTCAGGCAAAGTTATTGTTGATGGGCAAGATTTAACGTCGATGACTGAAAAAACCTTGACGAGAGCACGTCGCGGCATTGGCATGATTTTTCAACATTTTAACTTGTTATCTTCACGCACTGTTTTTGATAACGTTGCTCTACCTTTAGAGCTTGATAATACGCCTAAAGAAAAAATTAAAGAGCGTGTGAATGAATTACTAGATTTAGTTGGTTTAAGTGAAAAGAAGGATGCTTATCCTGCGAATTTATCCGGTGGACAAAAACAACGTGTTGCTATAGCTCGCGCATTAGCTAATTCCCCTAAAGTATTGCTATGTGACGAAGCTACAAGTGCATTAGACCCTGCGACAACTCGTTCAATTTTAGAATTATTGAAAGATATTAACCGCCGATTAGGGCTAACTATCTTATTAATTACCCACGAAATGGATGTTGTAAAACGTATTTGTGATCAAGTAGCTGTAATTAGTGGTGGTCAATTAATCGAACAAGACAAAGTGAGCGAAGTTTTCTCTCACCCGAAAACACCTGTCGCTCAAGCGTTTATTCAATCAACACTGGTAATTGATATTCCAGATGATTATAAAGAGCGCTTAAAAACTGAGCCAGGCAAAGATTTATCACCATTACTCAAACTAGAGTTTACAGGGCAGTCTGTTGATGCACCTTTAATTTCAATGGCAGTACGTAAATTTGATATTGATATTAATATCTTGAGTTCGCAGATTGACTACGCCGGTGGCGTAAAATTTGGTGTGATGTTAGCTGAGCTGCATGGCATCAATGGTGGTGTTGAGTCCACAATTGCATTTTTGAAAGAGCATCATGTGAAAGTAGAGGTTTTGGGTTATGTCTGAGAGAATGATTTATCTGCTGATTAACGGCACAATTGACACTATCACAATGACCTTTGTTTCCGGCTTTTTAGGTTTTGTTTTAGGTTTACCTTTAGGCGTGTTGCTCTATATTACGCGCAAAGATCAAGTTATGGAAAATGTTGGCTTATATCGTGCTCTTGCGGTTGTTGTTAATATTTTCCGTTCAGTACCATTTATTATTTTGCTCGTTTGGATTATTCCATTAACGTCGTTTCTTGTTGGGACGACTATTGGCTTAAAAGCGGCTATCGTGCCTTTAACTATTGGGGCCGCACCGTTTATTGCTCGTATGGTTGAAAATGCGCTATTAGAAATTCCAAGTGGCTTAATTGAATCTGCTCGCGCTATGGGGGCAACTCCGCTTCAGATTATTCGCAAGATTTTAATCCCTGAAGCATTGCCAAGTTTAATTAATGCAGCCACTATCACGTTAATTATGTTAGTCGGATATTCTGCAATGGGTGGTGCCGTTGGTGCCGGTGGTTTAGGCCAAATCGCACTACAATATGGTTATCAAACCTATAACCCTGTTGTGATGAATACCGTTATTGTTCTACTCGTCATTTTAGTAAATCTAATTCAGTTTGGTGGCGAGTATTTAATGAAAAAAGTTTCACATCGATAGTTAGTAAAATAGCGGCGCCGTTGAGGTGCTTATAAAGTCCGTTTTAAAGGGGTAAACCAATGTCTATTAAATTAAAATCTATCGCAGTTGTCGGCGCGCTATTAGGCACACTCATTCTCACTGGTTGTGGTGAAAAAGAGAAAGATGCTAACAGCATTAAAGTTGGTGTGATCATGGGCAAAGAATTAGAAGTTGCTGAAGTCGCGCAAAAAGTTGCTAAAGAAAAATACGGTTTAAATGTTGAGCTTGTTTCATTTAATGACTTCGTTTTACCAAATGAAGCATTAAGTAAAGGCGATATTGATGCGAACGCATTCCAGCACAAACCTTATCTTGATCAGCAAATTAAAGACCGTAACTATAAATTAGTCCCTGTTGGAAATACTTTTATTTACCCAATTGCGGCTTACTCTAAAAAGATCAAGTCAGTTGATGAACTTGTAGATGGCTCACAAATTGCGTTACCAAATGACCCTACCAATTTAGGTCGCTCATTACTGTTATTACAACAACAAGGCTTAATTAAATTAAAAGATGGTACAGGTTTAATGCCAACGGTTTTAGATGTGGTTGAAAACCCGAAAGACCTGAAATTTGTTGAGTTAGAAGCGCCTCAATTACCTCGAGCTTTAGATGACCAAAAAATTGCCTTAGCGATCATAAATACAACTTGGGCAAGTAGTGCTACACCTAAATTAACCCCAGCAAAAGATGGTTTATTTGTTGAAGATAAAGATTCTCCATACGTAAATATTATTGTTGCTCGTGAAGATAATAAAGATAGCGAGAATGTGAAAAAATTTATTCAAGCATATCAATCAGATGAAGTGGCAAATAAAGCTAACGAAGTCTTCGATGGTGGTGCAGTTAAAGGTTGGTAATCTTTTTTATTATTTAAAAAACGATTAAAATACTAGACGGCTTAACGCCGTCTAGTATTTTTTTGTAATTTATAGACTATAAAAATAACGGCATTACTTTGAATCATATAAGAAAGGTATAACTTATGAGACTGTTATTGCTCACCTTGGTGACATTTGTGTTAGCCGGGTGTGGAATTAACCAATACACGAGTCCAGGGCAAAATAAAGGTTTCACTAGTATGAAATTGTCTAAACCTGTACCGAGTGTGACAGAACCAGACACTGCAAACGTTAAATTAATGAATAGCCCAGAAGAATTATTAGGGATGCCTTTCAAAGATTTAGGTGTTGTTTCTGGGGAATCTTGTCGAGAAAGCGTTCAAAGCCCTCCGGCAAATTTGAATACTGCTAAAAACAGTATGTTAACACAGGCAGCCTATATTGCGGCTGATGCTGTACTTTTACACCAGTGCCAAACCATGACTTCTCCTGGTTGTTATCAGGCAACTATATGTGAAGGTAGTGCATTACAAATTGTTGAATAAATATCTTATGCAATCTTTTCAGTTTAATATTATTGGGCATATTGAATCACCTTATAAAGAAAAGTTTGCTATCCCTCGCCAACCTGGACTCGTTCAGGGGGGTGTGGGACGCTTATACCTGCATTCTCCATATAACGATCCAAATGTGGTGCGAGGACTCAATCAATTTAGCCATGTTTGGGTTTTATTCGTTTTTCATCAAACGATGGGAAATGGCTGGAAACCGCTCGTTCGTCCTCCAAGATTAGGTGGCAATGATAAAATGGGGGTTTTCGCCACCCGTTCAACATTTAGACCGAATCCGATAGGTATGTCACTTATTGAATTACATGGAGTCACAATAGAAAACAACCAAGTGATCCTCGAGCTTGGCAGCCTTGATTTAGTTGATGGTACCCCTGTTATCGATATAAAGCCTTACTTAACTTTTGCAGAGGCTATACCAAATGCAACTGCCGGCTATGCACAGGACACACCTTCAGATGATATGCAAGTTATATTTACCCCACATACAGAAACTGTATTAAATACTTATCAAAGTCAGTACCCGGGTATTAAACAATTTATTTCACAAGTTTTAATGCAAGACCCTCGCCCTGCATATAAAAAACAATCGACTGAAATACGTGACTATGCAGTCCATTTATTAGATTTTAATATTCGTTGGCGAGTAATTGATGGTGTGACTGAAGTATTCGCTATCGAACCATACGAAAAATCACCTTAACCCCTTTTGACAAGCCTTCGTCACTGGTAGACTAGCTCACTATATACCTTGGCAAATAAGTCGTTTGCCATAACTTGTTGTTCTAATGGAACCTATACAATGCGTACTAGCAAATATCTGCTCTCAACTCTAAAAGAGACCCCTGCGGATGCAGAAGTTATCAGCCATCAGCTGATGCTGCGTGCAGGAATGATCCGTAAACTTGCCTCTGGTCTGTATGACTGGTTACCCACTGGTGTGCGTGTTCTGCGAAAAGTAGAAACCATCGTTCGTGAAGAAATGGAAAATGCAGGCGCTATAGAGGTATCTTTACCCGTCGTCCAACCTGCAGATTTATGGCAAGAAAGTGGACGTTGGGAACAGTATGGCCCTGAATTGCTGCGTTTTGTTGACCGTGGTGAGCGCCCGTTTGTTCTTGGTCCAACCCATGAAGAAGTGATCACCGATTTAGTGCGTAACGAAATTACTTCTTACAAACAACTACCATTGAATTTATTCCAAATTCAAACCAAATTTCGTGATGAAGTTCGCCCACGTTTTGGTGTGATGCGTTCACGTGAATTTATCATGAAAGATGCATACTCTTTCCACACTAGCCAAGAATCATTGCAAGAAACCTACGATGCAATGTACGAAGCCTACAGCAAAATTTTCACGCGTATTGGTTTTGATTTCCGTGCTGTTCAAGCAGATACCGGTTCTATCGGGGGTAGCGCATCCCACGAATTCCAAGTATTAGCAAAAAATGGTGAAGATGATGTTATTTTCTCGACCGAATCTGATTACGCCGCTAACATCGAATTTGCAGAAGCATTAGCCCCAACAACGCCACGTGGTGCACCTACAGAAGAAATGCGCCTTGTTGATACGCCAAATGCAAAAACAATCGCAGAGCTTGTCGAACAATTCAATTTACCTGTTGAGAAAACTGTTAAGACATTGATTGTCCATGCGAAAAAAGACTCAGGCCACACATTAGTCGCTTTATTAATTCGTGGCGACCATGAATTAAATGAAATCAAAGCAGAAAAACACCCTTTAGTGGCTAGCCCATTAGAGTTTGCCACTGAAGCTGAAATCAGAAATGCGGTCAATGCAGGCCCAGGTTCTTTAGGCCCTGTCAATATGCCTCTACCGATTGTTATCGACCGTAGCGTTGCAGTAATGAGTGACTTTGGTGCTGGCGCAAATATTGATGGCAAACACTATTTCGGCATCAACTGGGAACGTGATTTAGCGCTACCAGAAGCTTTTGATTTACGTAACGTTGTTGAAGGCGACCCAAGCCCTGATGGTAAAGGCGTACTACAAATTAAACGCGGTATCGAAGTTGGCCACATTTTCCAATTAGGTACTAAATACTCAGAAGCAATGAAAGCGTCAGTCCAAAATGAAGATGGCCATAATCAAATCGTCACCATGGGTTGTTATGGTATTGGTGTAACGCGTATTGTGGCCGCTGCCATTGAACAAAGCCATGATGACCGAGGAATTATTTGGCCTGATGCAATTGCTCCGTTCCAAGTGGCTATTTTGCCAATGAATATGCACAAATCTTATCGTGTTAAAGAAGTTGCAGAAAAACTTTACGCTGACTTAAAAGCAAACGGTATTGATGTAATTTTCGATGACCGTAAAGAGCGCCCCGGTGTGATGTTTGCCGATATGGAGCTGATTGGTGTTCCATATACTATCGTTATTGGTGACCGTAACTTAGACAACAACCAAATTGAATATAAATCACGCCGAAGTGATGATAAAGAACTGGTTGGTCTAGAAAATATTGTTAGCTTCCTAAAAGGTAAGCTCGGTAAATAAAACAGGTTAAAAGCTAGAAAATAAAGCCCAAATTTAGGTTACTTTGAATTTGGGCTTTTTCTTTAGATGTCTCGGTACGAACCAATCTTAAAACCTTGTACCAAAATTTGTGATTTTAAGTTTTCAGATGTTAAAACTTCCAATTCATTTAAACGTGGATATGCATAGTTACTTTTTAATAGTGCATTATCAATAAAAGCAGGATGGCTCATAACTTCAATAGAGCTATTACCTTGTACCTTAGATTCATTAATAATTTTCAAAAATAGCGCTTCTGAAATTTCATCACCATAGAACTCGCTACTGAAACAGTCCGTACTCGCCACTTGATATGATAATGGTGGCCAATTTTTCTCTAATTGGCGATCAACGCGTAACGCGACTCCCTTCTCTTGGGCAAAAGCAACTACAATCGGAAAAATGCCTTCAATCATATGGACATGATGATGGCTATCAATATGGCTAGGTTTTTGACCAAAAATTTCGATAAACTTTTGATATTGTAGGCTTAGCTCTTGCTCAATCTCAATCAGTGGTAAGTCATTAATATCCCAAAGCCATTTCCCCAATATTCCATCACGACTGAGTGTAGGCATTGATGAGAAAGGCTTCCCAGCCGTTAAAACAAAATGCATGCCCACCGCTAAGTTCGGATTTTCTTGGCTTAATTTAGCTGCATGAGATATTGCTGGCATATTCATCATCGCACTAGTTGAATGAACTATCCCATTACGATGAGATTCAATAATGCCATAATTGACAGCTTCACAGAGCCCAAAATCATCAGCATTTACAATAAGTAGTACAGCCATATGCTCTCCCTTAATTCTATAAGCTATCTGGCTAATTAACCTTCTTGCTCAAGCTGTTGTATTGCTTTAGCAAAGTTGGGTAGATATTTTTTATGGGCGATAAGTAATTCCTTAGAAATTAAACGCGCATCGTTATCAGAATGAATTAATGGGTTTAAATTCATCGCCAATAATACATCATTAAACTGACCATTTACTGCAGCTTGGCTAGTCGCAATCTCAAAGTTTTTTAAGGTATAAATTAAACCAAGTACCTTATCATCAAAATGTTTTACTCGTGAGTGCGGTTTCGCACCATCACGACCTAATATACATGTCATTTCGACTGTCCAGTCTTCAGGTATATTATCGATATGTCCATGATGTGGAATATTAACGTAGTGCTCCGTTTGCTTGTCATTGTATATTGCATTGATGACTTCACAAGCTGCATCTGAATAATAAGCCCCACCTCTTAATTCAAGCTCTTTAGGCTTTACATCTAATGTCGGGTTTTTATATAGTTCAAATAATTGATGTTCAACTTTTTGTACGACTTGTGCCCTAGCACCGCCTTTATAATACTCACCCAGCTCAATCGCTAGCATTTCCTTAGGTTTAAAATAGTACAATAAATAGGAACATGGGATCAGATTTAACCCACGAATTAGACCTTCGTCAAAAGCAAGGTCAGTAATGTTTTTAACTGAGTTGGCACTTAACGTTCCAGAGGCAATACCCTCTAATAATTCATTAAACCTCGATGAGCCATTTACAATAACGTCTTTGATAAAAACCATATGGTTTAAACCAAATAAATCGATAGACAATTCATCGCTGTCAGATAATTTCAGGACATCAGTAATAAACATTTTCATACCGATTGGTATATTACAAACACCAATAAAACGTTTGAAATTAGTGTGACGATAAACCGCTTCAGTGACCATCCCTGCCGGATTGGTAAAATTAATGACCCAAGCATTCGGGCAAATTTCTTCAACATCTTTGATAATGTCAAAAATCACGGGTATTGTTCGTAACCCTTTGAATAAACCGCCAGCACCATTAGTTTCTTGTCCCAAATAACCATGTTTTAAAGGGATTGATTCATCTAATTCACGCGCTTTTAATTGCCCAACTCTTAATTGAGTCGTGACGAAATCAGCATCTTTTAATGCTTCTCGCCTATCCAGTGTTTTAAATATCTTTAGGGGAATATTGGCATGCTTAACCATGCGTTCGCATAAATTATAGATAATATCTAATTTTTCTTTACCTTCTTCGACATCCACTAACCATAATTCAGTAATAGGTAATTCATGGTAACGTTTAATAAAACCTTCCAGTAATTCAGGAGTGTAGCTACTCCCCCCCCCAATAGTAACAACTTTTAATTTCTGAGTCATATTAACCTCATGGACCTTTATAATAGACATAGAAAAGCACACCATCCTTATATATAAAGATGGATATGCTAGAGATTTTAGAAATGGAAAGCTTATTTAGATAATAATTTAACCTACCATTTTTTGTTCAACGCTAAATAGATTCTTTCTGTAATCACTCGGTGTTAATGAAGTTAGCTCTTTAAATTTTTTTACAAATAAACTTGGGCTGCTATAACCTGATTCAAAAGCAATATCTGTAATTGAATAATTAGTTATTTCAAGTTGCTTTTTAGCAAAGTTAATTCTGATATCATTAATAATCTGCATTGGCGTTTTGCCATAATATCTTTTTGTTGCTCGGGTTAAGTATTCTTGTGATTTTCCCGTTATAGAAATCATATTTTGTAGAGCACTCTCACTAAACATTGCGATATCATGCATTTCTTCCAATGTGCTTTTTAACCACTGCGGTGCATCATCTCGCATACTTTTTTCACGATAATGGCGTAATCGATTTACTACATTGAATGTAACTAATTCAATAAATTCATTAAATTCGCTATCACGAAAATTTAATGATGCGATCACGGACTCTATATAAGCCATAAACTCATTTTTCAGTTGATAACCTTGTGACGCAACAAAACAACTTGGCAACAGTGGTAAATAATGTTTATCAAAAAATGATTTACTGATACCCACATTTAATATTCGTGTTGGCCCGAAATCATAAGCGCTTTCGTGATGAGACCCTATTGGAAGAAAAATGAAATCTCCTCGTTCTAATAAAACTTTTTTTCCATTAATTATTTGATAACAACGCCCCGTTAAAACGATCATATATTCATAATAATCATGTTGATGCAGTCCACTTGCACTCTCAACTTTATTATAAATAAAGACATGAAAGGTTTTATTATTAAAAAGTTCACTTTCTTGAACTAGTTTAATTTCAGCATTAGTGTCGGTTCTATTCATCAGTGTCTGCATCATGACCCTCTCTAATGGTTTAGTTTTTCATGTAATTCAATTAACTCTGTAATTAATTCACGGGCTAACATTGCGTTCATTAAATGATCTTGTGCATGAACTAGGACTAGGCTTACTTTGATTCGCCCCTCCCCCATATCACTTTCAATTAACTGGGTTTGCACTTTATGAGCTTCATTCAACGAGGAATGAGATTGCGCCATTAAACTTTTTGCGGTCACAAAATCACCTTCTTTCGCTTTTTTTAATGCGGTGTAAGCCAAGCTTCTTGCTTGCCCTGCATTAATAATCAGTCCCATGACAACTTCTTCCAGTTCATCCGTAGTGGCATTTTCTTGGATATCATTAAGCTCAAACATATTTTTATCTCTATTTTAATGAGAGGAGCAAGCTCCTCCCTATTTTAAAATTTAAGTGCGTTAGCAATATCTTCTTCACTTTCTTCTTCATCAATTGTGTTTTGTGCTTTATTCGAAATCACAACAAATGGAAGATAAACGAGTACGGCCACACCAAGGTTAAATAATGCAAGTAATAAAGCGGCAATACTACCATTTGTATTGAAGAATGCAGCTAGCCCAGTAGGCATTGTCCATGGTGCAATATTCGTCACTGGCGGGATAATCCCTAGATAATAAGCCGCGACCATTATTCCCGCCAATAAAGGCTGAATAAGAATAAATGGAATAAACATTACTGGGTTCATAATAATGGGTAGACCAAAAATAATCGGCTCATTAATTTGGAAAATACCCGCTGGTAATGCTAATTTCGCAACCTGACGATGATCGGCACGGCGTGATGCAATAAAGATAGCAATAATTAATCCTAATGTAGCACCGGTTCCACCTAAGAACACATAGGAATCAAGCATCGGTTTTGCCCACATATGGAAAGACTTACCCGCAGCAATCGCAGCGTCAACTGAGCCATATTCAGCATACAAAGACACGTTTTCCAATGCCCATGGGGTCATTATGCCACTATCTAATGCGGTTAATGCGAGAGAACCGTGAATACCAAAGAACCATAGTAGAGACGTAAATACAACATATGCCCAACCAACAACATTCCCCATAGAAGCAAGTGGTGTTGATACTGTATCCATTATAATTTGATGGAAGTTACTACTAATACCGCTTAATGCCCACGACACAATTCCCATAATGGATAAGATAATAAAACCAGGAATAAGTGCAGAAAATGAACGAGATACAGATGGAGGTACGCTATCGGGTAATCTGATCACCCAATCACGGCGAACAATGAAAGTGAACATTTCAGCAACAACTAACCCTAGAATGATCCCTGAAATGATATTTGCCCCACCGAGCCAATTAGCACCAACAGCATAAGCACCATTGACGTCATAAGGTGTTACTGTCATGAAAGATGCAACGGCTAACAAACCCGCTGCTAGAGGATCCACCTTACGCTCTTCCGCAAGTGCCATTGCAATAAAAAAAGGCGCCATTAAGGACATGATCCCCAATGTCCCGTTATAAACATTTCCACCGATGGCTTTAAAGCCATTTAGTGTTTCTATCGTTGATGGTTCTAGTCTAACTCCCAAAGAATAGAAAAAAGACCCTGTATCAAAACTCAGAAAAACATTATTAATTAACACAAACATTGCCCCAACTAGTGTCAGAGGCATAATTCGAATAAAACCATTCTTTATTGCATTAACATGAGGTTGCTTTCCCAATCTAACTGCGAATGGAAGGAGAACCTTTTCAAGCGAAGTGATAAAAAGACTCATAAAATTACCCTCAATTTTTTTGAGTGTGCTCCATTCTTAACTAATTACGTTGTATTAATAGCGTTAATGTCGATGGAGTTATTATGTTGTAGAGGTAGTAAATAGCTTTTTGATACTAACTTGCCGATTGTTGTTTTATGATTGCAACAGCGGCTTTTAGTACACCAAGCCCATCCACTTTTCCGTATAAAAGTGAATCAATAACTTCAACTGGCTTATTAGGTAATAATTTCTGAATATCCGATAACATCCACGCGATTTGCGGGCCCAGCAATATTACATCCGCATCTACACCTTTCTCTGAAGCTAAGCTTTCAGGGAAGGCTTCAATATTGACAGGTACATCATATTTTTCTGCTTGCTGTCTCATTTTGTTAACTAGCAGTGAGGTAGACATACCTGCAGAACAAAATAGATAAATATTTTTCTTATTCATTCCTTATCCTTTAATTCGTTCTATTTTTTATTACCGCTGTGACTTATAAATTTTCTTATAGACTTATCATATAGCTCAATCCTATATACTAAAGAATATAATTATCTCTAGTTGAATTGAGTATACTGCCTTCCCTGCATTTTCGATAATTCAAACTGAGCAACAATTGTCTCCTATTGACCAGCAGCTATGACGACCTTCACATTTATATAAATATTTTGCGTCAATAAAAAAGTTATACTGATGTCAAATAATGATAAGAAATGAATTAAAGATAGAGAATACGAGGCGTTAGTCGATAATTTAGGAGTCCGAAAGAAAAAGACCCACTTCAACTGAAGTGGGTCTTTTAAGAAAGGAAAAAATACGAATTAGTTACAAGAAGCCGATTTGTCGAATTTAATTGTACCTGTTGGTACTAATGCTGAGTCGAACTGACCATCTTCCATTGAAGGACGAATGGTATAATAACCTTCAATTTCAGCGTAGACTGGCGTACCACCATCTACACCCGTTTCTCCATACGCTTTTTCTAATTCGATACCAGAAGCTGCATATTGACGACCACTAGCGCACTCTGTAAATACAGCTGCATCTGCCATATAGCGGTATTGCCCCACTTTTTTACTTGGCTTAACTTGGTCTAATGTATAATTCATCTGTGTTTCAATCGGGTTACCGTCTAAATCCAGTAAGGTCATTGATTGGCCATCTGCTGATTGGGCAAAATAAGTGCTCTCACCTTTAGGATTAGTTGCACGTAATTTATTATTTTCTATATTCCATTTACCAGTATCATGGAAAGCAGTATCGCCATCTTTCGTTCCTAAGTAGACAAGCTGTTCAACATAACTACCGTCTTGGTTAACTAGCAATGTCGCCTCAATACCAGAGCAATCTGCACAAGGTAAAATGCCTGTATATACTTTATCGACTGGCGCTGCATCAATATTTTTTGTCGCACTCTGACAGCCAGCTAACGTAATGCTTCCAACCGCCATTAAGACTAACATTAGTGATTTTTTCATTATAATTCCCTTAAAACCATGTGTTTTAACTTATTAACCAATATAAACATCATAGCATTTCATCTAATAAAAATATGGCAAACATAAGAAAATTCGGACATTACTGATAAAATACGTTATGCATTGATTTAGTGAATAAGAATTGTCTTTTTCCCAGTGCTGTGATTATAGTTATTAAAGTTACTGTGCTATTATCGTACTAAGCACATTTTTGCTTGGTACAACATGTTCAAGGCGGCAATAACCGCCACTAACACAGTGGTGAGGGAATATGTCTACAGATACTGAATATCAACCTATCAATTGTGATGATTACGAATATCTAGAAATCGCATGCCAACGTCAGCTAAAACTGCAAATAGCACTCAATGACGGCGTGAATATTGAGGGGAAAGCCAATGATTTACTCCTACGAAAAAAAGTTGAGTACCTGATTGTTGAGACACATGAAGGAACCAAGGAGTTAAGATTGGATTGCATAATTTCCTTCAGTCATCCAGAAATCGGCACGATTGTTGTCGACCACTCTCACTAATACTCACTATTTTGAGTCCTTCTATGGCCCCTTATGGTAATCACAGTCATAAGGGGCTTCTCATTGATTCAATACCTTAAATTCACTCTCTTTTTGCCAATCGATAGCAATACCAAGAGACGCTTCATCAACCATTCCTTCAGGGGTAATAAAACACCCCACCGCAGTAATGAGCTGGTCGTTATAATAAATTAGAGGCACTCTTTCTCTCATCCATGGAGCCACTCCTAATTCTTGCCAGATCTTCTTACTGCTTCTGGAACGATGCCGTCCTACAATATTGAGCGTGCCTTGCAGCCCAAAACGAACCGTCACATTTTCATGTGAAAATGGTGGACGTATTTGCCCCTCGCCTTCCATAACGTGTAAAATTCCTAAGGATTCAGGTAACTCAAAAACCTCAGGATAAATCCATTCAAACTGTTGATTAGCTAAGCTATTAATGCGCTTAACAACCCACAATGCATCTTGATAACGGCGAATTTCGAATTGCCCTAAACGGCAAATAGGGTCCGCATCCTGTCGAGCTAACGCCACTTCTTGCCAAATACGTTCCAATTGGTTAAATGGTGGCATTGGTAGCTGATGCAGACCAACCCAGCGGCGAATAAGTGCATTGCGTTTTGCTGATGAACAGGCTTTCAGGCCATCAATAAATAGCCCTCCCCGATAATCCATCATTTCATCAAGGGTATCTTTTAATAACTCATCAAGTAATGTTTCTTGTTCTGCACATAACGCTGCGCTGCGGGCAACTGCACTAGAAAAATGCGGCCAACGCTCAGTCAAAACAGGCATGATATTCAGGCGTAAAAAATTTCTATCGTAACGATCATCTTGGTTACTATCGTCTTCAACCCACGATAATTGCTGCTCTTGCATATAAGCTTCTAGCGCTATGCGGGGTGTTGAGAGTAATGGTCTTAGCAGCGATGTTGAACCGCAACATGCTGAAAAGGTTAATTGTTCAGGCATTGAAGACAACCCTGCTGGCCCACTACCACGCTTTAACGCTAACATGAAAGTTTCTGCTTGATCATCAAGGTGTTGAGCCGTAACTAGCACCTCACCTTCTTGTAATTCTTCTCGGTAAGCCTGATAACGTGCATCTCGTGCTGCTGCCTCAATACCTTTTTGGCTTGAATCAACCACTACGTGTCGGCAAATGAAAGGAATGTCCCACTGTAAACATAATTGAGCACAATGCTGCTCCCATTCATTTGCTTTTCTATTCAATCCATGATGAATATGAATAGCGCGAACCTCTAATAAAGGAAGCTGTTGCTTTCGAATAAGATAAAGTGCATGTAATAAAACGGTTGAGTCAATGCCACCACTGAATCCTACTAGAATTTTTCCGATACCGCTTATTTTATTAAAAACTCTATCAACAATGACTTGCGAATGCTGCGCCATTTATTCGCCCTTCTCACAACTTCTGACTTTGGCTCTTTGCGCCAACACACAGAACACCAGAAATAATTACCAGTAATACCCCTATTGCATACGCAATTTCAAAAGCATCATTCAAGATTAACACTAACCAGAGCACCGATAATACGGGAGACAAAAATACCACAGAAGCTATTTTCGCCGAGTGCCCTGTATTCATCGCCTTGAACCATAAAATATAAGACACACCGTTGATTAAAATACCATTAATCAACGTTGGCCAAAAAGCGGCTTTTGAAGGTAATCGCATTTCACTAAACAGCATCAATAAGACAAAAGAAGTCAGCGTTGAAAAAATAAATAACCATACGGTACTAATATAAGGGTCAATCGAATATTGGCGGGAAAAAACTGACATTAAGGCAAAGCAAAATGCACCACTAAAAACCAGTAATAACGCCGTTGGGTTTTCAACATGTAATTGCGTAATTTGCCCTTTGGTAAAAGTAATAACCACCGCAATAAAACCGATTATGATACCAATTATTTGTCTTCCTGCTAATTTGTCTTTTAGCAATACTACTGATAACAAAATAATAACTAATGGCCAACTATATTGAATGACCAATACCGCGATACCATTCTCAATGGAATATCCGTAGTACAGCAACAAATAGAATAAACAGTCAAGAAAGCCAAGAACAAAGACTTTAACTAATATATCTCTTGGCAAAATAAACAGTTTTGTCAGTCGATAGCCTGAAGCAAGAGCAACAATAATCACAGATATCGCAGATATTACGTTCGACCAGAACAGAAATTGAAAGCTGTCCATGCCTTCTTGCCCGAAACGAGAGACAATAGGAATAAAGCTCCATATCAACACGCAAGTAAAAGCATACAGCAAATAATTATATTGTCGCACCCTAGTCCCTATCTATTGTTATTTTCAGCAGATGAATAATTTAAATCAAAACATTCTGTTATCATTAAAAATGACTAGCTTAAAAATAAAAAACGGGAGCTGGCAAAAGCAAACTCCCGTATTTATTAGTGATTAGCGGTTAGTGATTAACAATAACCATAGTCCATCAGGCGCTGATAGCGACGGTTTTTCAATGCTTCAGCATCTAATACTTCTAATTCATCTAAGTCCTCAGTTAGGCGTGCTTTTAGCTGTTCTGCAATTTCATCATAATTACGATGTGCACCGCCTAATGGTTCAGGAATAACATTATCAATTAATTTCAGTTCTTTAAGACGTGGTGCAGTAATTCCCATTGCTTCTGCTGCTAATGGTGCTTTATCCGCACTTTTCCATAGAATAGAAGCACAGCCTTCTGGTGAAATAACAGAATAAGTGCTGTATTGCAGCATATTGACTTTATCACCCACACCGATAGCAAGTGCACCACCAGAGCCACCTTCACCAATAACGGTACAAATGACTGGGACAGATAAACGTGACATTTCACGTAAATTACGTGCGATAGCCTCTGACTGACCACGCTCTTCAGCACCAACTCCGGGATAAGCACCAGGAGTATCAATAAAGGTGATAATAGGTAAGTTAAAACGCTCAGCCAGTTCCATCAGACGCAGTGCCTTACGGTAACCTTCTGGGGCTGGCATACCAAAATTACGACGGATTTTTTCTTTTGTCTCACGCCCTTTCTGATGCCCAATAATCATGACTGGACGACCATCCAAACGCGCCATTCCACCGACAATGGCTTTATCATCTGCATAAGCACGATCACCTGCTAATTCTTGGAAATCAGTAAAAATGCGAGAAATATAATCCAATGTATATGGACGACGTGGGTGACGAGCGAGTTTAGCTATTTGCCAAGCTCCTAGATCAGAGAAAATTTTACGTGTCAGTTCAACACTTTTTTCACGTAAACGAGCAACCTCTTCATCTAGGTTGACTTCTAAGTTGTTATCTTGACGGCTAACCGCTGTTAGAGAATCAATTTTCGCCTCTAATTCCGCGATTGGCTGTTCAAAATCAAGAAAATCCAGACTCATAATATTCCTATTTTAGTCAAATTCTAATTCTACCTGCTCACTACCCAGCAGAGTTCGAAGATCGTTCAAAAGGGGATCCACTGGCGTCACACGCCAAACAACACCAAATTTAAGCTTGGCTCTGGCATCATCCTTCTGGTAATACAGATGAACCGGGATGGTTCCTGAACGATGAGGTTCAAGAGTACTGCGAAGCCGGTTCAGCAATTGATCGTTAATTTGTTTATCTGACAGTGAAATTGCAAGTCCTCGTGCATACTTTTCCCTTGCTTCACTAATATCCATTAACTCACGCACTGTCATTTTATTACCACCATTGAAATCATCAAAGCTGACCTGACCGGTGGCTATCAGGATATTGTCTTTTTCCAACATATGTTGGTACTTATCGAGTGCATCTGAAAATAACATAATATCCAGACGACCGGAACGATCATCAAGCGTACAAATCCCGATTCTATTTCCACGCTTGGTTGTAATCACTTTAGCTGAAAGTACTAAACCTACCACAGTTGTTACTTGACCACGAGGGGTGGGGTTCACATCTTTTAATCTAAGCCCATTAGTATAGCGCTCTATTTCGCTCAAGTATCGCGTTATTGGATGCCCTGTTAAATATAAACCAAGCGTCTCTCGTTCACCATCCAATACTACTTGCTCTGGCCATTTAGGTACACTTGCATATGAACTTTCAACTTGTTCAGGTGCTTCAGCTAGTACACCAAACATATCGGCTTGGCCTATTGCCTCTGCTTTAGCATGTTGGTCAGCCGCTTTTAACGCATCTTCAAGGGAAGACATCAATGCCGCACGGTGAGGGCCTAATCGGTCAAATGCCCCTGCCATGATAAGCTTTTCCATCACACGACGGTTAATTTTTTTAATATCAACTCGCGCACAAAGGTCAAAAATCTCTTTAAAAATGCCGCCTTGTTGACGAGCTTCAACAATCGCTTCGATCGGGCCTTCGCCGACCCCTTTGATTGCACCGATACCGTAAACTATCTCACCTTCATCATTTACATGGAAGTGATAAAGCCCACTATTGATATCTGGCGGCAATACTTTTAAGCCCATTCGCCAACATTCATCAACTAAACCAACCACTTTTTCCGTGTTATCCATATCCGCGGTCATAACTGCAGCCATAAATTCAGCGGGATAGTGCGCTTTTAACCATAATGTTTGATAAGAAACTAAAGCATAGGCAGCTGAGTGCGATTTATTAAACCCATAACCGGCAAATTTCTCTACCAAGTCAAAGATTTTCATTGATAGCTCGCCGTCTACTCCGTTTTTAATTGCACCTTCTTCAAAAACAGAACGCTGCTTCGCCATTTCCTCAGGTTTCTTTTTACCCATCGCACGACGCAGCATATCCGCACCGCCAAGCGTATAGCCGGCTAAAACCTGAGCAATCTGCATAACCTGTTCTTGGTATAAAATAATGCCATACGTCGGCTCTAGAACAGGTTTTAATGATTCATGTTGCCATTGTACATCTGGGTACGATATTTCTTCACGACCATGTTTACGGTCAATAAAGTTATCTACCATGCCTGATTGCAGAGGCCCGGGACGGAACAATGCCACCAGTGCGATCATATCCTCGAAGCAGTCGGGGCGTAATCGCTTAATTAAGTCCTTCATTCCACGGGATTCTAATTGGAATACCGCTGTGGTTTCTGAACGTTGCAGCATATCAAAGCTTTTTTGATCATGTAGCGGAATAGCTGCAATATCAATTGGTTCTAAGTTTTTCTTAGCTCGACGCGCGTTGATCATCTCCAACGCCCAGTTAATGATCGTCAACGTCCGTAAACCAAGGAAGTCAAACTTCACTAACCCCGCATATTCAACATCGTTTTTATCGAATTGTGTGACAGGGTTATTACCTTCCGCATCACAATAAAGCGGCGCAAAGTCAGTAATTTTAGTTGGAGCGATAACCACCCCACCCGCATGTTTACCAGCATTTCGTGTGACACCTTCGAGCTTACGCGCCATATCGATAAGCGCTTTAACCTCTTCATCAGCTTCATAAATTTCAGGTAACTGAGGTTCTGCTTCGAACGCTTTTTCCAGTGTCATACCGGGATCTGGCGGTACTAATTTTGAAATTCTATCAACAAAACCATATGGGTGCCCAAGCACGCGCCCCACGTCCCGGATAACCGCTTTGGCTGCCATCGTACCGAAAGTAATAATCTGTGAAACAGCGTCACGCCCATACATTTGGGCTACGTGATCAATAACTTGGTCGCGTTTTTCCATACAGAAATCGACGTCAAAGTCAGGCATTGATACACGTTCAGGGTTCAAAAAACGCTCAAAAAGCAAGTCAAACTCAAGTGGATCAAGATCTGTAATTTTAAGGGCATAAGCGACTAAAGAGCCCGCACCGGAACCTCGCCCCGGCCCCACAGGTACGCCATTATCTTTTGACCATTGGATAAATTCCATCACGATCAAGAAGTAACCGGGGAACCCCATCTGATTAATCACGTTAAGTTCAATTTCCAGACGCTCATCGTATTCAGGGCGTTTTTCCGCTCGTACTTTTTCGTCTGGGAATAAAAATTCAAGGCGCTCTTCTAACCCTTCTTTTGACCGCATAACCAAAAAGTCTTCGGTTTTCATATCCCCTGTTGGGAATTGCGGTAAGAAGTATTCACCAAGGCGAATTGTGACGTTACAACGCTTAGCAATCTCTACGCTGTTTTCTAACGCTTCAGGGATGTCAGCAAATAGCTCACACATCTCTTCTTCTGAACGTAAATATTGCTGAGGGCTATAATTTTTAGGCCTTTTTGGATCAGCTAATGTAAAACCATCATGGATAGCAACACGTATTTCATGGGCGTCGAAATCACTACTTTCAATGAAGCACACATCATTCGTTGCAACAACAGGCAAGCCTTTTTTAGTTGCTAACTCGACAGCCGCATGAAGATAACTTTCTTCATCTGGCCGCCCAGTTCTGACTAACTCTAAGTAGTAGCTATCTGGAAAATGCATTTCATAGAATGCAAGGCACTCATCCACTAAGGCTTGATTCCCCCTTAATAGAAATTGCCCAACATCCCCTTTACGGCCACCAGAGAGTAAAATCAAACCGTCTTTGTGCTTAGCCAGCCATTCACGTTTAATCGTTGGCCCAACCGCGCCATAGCCTTTTTGGTACGCTTCAGAAATGAGTAGGGTAAGATTTTGGTAACCTTCATTATTCCGTGCTAAAACAGTTAAGTGAGATATTTCATCACCTAACAATTCACTTTCTACATAAAAATCAGCACCAATAATGGGTTTGATCCCTGCACCATGTGCTGCACCATAAAACCGGACTAGCCCACAAAGGTTAGTAAAATCGGTGATCGCAAACGCAGGCATGCCCATTGAAGCCACTTTTTTAACCAGTGGCCCCGTTTTGGCTAGCCCATCAATCATGGAATAGTCACTGTGAACACGTAAATGAATAAAACGAGGTGATGCCATCGACCTAATACCTACTTATTGCTGTCTAAAGCTCTTCTCACTGGAGCAAAGCTTTTACGATGGAATTCGGTTGCACCATACTGCGCCAATTTTTCTAAATGATACGCGGTTGGGTAGCCTTTATGCTTCGCAAAGCCATATTCAGGAAAGGTTTTGTCCAATTCGACCATTTCCCTATCCCTAATCACTTTAGCTAAAATGGATGCTGCACTAATTTCTTGTACTAGGCTGTCGCCTTTAATGACTGCTTGTGAAGGCATTGGCAATTTAGGACAGCGGTTGCCATCAATTAAAACATACTCAGGAACAATAGATAAACCCGCAACGGCACGCTGCATCGCTAACATAGTTGCATGTAATATATTTATGTTATCAATTTCTTCTGGCTCTGCGCGACCAATGCACCAACACAGCGCTTTTTGTTGGATTTCATCAAATAATTTCTCACGTTTTTTTTCGGTGAGTTTTTTTGAATCTGCCAGCCCTGTAATTGGGTTATTGGGATCAAGAATCACTGCCGCAGTCACTACAGCTCCAACTAGCGGGCCTCGACCCACTTCATCAACACCAGCGATTAAATTTGCTTTTGGATAGATAAATTCCATTAATTTTTGACCATATCTAATACCGCTTCAGCAGCTTGTTTATCTGCATCACAACGAATGAGCTGATGTAATTGTAAAAAAGTTTGTTTCAGGTTTTCAACCTGTTCGCCACCATCTAGGAGAGGAAGCAACTGCTGTGCGAGTTTATCAGGCTGGCATTCCTCTTGTAGTAATTCTTTCACAATTTCTTTTTCTGCTAACAAATTAGGCAAAGAAACATACGGCGTTTTCACTAACCGTTTTGCTAACCAAAAAGTGAAAGGTTTCATACGATACCCCACTACCATTGGGCATTTTGTTAGCATACACTCAAGTGCTGCCGTTCCTGATGCTAACAAAGTCGCATCTGCTGCAATCATTGCATCACGAGCTTGACCATCTAAAATATGGACTTGCAATTCAGGTGCGGTATTTTCTTTGATCTCATCAAACTGCTGGCGGCGTTTTTCATTCACCAACGGCACCACAATATGTAAATCAGGGATATTGCATTGTAATATTTTCGCTGTATTGAGAAAATCTGCGCTTAGCATTTCGACTTCTGAATGACGACTTCCTGGCAGTAAAGCCAAACATTTAACATGCTCAGGTATATTCAGCCGATGTCGAGCGGCGTGTTTATCCGGGTGTAATGGAATGGCATCCGCCATTGTATGACCGATAAAACGGCAAGGAACATTAAAACGGTCGTAAAATGCTTTTTCAAAAGGTAAAAAAGCTAATACTAAATTTGTTGAACGACCAATTTTAAATACCCGCTTCTGGCGCCATGCCCAAACTGATGGGCTAACGTAATGAATGGTTTTGATACCTTTCGATTTTAAGCGCCCCTCTAGGGTAATATTAAAATCAGGGGCATCAATCCCAACAAAAACATCTGGCTGTAGTTCAGTAAAACGCTGGGTTAAATCCTTACGAATGGATAATAGCCGAGGTAAACGACCAAGAACTTCAACAATGCCCATGACAGCAAGCTCTTCCATTTCATACCAAGCTTCACAACCTTCCGCTTGCATTAATGGACCAGCAACACCAACAAAGCGAGCATCTGGTATTTGCTCTTTAAGTGCACGGATAAGCCCAGCACCGAGAATATCACCAGATGTTTCTCCGGCAACAAGGCCAATAGTAAGTGGGCGGCTATTATTCACCGAAATTCGCTCCTTATTAAAGGCCCCGATTCATTAATACTAGATTAACGAATAATACCACGTTTAGACTGCGCTGAATCCTCTAAGAAATCACTAAACACTTTAACCTGTTCATTGGCTTTTGCCGCTTCCGCGATTTCTTCACGCGCTTCTTCTAATGATTTACCTGAACGATATAACACCTTGTATGCATTACGAATAGCATGTAGTGATTCTTTTTCAAAACCACGGCGTTTTAAACCTTCAAGATTTAAACCAAATGGTGTTGCGTGGTTACCCTGCGCAATAACATAAGGTGGCACATCTTGTGCAACACCAGAGCAACCACCGACCATAACATGAGCACCAATTTTACAAAATTGATGAACTGCAGTCATACCACCAATGATGGCATAATCACCAAGTGTTACATGCCCACCTAAAGTGCCGTTATTTGCAATAATACAACGGTTTCCAATGATACAATCATGGGCAATATGCACATTCACCATTAGTAAATTATCGTTGCCCACTTTTGTCAGGCCAACATCTTGAACAGTACCACGGTGAATGGTTACACTTTCACGAATACGGTTTCTATCCCCGATTTCAACTCGTGTTGGTTCACCTTGATATTTAAGATCTTGGTTAATCTCACCAATGGAAGCGAACTGGAAAATCACATTGTCACGGCCTATTTTTGTATGGCCATTAACGACAACGTGAGATTTCAACTCAGTACCTTCGCCAATTTCGACATTCGCGCCAATATAACAAAAAGGGCCAATACGAACATTGGCACCGATGATAGCTCCGTCTTCTACGATAGAGGACGGATGAATATAGGCTGTATTATCAATCATATCAGACCTCACGGCGACGGGCGCACATCATTTCTGCTTCGCAGGCCACTTCTCCATCAACTTTAGCAACACCTTTAAAACGTGCAACTCCGCGACGTTCTTTAATAAATTCTACTTCTAGGACCATTTGGTCTCCTGGTAGAACAGGACGTTTAAAACGCGCATTGTCTATCGCAGCAAAATAGTACAACTCACCAGGCTCTAATTTTCCAACGCTTTTAAACGCAAGGATCCCAGTCGCTTGTGCCATGGCTTCTAAAATTAATACGCCAGGAAAAATGGGTTTGCTTGGAAAGTGCCCTTGGAAAAATGGCTCGTTAAATGACACATTTTTCACTGCACGCAATGATTTGCCTTTTTCAAAATCTAATACACGGTCAACCAAAAGGAATGGGTAACGGTGTGGAAGCAGTTCTAAGATTTCTTCTATATTCAGAGTATGATTATCACTCATCGAAATACTCTTCCTGTCTATTAATACGGTTTAATTAATGAATCGGCCTGCTTTAACCCATAAATTAGGTTAACTGGCAGGCCGGAAAACGTAACTCAGATAACTATTTTAGCCTGAATTACAAAATGATTACTGATTTTTTTGATTTTGGCTATCTAATTCACGCTCAACGTGTTTCAGTCGCTTATTCATCTCATTGATACTTAAGACTAAAGCAGCTGTTTTACGCCAAGCTTTATTAGGCTGTAAAGGAATCCCTGAAGAATATACTCCTGGTTCAGTGATAGGCCTCATGACCATACCCATTCCTGTTACTGTGACCTTATCGCAAATTTCCATATGGCCATTGATGACGCTAGCACCACCAATCATGCAGTAACGGCCGATTTTTAAACTACCAGCCATGATAACCCCGCCAGCAACTGCGGTATTATCACCAATTATGACATTGTGTGCAATTTGGCATTGGTTATCGATAATAACCCCATTCCCAATCACAGTGTTATCTAACGCACCGCGATCAATCGTTGTGCTTGCTCCGATCTCAACACGATCGCCGATGATCACTGTACCTAACTGAGGAATTTTGATCCAATTACCACGATCATTCGCATAACCGAAGCCATCTGAACCAATCACGGTGCCAGATTGAATTAAACAATGTGCACCAATTTCGATATTGTGGTAGACGCTGACATTTGCCCATAAACGGGTCCCTGTGCCTATGCGTGTGTTTTTACCCACAAAACAACCTGCGCCAATCACCACATTATCGCCAAGTTCAACACCACTTTCGATAACAGCATTTGCGCCAATTGCGACATTCTTACCGAGTTTTGCATCATCAGCAATTACCGCTGATGCGTGGATATCTTCAGCCGGACTTGGCGTTGTATCCATAATTTGAGCCATGCGTGCATAAGCAAGGTATGGGTTATCCACTACCAGTGCAGCCACTTTGCATGCTTCGAGATCTTTTGCTGTGAGAACCACCGCTGCAGCTTGGCATTCGGCCAATTTGTCACTATAACGGCTGTCAGATAGAAAAGTAATCTGTTGATTATTCGCTGAATGCATTGGAGCAATACCGGTGATGGTAATATCACCATCACCGTGTAATTGCGCATTCAACTGCTGAGCAAGGTCAGCCAATCGAATTGAAGACATCTATTATTTAACCTGTTTTTGGACCTGACTTGTAATGTCAACGCTATCTTTTGCGTAAGCAACTGCATTTGCATCGATAACGACATCATAGCCTTCTTTAGCGGCAACAGACTTAATAGAGTCCTGAATACGAGTTAAAATTTTAGTACGCTCTTCACCTTGACGACGACGGTTGTCTTCTTCAAATTTTTGCGCTTTTTCAGCGAATTGATCACGTTTAGTCATGAGTTCAGATTCAAGCTTTTCGCGCTCACTTTGCTTCATCGTTGCACCATCACGGCGCAATTTTTCAACACGAGTTTGCAAATCTTTTTCTAGATTTTGTAACTCAGTCGCACGGCTTTTGAATTCACTTTCAAGCTGTTTAGCAACGGCTTCACGCGCAGGCATATTTTGGAAAATTTCACCAACATTGACGATAGCGATTTTCTCAGCATAAGCACCCGCAGACATTGCTAAAGCAATACTCACACCCGCTGCACACAACAATTTTTTCACACTAAACTCCTTAACCCATACGTATGGCTGGAAATTTTGGTTGCTCCCATAAAATTATGGGAGCCATCATGAGTAGAAACTGGAATAGATTACCACGTTCTACCAATATTAAATTGGAACTGTTCTGATTTATCCCCTTCGTAGTCCTTAATCGGCTGCGCATAAGAGAAGACCAGTGGTCCAAGTGGAGACATCCATTGTAAAGCAACACCCGCAGAAGCACGGACGTTAGTTGCCTTACCATAGTCAGGCATACCCTTACGCCAATCAGAATTGATACTGTTCCAATTAGTGTCCCATACTGTACCCGCATCAACGAACAGAGACGTACGAACTGAGTTCGAATACTTCTCGTCAATAAATGGAGTCGGAGTGATTAACTCAAATGATGCCGCGTACATCGCATTACCACCGACTGCATCACTTGATGGGCTTCCTGGCTCAGGGCCATCCACACCATTAATTTTCTTCAAGTAAACCGCTTTTGGACCGATATTATTCGAACGGAAACCACGAATGGTGCTTGAACCACCCGCATAGAAGTTTTCGTAGAATGGCATTTGCTTACTGCCAATACCATCACCATAACCTGCTTGTGCACGTCCAAGAACTACCCAAGTTTGGTCTTCATCCAGTGGGTAATACTGTGCAGTATCAAAGCGCAGTTTATAGTATTCGTTATCAGAGCCAGGTATTGTTACTTTACCCGATACGTTCGTTTTATTACCCGATGTTGGGAAGAAACCACGGTTTAACGAGTTATAAGTCCAACCTAAGTTAAGCGTAAAGTCATCCGCATCAAAACTTTCTTTATTACGCCCATTTTCTGTAACTGGTGGATTTTTACCCATAGAGTCAAGGTAATCCCACATGGCAGCTTGAGCACGCATGTCTGAAAGTCGGTTATGAACATAACCCGCACCGACGCGGAAAGAGTTATTTTCATTGAACGGGAAGCTTAAGAAACTGTCTAGACCATACGTTTTATTGTTATAGCCTGATAGATCCGCATCTTTCGCACTAAAGTCGTTATAGAAAATACGACCGCCTAAGCTCACACCATTCACGGTGAAATACGGGTCAGTAAATGAGAATTCAACGTTAGTTGAGTAGTCATTTTTACTTGCGTTAATACCAACCGCATTACCTGTACCTAACCAGTTATCTTGTGTAACCCCAACTTGGAAGCTCACACCACTTTCAGTACCAAAACCAATACCGAAGTTCATTGAACCTGTATTACGCTCTTTAACCTTGTAGATAACATCTACTTGGTCAGGGCTACCTGGCACACGTTGAGTCTCAACATCAACAGTTTCGAAATAACCGGTACGATTCAGACGTTCTTTACCTAATTCAACAAGGTCATTTCCAAGCCATGCCCCTTCCATTTGGCGCATTTCACGGCGCAAAACGGTGTCTTTACTGGTGTCATTCCCTTGGAAACGAATTTCACGCACATAGAAACGGTTACCTGCATCAATATTTAAATGCAATTTAACTGTTTTATCTGCATCGTTGATTTCAGGCTGTGTCATTACTCGAGGATATGCATAACCATAGCGGCCAAACATATCTTTGATTTTGTTTTCCATGCTTGTCACTTGAGCACCGTTATATAACTCTCCCGGTGTGATAGTGATAAGTTCTTGGATTTCAGTTAAGTGTTCAGCAGCATTACCATTAACTTCGACACCCGATATTTTGTATTGGTCGCCTTCAGTGATATTAATCGTAATATAAATGCCTTTTTTGTCTGGAGTCAGACTGACTTGCGTGGAGTCAATGTTAAAACGTGCATAACCGCGATCTAGATAAAAACTGCGCAGAGTTTCTAAGTCACCTGCCAGTTTTTGCTTCTGATATTTTTGGTCAGCAGCAAGGTTCCACCAAGGCACATCATCACGCAATTGCAGCTTATTAACTAATTCTGCTGTAGTGTAATTTTTATTACCTACAATATTAATTTGCTGAATTTGAGCTGAAACACCTTCAGAGAAAACAAATTTTAAATCCACACGGTTACGTGGTAAAGGTGTTACAACAGCTTTTACTGTTGCATTATATTTACCAACGCTATAGTAAAAGTCTTCTAAACCTTTTTCGATATTCGCAATTGTCGTGCGGTCAAGTGCCTCACCAACGCGGATATTTGAAGCTTCCAAGTTCTGCTTGAGCATATCATCTTTAACAGACTTATTGCCTGTAAAAGTGATACTGGCAATCGTTGGCCGCTCTTTAACTTGAACGATCAGCGTGTTTCCATCACGCAGGACCCTAACATCTTCGAAGTTACCGGTTGAAAATAGGGAACGGATCGAACGGCTGATATCATCGTTATCAACTGAATCGCCAACCCTAACTGGCATGTTCAATAATGCTGCACCAACGGCGACGCGTTGTAGACCTTCGAAACGAATGTCTTTAACTACGAATCCGTCTGAACCGTATGCAGTGGCGCTGCCTAAAAGCAGCGACGCTATGAGCAACTTTTTCATCGCCATCGTTGTTATGCGTATTCCTTACTGGTCCCCAGCTTATAAAAATTAGAAGCGAGAGAAATCATTAAAAAGTGCAAGTCCCATTAACAGAATCAATGCCATTGCACCTATCCGAAAACTAAAGTCTTGTACTCGCTCAGACACTGGACTTCCTTTAATTTTTTCAATTAATAAGAAGAGCAAGTGCCCCCCATCTAAAACAGGCAATGGAAACAGATTGATGATACCTAAATTGACGCTAATAAGCGCAATAAACATCAAATAATATACCAAGCCTGACTCGGCGGATACCCCCGCACCTTTAGCGATAGATATCGGACCGCTCAAGTTATTGAGTTTGACATCCCCAACAACCAGTTTACCCATCATATTGACCGTCAACTTCATTAACTGCCACGTCTTATCACTGGCTTGGTAAAACGCAGAGAATGGCCCATATTGCTGCACCATTTTATATTCATCTGCTAACGGTAACACTGAAAGTTCTACGCCTGCAAACCCAATTTTCTCTCCGCGTTGTCCATCTTGGCTATCAGGAGTCAACGTGAGTGAAACTAATTGTTGCGACCGTTGTACTTCTAGTTTTAACGGTACACCTGGGTTATTACGAATAATTCGTGTTACTGGGTTCCAAAGGCCTAATACCTCCCCGTTAACACTGACTATTCTGTCACCTTTCTGTAAACCTGCTCGTTCGCCAGCTAACCCCTCAGTGACTTTTTGAATGACAGGGTCAATTTTTGCAGAAACAGGCATTATCCCTACCGACAAAATTGGATCTTGTTTCTCAGGATCAAACTGCCAAGTCGTTAAATCAACCGTTTTTGTCATCGGTTCATTATAACCACTCGGTAATACTTGTGCAGTCAGTTCGCGGTCACCTATTTTACTGACCAATGCTAAACGAACTGAATTCCAATCAGGAGTTTCGATGCCATCAATAGATTTTAGTTCCATTTTTGGTTCAAAATTTGCAATTGCCGCAATAGAACCTGGTTTTACATCTTCAATGACAGGTTTCACAGAAGGAACGCCAATCATAAAGACAATCCAATAGACAACAATTGCCAATAAAAAGTTCGCAATAGGCCCCGCACTAATAATGGCAGCTCGTTGACCTACTGTTTTATTATTAAACGCTTGATGACGACGCTCAGGAGCAACCTCTCCAACACGTTCATCAAGCATTTTGACATAACCCCCTAACGGGATCATGGCTAACACGAACTCAGTGCCATGTTTATCGACTTTACGCCATAACGTCTTCCCGAAACCAATAGAAAAACGTTCTACATAAACACCACAACGGCGAGCGACCCAATAATGACCATATTCATGTACTGTAATCAGCACACCAATCGCAATAATAAACGCAGCTAAACTCCAAATAAATCCCATGTATCTTCCTAAAGACCAAAACCGTTAAAAATTAACAAATTTAGCCCAGCAAAAACAGGGATTGCTGCCGTCAGGCTATCAATACGATCTAAAATACCGCCATGCCCTGGAATTAAGTGGCTACTATCTTTAATACCTGATTGACGCTTAAACATACTTTCGGTCAAATCACCAAATACTGATACTACAACAACAATAATTGAAGTCACTAGTAAATAATCAGGCATCACAGGGATTGGTGCAAAGGCGCTAAATAACCATGAGATAATCCCAGCAGTAATCAGTCCACCGACTAAGCCTTCCCATGTTTTACCGGGAGATACCTTAGGTGCCATTTTGTTGCGTCCGATAGTACGACCAAATGCATAGGCACCTGAGTCAGCCCCCCAAACCAGCAACATAACATACAGTAACCACCAAGCACCGAAGAATGTATCACTTTGATAACCCACGGTTCTTAAAACCATCATTCCACAATAAAACGGGATAATCGTTAACACGCCAAATAACAACCGGATAATGGCTGATTTACCCCAAGAAGCCGATGCAGGGTAGGTAACTACTAAAATAATCGCTATTACCCACCAAATAAGACCTGCCCACAGGCCATACAAAACCATAGGCTCAGAGGAGAACAGGTTTATATCGGAAATAGAAAATTGCATTGCAAGTAATATTGCTGCAAAAACAACCGCCAACCCGACACGTTTAGCTTGTGAATGCCAGCCGACAAATTGTGCCCATTCCCAAGCGCCTAAAGCACAAACCGCAATTACGACAAGCCCAAAATTTGCTGGGGAAAGTAAAAACAGAGCTGCTATTACAATCGGTATTAAGACTATCGCAGTAAGTAAACGATATTTCAGCACATCTATCCCCTATTCCTTGCCCAGTTCATCATCTGATTCAGCTCCACCATAACGGCGCTCACGCTTACTAAAAGCATCAACTGCACTCTGAAACACCATTTCATCAAAATCTGGCCACAAAACGTTGGTGAAATAAAATTCCGCATAAGCGACTTGCCATAATAGGAAGTTGCTAATGCGATGCTCCCCACCGGTTCTAATGACTAAATCGACATTTTCTTGATCATGCATACAAATATGGTCATTAATATTTTCTTCATTGATGTCATCAATGGAAAGCTCACCACTTTGTACCTTTGCAAATACTTGTTTTACACTGTTACTGATGTCCCAGCGACCACCATAGTTCGCGGCTATATTCAGTTTTAGCCCAGTGTTGTTTTGCGTTAATGCTTCTGCCTTATCAATTCTTTTTCTGAGGCGTTCACTAAAACGACTAATATCACCAATGACTTTTAGTTTTACATTGTTTTTATGCAGGTTCTTAACTTCATTATCAAGAGCAAAAACAAATAGTTCCATTAGAGAACTTACTTCTTTCTCTGGTCGTCTCCAGTTTTCACTACTAAATGCATACAATGTGAGCGAACTAATTTTATTTTTCACCGCAAAACGCACCGAATTACGGACAGATTCAACACCTGCCTTATGACCTGTAATTCTGAGTTTCCCTCTTTGCTTTGCCCATCGACCATTACCATCCATAATGATAGCAACATGCTTAGGCATCATTGAATCAGAGAGATTTTCACCACTAGAGTTCATTAAATATTAATCCTTGTGAGTACCACTTTGAGTATACAGACCAATAATAACTACTATTATTGAATTTGCTGATAAGACACATCCTTAATTCTCAAAGTAGTGCTATGTTATTTTTCTTTTTTTAAACACGTCACATATTAAAGAGTTATTATGGCTATCAGCAACTAAATAAAACACATACCAGCGTTAAATTGTCTGAGCGATTATTTTTTCTGCATTTTTACGTGCTCGCTCGTCGATTTCTAAGACCTCTTCAATTGAAACAGGTTCAGAAAAAACTTGGCTATCTAATACACTGTGGTTAATTTTTGCTATATCCGTAAAGCGTATTTTACCTTCAAGAAAGGCCGCAACAGTCACTTCATTTGCGCCATTAAGTGCGGTTGTAGCAGCTTGCCCTTGATGGCAGGCATCAATTGCGAGCTTCAAGCAAGGATAGCGTTGGTAGTCAGGCAGAACAAACGTTAATGATGAAAGCGTTGCAAAATCAAGAGGTTTCGCACCAGATATAATACGTTGAGGATAAGCCATACTATATGAAATCGGAGTGCGCATATCAGGCGTACCAAGTTGTGCTATCACGCTGCCATCTTTATACCGAACCATAGAATGAATAACGGATTGAGGATGGATAATCACTTCCATCTGCTCAGCATTCGCATTAAAAAAGTAGCAAGCCTCAATATATTCTAGACCTTTATTCATCATTGTCGCTGAATCAACTGATATTTTTCGTCCCATTGACCAATTTGGGTGGTTACATGCTTCATCAGGTGTCACGTTATCAAAATGCGATAATGGTGTATCCCTAAATGGCCCGCCAGAACCGGTCAAAACAATACTTGAAATACCCGAAGCTGATAAATCAGCAAAGCCTAAATTGCGTTGAATAATTTCCGGTAAACTTTGGAAAATAGCATTATGCTCGCTATCAATAGGAAATACGGTTGCATTGTGCTTACGAATCTCATTAAAGAATAAACGGCCACTGGTAATTAAAGACTCTTTATTCGCTAATAATATTCTTTTACCTTTACGTATTGCAGCCAAGGTAGGAAGTAAACCGGCAACTCCGGTAATTGCTGACATAACTTGGTCGGCATCATCAAGGCCCGCGAGGTCAATAGCCGCTTGTTTTCCTGACAAAACCTCAGTCTTGCAGTTATGCTCAATCAAAATAGTTTTTAAGGCTTTTGCTGATAATTCATCCGCCATTGAGACATATTTCGGATTAAACTCAAGGCACTGTTTCGCCATTTCAGTGACATTTTTTCCTGCCACTAAAGCAACAATTTGAAATTTTTCGGGATTTTGGCGAACAACAGAAAGTGTATTTGTACCAATTGAGCCTGTAGAACCTAGGATTGTCAGACGTTTCATAGTGATTGAGTACTCTGTATTAATTCAATACTGAGATTATATCAGCTTAGAGGTTAGAAAGGATTTTTTAATAAACTTGAAAAATAATAAAGCCACGCTAACGCACACTTTTACCGTCTGCATTGGTGGCTTTATTATTATGATGGATTAAAATTCCATCAGCTCTGCTTCTTTTTGCGCTAATGCTTCATCAACTTTCTTGATGTAGCTATCAGTCAGTTTTTGGATATCATCTTGTGAACGACGCTCGTCATCTTCACTGATTTCTTTATCTTTCAGTAACGCTTTGACTTTGTCGTTAGCGTCACGGCGAACGTTACGAACTGCGATACGGCCTTGCTCTGCCTCACCACGAACCACTTTAATTAAGTCTTTACGACGTTCTTCCGTTAATGGAGGAAGTGGAACACGGATAACAGTACCCGCTGATGATGGGTTCAGGCCCAAATCTGATGCCATGATTGCTTTTTCAATCGCTGGTGACATGCTACGGTCAAAAACAGAAATCGCTAATGTCCGTGAATCTTCAACAGTAACGTTAGCTAATTGACGCAGAGGTGTTGCTGAACCGTAATATTCAACAGAGATACCGTCTAACAGGCTTGGAGATGCACGGCCTGTACGAACTTTACTAATTTGGTTTTTGAATGCTTCAAGGCTCTTTTCCATACGGTCTTGAGCATCTTTTTGGATTTCGTTAATCACGTTTTCAACCCTTAAGAACTGGTTATTAAAGGCCGCATGCGACCTCGCTTAAATTGTCTGAATTTATATTAGATAATACATTTAAACTCAGGTCATGTCTCTGAGTATTAATTGTGAGAAATCAGAGTTCCTTCATTTTCGCCCATAACTACGCGTCGTAGAGCGCCCGGCTTATTCATATTGAATACGCGAATCGGTAAATTATGGTCACGTGCTAATGTGAATGCCGCTAAGTCCATCACTTTAAGTTCACGTTCCAACACTTCTTGGTAGCTCAGATTTTCATAAAGAACCGCATCTGGGTCTTTAGCTGGGTCAGCTGAGTATACACCATCAACTTTTGTGGCTTTTAACACGACATCCGCTTCAATTTCAATACCACGAAGGCACGCAGCGGAGTCTGTCGTAAAGAATGGATTTCCTGTTCCTGCCGAAAAAATAACAACGCGGCCGTGACGTAACAAGCTAATGGCCTCTGCCCAGCTATAGTTATCACAGACACCGTTAAGTGGGATCGCAGACATCAGTCTTGCATTCACATAGGCGCGATGTAATGCATCACGCATCGCGAGTCCGTTCATCACCGTTGCTAGCATCCCCATGTGGTCTCCGACAACACGGTTCATGCCAGCTTGTGCCAAACCAGCACCACGAAACAGGTTACCACCGCCAATAACCACACCGACCTGTATACCCAGTTCTATGAGTTCTTTAATTTCCTGAGCCATACGATCTAAAACGCTAGCATCGATACCAAAACCTTCTGCGCCTTGTAAGGCTTCGCCACTTAATTTAAGCAGAATACGCTGATAAACGGGTTTTGCATTGGTTGCCATGGTGTTCTGTCCTAACAGATATTTATTGGGGTAACACACGTAGAATCACACGGTCCTACGTACCTAAAATTTTTAATTAGTTTAAATATAATTTTTTATACACAAATTCTAGCGTATGCCGATGACGCTAACATCGCGGGGGAATATACGTATATAAAACAGAGCCGCCAATTGGCGGCCCTTAGTTGATTACTTGCTCATCGCAGCAACTTCTGCTGCAAAGTCAGTTTCAACTTTCTCGATACCTTCACCTACTTCGAAACGAAGGAAACCAGAAACAGTAGCACCTTTCTCTTTCAGTAAGTCACCAACAGATTTGCTTGGATCCATTACGAAAGGCTGGCCAGTCAGAGAGATTTCGCCAGTGAATTTGTTCATGCGACCGATAACCATTTTTTCAGCGATTTCGCGTGGTTTACCAGATTGCATTGCGATGTCTAACTGAATTTGATGCTCGTGAGCAACAACATCAGCAGGAACATCATCTGGAGTCACATATTCAGGTTTGCTTGCAGCGATATGCATAGCGATGTGTTTCAGTAATTCTTCGTCAGCGCCTTCAGCCGCAACTAAAACACCAATACGAGCACCGTGCAGGTAGCTACCTACTTGCGCGCCTTCCAGAATAGCAACACGACGAATATTGATGTTTTCACCAATTTTCGCAACTAATGTTGTACGAGCTTCTTCGAATTTTGCTTTCAGTGCATCGATGTCAGCATTTTTGTCAGCGACAACAGAAGCTAAAACTTCTTTACCGAATGCTAAGAAACCTGCATCTTTAGCAACGAAGTCAGTTTCGCAGTTCAGCTCAACCAGAGCACCTGTTTTACCACCGTTGAAAACTTCAGTCAGGATAACACCTTCAGCTGCAACGCGACCTGCTTTTTTAGCCGCTTTTGCTTGACCTGATTTACGCATGTTATCAATCGCTAATTCGATGTCGCCATTAGCTTCAACAAGTGCTTTTTTACATTCCATCATACCTGCGCCAGTACGTTCGCGCAGTTCTTTTACCAATGCAGCGGTAATTCCAGACATGTGATTTATTCCTCGATATTCCCCGTGGGAGTCTTCCCCACGTGGATAGTTCTGATTCATATATAAAAGGGGCCTAAATCAGGCCCCTTCTAACATATAGCAGTACCTGTATAGCAATACCTAAATAAGGGTTTGGGCCTTATTATTCAGCTTCTACTAAGCTTTCTTCTGCTTGAACAGCTAGATCTTGTGAACGACCTTCACGAACGGTGCTTGCTACAGCGCCCAGATACAGTTTGATTGCACGGATTGCATCATCGTTACCAGGGATAACGAAGTCGATACCGTCTGGATCAGAGTTAGTATCAACGATAGCAAATACTGGGATACCCAGGTTGTTTGCTTCTTTGATAGCAATGTGTTCGTGGTCTGCATCGATAACGAACAGAGCGTCAGGTAAACCGCCCATATCTTTGATACCACCTAAGCTGTTTTCTAACTTACCAAGTTCACGAGTACGCATCAGCGCTTCTTTCTTAGTCAGTTTGTCAAAAGTACCGTCTTGTGATTGAATTTCTAAATCTTTCAGACGTTTGATTGACTGACGAACGGTTTTCCAGTTAGTCAACATTCCGCCTAACCAACGGTGGTTAACGAAATATTGGTCACAGCTGTTAGCAGCTTCTTGAACGGCTTCGCTTGCAGCACGTTTAGTACCGACAAACAGAATTTTGCCTTTACGAGAAGCAATTTTAGTCAATTCAGCCAGAGCTTCGTTGAACATTGGAACAGTTTTTTCCAGGTTGATGATATGAACTTTGTTACGCGCACCGAAAATGAAAGGTTTCATTTTTGGGTTCCAGTAACGAGTCTGGTGACCAAAGTGTACGCCTGCTTGTAACATATCGCGCATGGAAACAGTTGCCATTTAATACCTCTGTATTTAAGTAATTGGGGTTATGCCTCCACAAATCCCATGCTACCGACTCCAAAGCTGCGTTAAAAAACGCATAAGAGCACCCCGGTGCACGTGTCGATTTGTGTGTGTTATTACACAATTGAGTTTTAAGTTTCGCACATCCAATATTTTTATCAGCGACTTCATCTTGATGCCATAAAATGTCATTTCGATGATGGTGATAAGAAATAATATGGATTGCCGGCGCGCTTTATACCATAAAACCAACCTAGAAGCCAACTTTTGTTGTTTTTTTCGCTCACAAAAGTGCCTAAAAGTGGATTTGGTTTAAAGCCATTGACCTGAGCAATATTTAACCATTGCTCAGGTCAATTATAGACGCTATTTGACAAGATAAAAAAGCCTTATTTTTGCAATGTCTTCTAGATGGCCTTCATTACTACTTTGCACTTTGTGCTGTTAAAAGCTCAAAATGAACAAGCTCTGCTCCTTTCCTTATCTACTATAAAGCAACTTCGACTTTCGAATCCATTCGATAGCTAGTTGGCAGAAAATGCGGTGGCTGTTACCATATGTCTCATCGATGTAAAATGGGCTCCCTATTTTTACCCCTCTTTTTTAACATGCCATTAATCAATGTTGGCATGAATGGACTACACTCATGGCTATTATTATCAAAACTGAAGAAGATATTCAGAAAATGCGCGTTGCTGGCCGCTTAGCCGCAGAAGTATTAGAAATGATTGCTCCGCACGTTGTGCCGGGAGTTAGTACGGGTGAATTAGATCGCCTATGTCATCAACATATTGTTGACGTACAGCAAGCTATCCCTGCGTGCCTAAATTATCACGGTTTTCCTAAATCAGTTTGCATTTCCGTCAATGATGTCATCTGCCACGGCATTCCTAGTGATGATAAAATTTTGAAAGATGGCGATATTGTCAATATTGATGTCACCGTCATTAAAGATGGTTTCCATGGCGATACCTCCAAAATGTTTATCGTTGGTAAACCAACGATTCAAGGTGAACGCCTTTGCCAAGTCACACTAGACAGTTTGTATTTAGCAATTCGCATGGTTAAACCGGGTATTCGCTTACGTACTTTGGGTAAAGCCATTCAAGAATTTGTCGAAAAACAAGATTTCTCCGTTGTGCGTGAATATTGCGGCCACGGCATTGGCCAAGGTTTCCATGAAGAACCACAAGTTCTACACTATGACGCTGACGACAGTGGCGTGATCCTGCAAAAAGGGATGACTTTTACCATTGAGCCTATGGTCAATACAGGCGATCATCGTATTCGCACCATGAAAGATGGTTGGACAGTTAAAACCAAAGACCGCGGTTGGTCTGCCCAATATGAACACACGTTAGTTGTGACAGATAACGGCTGTGAAATCCTCACACTGCGTAAAGAAGAAGAACCGTTTATCTCAGCAGTATTAGTTAACGAATAATCTTCTCTGTAGAGCCTTCCTAACCGAAGGCTCTTCCTCTGTTCATTTTTATCAAAAAACCGTAAGCTGGTAGCTACCCCCCTATTGCTATCAATACGGAAAGATAAAGATGACTGTAAATTCAGCTTCCTACCTATCCCCTAATCAATTTAGTACTCATGACCTTGAACTTAATTCATTAAGACAACATGTCGATAATTTTGATCAGTGGCTCGAAGAGGCTTTTAACCAAGGTAAAGATGTTGTCGACCTCATTCACTTACGTAGTGACTACCTTGATGCCTTATTAACACGATTATGGCAATCCTTTCAATTTGATAAGCAACCAGATATGTCACTAATCGCGGTTGGGGGTTATGGACGCCACGAATTGCATCCACTTTCTGACATTGATATTTTAGTGTTAAGTAAAACCCCTCTTCCAGAGTACATCGCTAGCAAAATTGGGCAATTTATTACTCTATTGTGGGATCTACGGTTTGATATCGGCCACAGTGTTCGTTCGCTCGCTGAATGCATTGAAGCCGGAAATGCAGACCTAACCACTGCAACTAATCTCATTGAATCACGGTTAATCTGTGGTGATGTCACCCTATTTTTACAATTACAAAAAACCATTTTTAGCGATGATTTTTGGCCTTCCGCGGTCTTTTTTGCTGCAAAAATTGAAGAACAACAAGAGCGCCATCAACGCTACCATAGCACCAGCTATAATTTAGAACCTGATATTAAAAGTAGCCCTGGGGGATTGCGAGATATCCATACCTTACTGTGGGTCGGCAGGCGCCATTTTGGCGCAACCACCGTCGATGAAATGGTGGGCTTTGGCTTTCTCACCGAAGAAGAGCGCCAAGAACTCAAAGAGTGCTTAATGTTTTTATGGAAAATTCGTTTTGCACTCCATTTGGTGGTGAAACGTCATGATAATCGTCTACTATTTGACCGCCAATTTAGCGTGGCTCGGTTACTGGGTTATGAGGGCGAAAAGAACCAACCCGTTGAACGAATGATGAAAGATTTCTATCGTGTCACTCGCCGGGTGAGGGAACTCAATCAAATGCTATTACAATTATTTGATGAAGCCATTTTAACACTCAACCCTAACGAAAAACCGCGCCCTATTGATTCGCTATTCCAATTACGCGGGTCATTGATTGATGTTATTGATGAAGAGTTATTTATTAAGCAACCAGCTGCTATTTTAAAAATGTTTTATCAAATGGCTCGCTATCCAAATATTACAGGGATCTATTCCACCACATTGCGTCAGCTTCGTTACGCGCGCCGTAACCTTTCAGTGCCATTATGTGAAATCCCTGAAGCCCGAAAACTGTTTATCAAAATTCTACGCCACCCCAGAGCAATCAAAGGTGCTTTTGTTCCCATGCACCTTCATAGTGTATTAAGCGCTTACACACCGCTATGGAGCAATATCGTCGGGCAAATGCAGTTCGACCTATTCCATGCATATACCGTTGATGAACATACTATTCGTGTGCTGCAAAAAATTGATAGCTTTACCTTAGAAGAAAACCGACGAGATCACCCTCTTTGTGTCAGTGTTTATCCTAAATTATTGCAACCTGAACTTTTACGATTAGCGGCGATTTTCCACGATATCGCTAAAGGTCGCTCAGGAGATCACTCCGATCTCGGCTCTGACTTTGTTTATGATTTTGCCTTACTACATGATTTTTCTACCAAAGAAGCTGAATTGGCGTCATGGTTGGTGAAAAATCACTTATTGATGTCAGTAACCGCTCAACGACGTGATATTCAAGACCCTGATGTCATTAAACAATTTGCAGGGGAAGTTAAAACCGTTTCACGGCTTAACTACTTGATGTGCCTAACTGTCGCGGACATTTGCGCGACAAATAGCACTCTGTGGAATAGTTGGAAACAGAGTTTAATTCGTGAACTATTTTTATCTACAGAACATCAATTAAATCAAGGCATGCAAAGTACCCCTGACTTACGTGAACGTATTCGTCACCATCGTTATCAGGCTTTATCATTACTACGTCAATCGTCAATTGATGAAGAGAAACTACAAGGGTTATGGTCTCGCTGCCATGCAGATTATTTTTTACGTCACACACCATCCCAGTTAGCATGGCATGCTAAGCACCTGCTGGCCCATGATTTGAGCCAGCCTTTAGTGTTAATCAGCACGCAGCCTAAACATGGCGGAACAGAAATTTTTATTTGGTGCCATGATAAACCCCATTTATTTGCCGCTGTCGCCAGCGAATTAGATCGACGAAATTTAAGCATTCACAGTGCTCAAATTTTTACTAACAAAGACAATATGGCCATGGATACCTTCGTCGTACTGGAGCCTAACGGTAGCCCTCTATCCAAAGACAGATACGATCATATTCGAAAAATGTTGTTATTAGCCGTTCAGCAACCCGAAATTTCACTGCCTAAGCCTCGTACTCTACCGTCAAAATTACGTCACTTTACCGTACCAACAAAAGTCAATTTTCTACATTCCACTAACGAACGTCGCTCTTATATGGAGCTGTTCGCTTTGGATCAACCGGGTTTATTAGCTCGTATCGGTCATATTTTTGCTCAAATGGAAATTTCTCTGTATGGCGCACGCATCACCACAATTGGCGAAAAAGTGGAAGATTTCTTTGTGTTAGCAGATAAAGATCACAAAGCGTTGACTAAAAATATGCAACAAGAGTTATCAGAAAGGTTGACAGAAACCCTAAAATCGAAGGATAAAATATAGCGTCCATCACATTTTCATGGTGAACGTTCACTTTTATGTCATTCAAGAGGAAAATACAATCAATGCAGCATTTACAAGCGATCATTGAACAAGCGTTCGAAGAGCGAGCTAGTATCACACCAAATACCGTATCAAGCTCGGTGAAACAAGCCGTGCTAGATACCATTGCATTACTCGATAGCGGCAAATTGCGTGTAGCTGAAAAAATTGCCGGCGTTTGGGTTACCCATCAATGGCTGAAAAAAGCCGTTTTGTTATCCTTTCGCATTCAAGATAACCAAGTCATTGACGGTGCAGAAAGCCGTTATTTCGATAAAGTGCCGATGAAATTTGCGGATTATGACCAAGCTCGCTTCGAGAAAGAAGGTTTCCGAGTTGTTCCTCCAGCGGCTGTACGCAAAGGCGCTTATATCGCTAAAAATAGCGTATTAATGCCGTCATATGTCAACATTGGTGCTTACGTTGATGAAGGCACAATGGTGGATACATGGGCAACCGTGGGCTCATGTGCGCAGATTGGTAAAAACGTACATTTATCTGGTGGCGTGGGTATTGGCGGTGTCTTAGAGCCACTACAAGCCAACCCAACGATTATTGAAGACAACTGCTTTATTGGTGCTCGTTCAGAAGTGGTTGAAGGTGTGATTGTTGAAGAAGGCTCCGTTATTTCAATGGGAGTTTATCTGGGGCAAAGTACCAAAATTTATGACCGTGAAACAGGTGAAATTCATTACGGCCGAGTCCCGGCTGGCTCCGTAGTTGTTTCGGGTAATTTACCATCAAAAGATGGCCGCTATAGCCTGTATTGCGCGGTCATTGTTAAAAAAGTCGATGAGAAAACTCGCGGCAAAGTAGGCATTAATGAATTATTAAGAACGATTGATGAGTAATTAACCACCTAGAATCTCATACCAAACCTGTTACTGGTTTTTATAATAAGTTTTTGTCATGAGCCATTGTAATTAGGTTAAAAACCGAAGCTATCCCGAATCGCATACACTCGTATGCAACTCGGGTGGCCATATCAGCGTTACCTTTTAATATTAGCGCATTAATTGCAAAGAGAAGTTTGTCAATTTCTAGAAATCGCGCATAATATGTCCGTAGCTTTTGCCGTTTACCTCTAATAAAACTGTATTATTTTATTTTTCATTATAATGATGCTGTTTGCATAATAACATCATTCAATCTATCACCCAGATGGGTAGAATAGATAATTTATTAACGAGAAATAGACCGATATTGTTACGGCCTGCTCACACTATCACTTTGTTCACCGACTCTGTCTCTACAGTAAAGCGAGCTAACATGTACGATAATTTGAAAAGTTTAGGCATCAGTAACCCTCAAGACATCGACCGCTACACCTTACGCCAAGAAGCGAATAATGACATTTTAAAAATTTATTTTCGCAAAGATAAAGGGGAGTTTTTCGCTAAAAGCGTAAAATTCAAATATCCACGCCAGCGTAAAACCATTGCGGATGGTAATAATAATTTCAAAGAAATTAATGAAATTAACACTAACCTGCGTTATGCCATCGAAGAACTAGACCAAATTTGCCAAACAGATCAAACTGATATTGATTTAAAACACAAAATTCTTGATGATTTACGCCATCTTGAACATGTGGTTTCAAACAAGATCGCGGAAATTGAAGCGGATCTAGAAAAATTGACCCGTAAATAATTTACAGGCGAAACGATTGATTTACTGCGCCGTAGTACTGCCGATATTTATCATTAATACTGGTAATACTACGGTGCAGATATTTAAAGTAGCTCTGCCCATGCTTCAACCCAAGGCTTAGCAAACTCCTCGGGAACATCCACTTCAATCGCATCAATAAATAAGATATCACCAATACGAGTTGCTGATTGCTCAGCTAACAGCTCATCAAAACGAGTTCCTGCTCCGCAAAAACTTTCATAACTGCTATCGCCTAAAGCAATTAGGCCATAACGCAAATCGGGTTGATAACCGACAACATCTTTGATTTCGCTATATAATGGGGCGATTGTATCAGGTAAATCCCCTTGCCCTGTCGATGAAGTAACAATAAGTGCAATTTCATGGCCTGAATTATAAAGTTGCCAATCGCTCAAGGTGGGCTCATCAAAAACAACCACTTCATGCCCTTGCTGCTCTAAAACTTCTTGTGCCACTTCTGCAACAGCTAAAGAGTTCCCATAGACAGTACCAACAAAAATGCCTATTTTTGACATAATATTCCCTCTATTTCATAGTTAACTTGATGAGTTAATGACGTTTATCCCTAATTTTGCAACTTTATCTGACCATCCAAATTGCTCAATTAATGACAACCATTGTGTATCCCACGTGGCAACTAACGATATATTTTCTTTTGTTATTGGGTGATTTAAATTTAATAAGCTGGCATGTAACATCAAGCGAGACACTGAAAAATGTGTATTCACCCCTCTATTCTGCCGTAAGTCCCCATGCTTACTATCACCAATAATAGGGTGACGAAGGTGAGACATATGCCTTCTCAATTGATGTTTACGACCAGTTTCAGGTTTTAACTCAACTAAACTAAATCTTGATGTTTCATATCGCCCAATCGCAATGGCACATTCAACTGTTGCTATCGGTTTACAGTGGGTAACGCATTCCTGTAAAACAGGTTCACGTGACGCATGTTTATCTGCAATTTTATCTAACTCTTCTAATAGCGGATAATCGATGGTTTGCTCTTCGGTTAAATAACCACGAACAACGGCGTGATACACTTTTTCTAGTTGATGGTTTTCAAATTGAGCCGATAACAGCCTTGCAACCTCACTCGATAATGCAAAAAGTAATATACCTGAGGTAGGCCTATCGAGGCGATGAATGGGATAAACATACTGGCCAATTTGGTCACGTAATGTTTGCATCACAAATACGGTTTCTTTACTGTCCAGCCAGCTGCGGTGCACTAACATACCCGCAGGCTTATTCACCGCCACCATATATTCATCGTGATAAATAATTTCCAACATCAATAAATTACCCGCGGGTCTTCGTTGAGAAAAAGCCATCTAATTCACGCAAGTGATTAATAATTAGCGTGTATTGTTCTTCTTCATCATGCTTATAAGCTTCTTCAAAATAAGGCGCGACTGCAAAATTAGTTGGCAGTACTGCCTCTTGCTCAATTAACATTTGAAGACGAGGTATCAAAATCCACTGTAGCCACTCAATAGCCTCCATTGTATCAATACAAAAAGGCTCTACACTGTTAAACGCTTCCGGTAACGGCGGTTGTTCATTCCAAAGAGATTTTAATTTCATTTCCTCTTCTAAGTGGCGAAGTTTCTCAATAATACGTTGTTCAATATTCATGCTTAAACTCATTTAGTGATGGCTGTGGCAAATATACGGTATTTTCTATCACAATTCTGTCGGATAAATGGGGTTAAAAGTTAGCAAATACAAGTTTATTTATTTTGCTTATTTATAATTATTATCCCAGCTATTAAGTTAACAACCCGTTTAATAAGATTCGTTTATATTTTGTTGCAGATAACACATGTATGATTAAATGTTTTATTAATTTAGTATTTACATAATAATTAACAACAAAATGGTTTATCTATGGGACGACTAAAACAGTGGCGCAAGGAAAATAAAACTTGGAAAGTTTTAAAATCCAAGTATGTTGAATTTAAAAGAAAAGTACGCATTTCAAAGCTACCTTCGTCACAATATCAGCATTATCAAGCTATGTGCCAAAACTACCACAGTGCCCAGCTTTCTTCAGTTATTGAAGGTGTTCCTCGCTTTATTGAACGCCCCATAAATAAGTACCTGCATAAAGCATGGAGTGGAAAGCAAAAGCTATTAACCGCCAGCTACACTCTCAACTTAATTGAAAACACATTTAAACCTGAAGCTATTGAAGCGATGTTTTCTGCAAAACGGGAAGGGCTTCTCGTGGCAAACATTGAATTAAAATCAGGCGAGTTCGCTCAATTAACTTTGATTTACTCTCAATATCCTCGGGAAGGCGATCTCACTCTACATTTGAGAAATGAAACGGGTGACGATATTTACTTAATGAGCTTTTCCTTTGGCCCTGAAGGACAACTATACGTGTGCTCTTTGCAAGGTCCTTCCACTGAACAAAGTGTCGACCAAGTTAGGTTGATAACAAAGCAGATGCATGGAATGAGACCAAAAAACTTATTAATGTCAGCAATTTATGCCGTAGCAAGCTTCTTTCAGGTAAAATCAATATTAGGAATTTCAAACCAGTGCCATATCAAGAGCCAGCATTTGAAATCAAGTTACGATACGTTTTGGCAAGAATGTAGTGCAACGAAAACACCTGATGGTTGGTTCCAATTACCCATTCAAGAGCCTGTACGAGATATTGAGTCAGTGAAAAGCCAGCGTCGTGCTGAGTTTCGCCGCCGAGAAGCACTACGCGATGCCATGACTCAAGATATTATCACCTCGTTAACCAAGAATTCAATTAGCTTAACGAATTGATTTTCTCCAATAAATTACCTTTAACACTTTAACATCATTCCGCTACGAATGATTCATAACTAAAAAAGCCAGTCAACCTAAGCTGACTGGCTCATATTTTAAAATTTACGCATCCTGCAAAATGACTTCCCGTCATTCAACATCCTGTTGATTAAAACAAATTCATAGATTCATCATCTAATCGCGTTCCATCGCCTTGTTTTAAACAATTTTTACACCTCACATAAAGGTATAAAAAGCTAAACGAGTTTACCCTGTCCAGCGAGATAAGAATGCATTAAATCTATTAATGAAACAACCTAGCAAAATAAACAATAAAGCAGTAAAAACATTCGCAAAACGCCAACTAGGTAGTAACGCCATGAAATTAAAAGTTAAATAATTATCATTACAATATAAAGATCATTTTTTAAGAAATTACTTAGTTTAATTGTAGGTATTTACTTACACAAACCCACTTAAAAACACTTACCCCTGAGGTTCAACAACAACCACTAGTTCATCAAGAAAACTTGTTAAATTCGAAGAAAGTACACGCCTGTCCTGACTACCAAATTTTTCTAATATAATTTCCCCCGTGAGATTACACATTGATATCATTTCAATCTCAGATTCTAAAGTCGCGATGAAGAGCGTGGGGGATAGTTTTAAACGCTTTTGAGTGACTAAATGACCAATTAAATTCTCTTGCAAACGGATGAAATCATCTTCATTCCATACTTGCACTAAGCTCAGCGTAATGTCACGAAATATGGCTTTCATATCACCAGCAAGCTGTGTCGTATAAAAAGTATGGATATCACTTTGTAAATTAATCTCTAATGCTGTCGCAACTTTATCCAAGTTAGCATTCTTTATTGGAAATGGTTGAGGCTCCCAGTAAACCCAATTTTCACCTGTGCGGACAATACAGGGAGATGGAATACCATATAAGTCTGCTGATGCAGGAGGTAGTCCCGTTTGTTGATGCCATTGTGAAACATATTTCTGAGTAAAATTTTGTAGTGCGACAGAATGTGATGTATTCATAATTATGTATTTTTTGTAGTCAATTTAAAGAGAAAGGCGTCAATGTTGCCGATAAATGGTATTATGACAGAAGTTCACAGACGAAGAAAATATCCCAATTTTTACCTGTTAGCCTCATTTTCAGTTTATGAAGTATAAGGACTCCTATGTCACACTATCAGAATAATCCCGCACTTAATAATTTAACTCTTGGGAAAAAAACGGCTTATCATGACCTGTATGATGCCACATTATTACAAGCCGTTCCTCGTAGCTTAAATCGTGATCCTTTAGCAATTCACGCTAAGTCGCTTCCATTTCACGGTGCTGACATTTGGACAATGTACGAGCTTTCATGGCTAAATCAGCGTGGTGTTCCCCAAGTCGCGATAGGCTCGATTAGTGTTGATGCAAATAGCGAAAATTTAATTGAGTCTAAAAGTTTTAAGCTTTATCTAAACAGTTTTAACCAAACGCGTTTTGAAACTTGGGAAAATGTGCGAAGCGCTTTGCAAAATGATTTAAGCCGCTGTGCTAATGGACAAGTAAGCGTTACACTTCATAAATTAGAGCACTTTTCTCATCAGCCTATCCAGCCATTACTTGGCGCATGTATTGATGAGCAAGAAATTGATATTGATAATTATGAGTTTAATCGTGACTATTTGGCGAATTGTACCCAACAACAGGCTGTCGACGAAACGTTAGTGAGCCATTTATTAAAATCAAACTGTTTAATTACCAATCAACCTGACTGGGGCTCTGTACAGATCCACTATCGTGGACCAAAAATTGATCGCGAAGCCTTATTACGTTACTTGGTTTCATTTCGCCATCATAATGAGTTTCACGAACAATGCGTTGAACGCATTTTCACTGATATTATGCAATTATGTAAACCTGAAAAATTAAGTGTTTACGCACGCTATACTCGTCGTGGAGGGCTTGATATAAACCCATGGCGTAGTAATGAAGAATTTACGCCTGAATTAGGTCGTTTATCACGGCAATAAATATATCTAGTTGAAAAGTAAATGTAATTAATACATTTACAGTACAATTCACATATCAAGAACCCATGGGGTAAAGGAGTACTACTTGATTACTCATATCAGTCCATTAGGATCTATGGATCTACTCTCTCAACTTGAAGTTGATATGCTAAAACGCACGGCCAGTAGCGATTTGTACCAATTATTTAGGAATTGCTCTTTAGCCGTTTTGCATTCAGGCAGCTTAACTGATAGCAGTAAAGAACTATTAGAAAAAAGTAAAGATTTTGATATCAATGTATTACGTCGCGAACGTGGTGTTAAGCTTGAACTTATCGAGCCCCCAGAGAAAGCCTTTGTTGATGGTAAAATCATCCGCACCTTACAAGCAAACCTGTTTGCCGTATTACGTGACATTTTATTCGTTCATGCGCAGATTACACATGCCAAAGAACAATTTAATCTAGACCTCGAAAACGGCACGCATATCACCAATATGATTTTCTCTATCTTGCGTAATGCTCGTGCCCTACACATTGATGAAGACCCAAGTATGATTGTTTGCTGGGGAGGCCACTCAATTAATGAAATTGAATACCAATATGGCCGTAAGGTTGGTAACGAGCTTGGCTTGCGTGAACTCAATATCTGTACTGGTTGTGGCCCGGGAGCGATGGAAGCACCAATGAAAGGTGCCGCTGTTGGCCATGCACAACAACAATACAAAAATAGCCGTTTTATTGGCTTAACTGAACCTTCAATTATCGCAGCTGAGCCGCCAAATCCATTAGTGAACGAACTCATCATTATGCCTGATATCGAAAAACGTTTAGAAGCATTCGTTCGATTAGGTCATGGGATTATTATCTTCCCTGGTGGTGTTGGTACCGCTGAAGAGTTGCTTTATTTACTTGGTATCTTGATGGACCCGGCCAACAGTGAACAAGTTCTACCGCTGATTTTAACGGGTCCAAAAGAAAGTGCAGAATACTTTGAAGTTTTAGATGATTTTATTCGCCACACTTTAGGTGATGAAGCCAGTAAGCATTACCAAATTATTATTGATGATGCTCAGGAAGTCGCTCGTGTAATGAAACGTAGCATGCCACAAGTTAAAGAAAATCGTCGTAGCACCGGTGACGCCTATAGCTTTAACTGGTCAATTAAAATTGCTCACGATTTACAGCATCCATTCGAACCAACGCATGAAAATATGGCATCACTAAACCTCCATCCAGGAGAAGCACCTGAAAAGCTAGCTTCAGATTTACGCCGCGCTTTCTCCGGTATTGTGGCTGGTAACGTGAAAGAATTTGGAATGAAAGCCATCGAAGAGCATGGACCATTCAAAATTCACGGCGATAGTGAGCTAATGAAGCGTATGGATGTGCTATTACAAGGCTTCGTTGAACAACATCGTATGAAATTACCTGGCGGCACTGCATACGAACCTTGCTATGAAATCGTGAAATAAATAAATGATGGCGTATTTATGATCCATTTATTAATTATTGATGCATTAAACTTAATACGCCGTATCCACGCGGTACAAGGAAGCCCGTGTGGAGAAACTTGTTTATCTGCAATATCACAGTTGATCGCCCATACTAATGCCACACACATTGTTGCGGTGTTCGATGAAGAAGGGCGCCATCAAAGCTGGCGCCATGAAAAACTGCCCGATTACAAAGCAGGTCGGCAACCTATGCCTGAAGATTTGCATACTGAACTCCCCGTATTGGTAGCCTTATTTAAAGAGAAAGGGATTCACTGCTGGCAGTCTGAAGGAGATGAAGCCGATGATTTAGCCGCTACCTTAGCAACACGTATTGCAGGTTCGGGGCACACTGTTACCATCGTATCCACAGATAAAGGTTACTGCCAACTACTAGCCCCTAACTTAAGAATTCGCGATTATTTTCAAAAGCGCTGGCTTGATATCCCTTTCATCGAAAAGGAATTTGGCGTTTCTCCTGAGCAGCTCCCTGATTATTGGGGACTTGCCGGGATCAGTAGCAGTAAAGTTCCTGGTGTTGCGGGCATTGGCCCCAAAAGTGCGACAATACTCTTGCAGCAATACCACTCAATTGAAAATATATTTGCCAATTTAGATAACATTGAAGAGAAATGGCAAAAAAAGTTAATCAACCAGCAGGAGATTGCATTGATTTGCCGAGATATTGCGACTTTAAGAACCGATATTGTGCTCCAAGGAAATTTAAATCAGCTGCGTTTTACTACCAATTAGTAGAAACACAAAGGCCACTTCATTAGTGGCCTTTTTATTGACTGAATTTATGAATTAATAATACTCACGTGCCATCGGATTCGCCGACCATACCCTCATCACATGTACAGTCACTTCTTCTCGGTCATGATAAAGCTGCTTCGCTTGAATCAACACATTAACACCTTGTTCTTTAAGCTGTATTTTCATCTTTTCTAAGATATGTGAAACTTCTTCATAGCGCTTTTTCATCGGCAATTTTAAGTTAAAAATGGCCTCTCGGCACCAACCTTGAGCAAGCCAATCCGTCATTAACGCAGCAACTTTAGCTGGTTTTTCGACCATATCACAAACTAACCAAGTGATGTTGTGGGAAGTAGGCTTAAATTTAAAACCATCTTCACGGTGATGTTTAACTTGCCCTGTATCCATAAGGCTTTCAGCCATTGGGCCGTTATCTACAGCATCAACCATCATACTGCGTTTTACCAATTGATAAGTCCATCCCCCTGGACATGCTCCAAGATCTACAGCTTTCATTCCACTTGCTAGACGCTCCTCCCATTCTTCATAAGGAATAAAGACATGGAAAGCTTCCTCTAGTTTTAAGGTTGAACGGCTCGGGGCATCTGATGGGAATTTTAACCTTGGGATCCCCATATAGAAATTTGAACTGTTATTAGTATATGAATACCCGGTATAGCAGCAACCTGGGGCAATAAAGAATACATGAATAACTGGCCGCTTAAAGTTCTCTAGTGGTAATAAGATTTTTTCTTTACGTAATGCATTACGCAAAGGTACCGTAAACTTGCGGCAAAACTTCAGTAATTCTTTCGATTCATTGGTATCAGCAACTTCGACACGAAGGTCTCCTGCTCGTACAACTTGCTGGCTCAATGCATTTACAATCGGAGTAATACGGTCTTCAGGCGGCAAATCCTTGAGTAAATCCCCTATTACAATCATTTGGCGAGCAAAAATTAATTCTCGAAAAGGTAACGTTCGTGCAAGCGTATCCGCATCTTCTGCTTGGTAGCACTCAAAAATAACATAACCACTATTTTCTTTTACGCGGGCAAAACCATAAATTTCTTTTTGCCCAGCTTTATCTGTAATCTCTGCTGCACATTCTTTTTCAAAGCCTGGACGGCAATATAGTGCAATTTTATTACTCATTGCGTGACGCCGATTTCCTTAGACGCATAGCGCCAATAACCACTAACAGCCAACCAATTAGGAAACATACACCACCTATTGGCGTAAAATAAGAAAAGTATTTTACCTGCAATAGTGCCATACAATAAAGGCTACCGCTAAAAAGAAGTATCCCAACAGAGAAAAACACACCTGACCAGTAGAACCACAGAATAATTTTACGTAATAGAATTGCCCCGAGCACCATCAATGCAACAGTATGCAACATTTGATAACGTAGCCCGATTTCAATCCAGTCCATTTGGTGGACACTCATAATTGACGATAACGCATGTGAACCAATAGCCCCAAAAGCAACGGTAAAGAAGCCACTAATTCCAGCGAAAATTAACATCAAACGACTATTCACAGTAACACCTTTTATTTAAATACTTGATTACTGAATAAGCGCCACATCTTGGTCACCCGTAATAAAGCCTAATTTCTCTTGTTCACTTGCCGCCTGCCCAAGAATCCATTGGCGAAATGCAGCTATTTTGCCTAAATCAGCCTGATTTTCTTGGCAAACTAAGTAGAATGCATTTTTACTCACTAATACCTCACTAAAGGGACAAACTAAGCGCCCTGCATCAATTTCATTTTTAGCCATCACATTATTCGTTAGTGCAATCCCTTGACCATGGACTGCGGCTTGAATAACCATAGCGCTATGACTAAAAATAGGACCTTGCTGTACATTAACTACATTTTGTAACTCTAGTTGCTTAACATATGCTTGCCAGTCTCTTCGTGAAGAATCGTGAAGCAACGTATGTTTTGCTAAATCCTCAGGATTTTTTAGTTGGCGATCCCCAGTTAATAAAGATGGTGAACATACTGGCATTAAATATTCAGCATAAAGCCTGTCTGTTCTTAGCCCAGGCCAATTACCTTTGCCGTAGAAAATAGCGACATCAACGTCATCTGCCAATTTATCTTCTTCTCTATCTACAGCTTGGATCCGCACATCAATTCCGGGATAGGCTTGATTAAAACCAGAAAGCCTTGGTACCAGCCACTGAATCGCAAAACTTGGGGATAAACTCACCGTTAATGCCCCTTTTGCACTTCTAGCTTGTAATTTACGTGTTGCCTCGTTTAAAGAAGAAAAAATCTCTTTAATATCAAGATAATAACTTTGACCTTCTTCTGTCAATAGCAATGAACGATTGCGTCGACGAAACAATTTCAACCCAAGGAAATCCTCCAAACTTTTCATTTGGTGGCTAACGGCCGCTTGAGTTACAAATAATTCTTCTGCTGCCTTAGTAAAACTTAAATGACGAGCTGCAGCATCAAAGACTCTCAGAGCATTTAGGGGCGGTAATCTTTTAGACATAATCACTTCTACTTGGCATCTTGTTATGCATTAGTTTTTTTCATCCGAAGCATTATAATTTGTCCCTTGAGGATACGCTAGTAAATACCTATAGTATGCACACTTCCTAAGCCGGAACGAAAAGTTACAGAGTTTAGTTACTTTGAAACTTTTGGCTTTGTGGTTGTGATGTTGTGTTTGCAAGTTGTCTGGTTGAACCAGACCTTTGTAGCTTTAGCTACTGTTTTTTCACTTCCTGTACATTTACCCTGTCTGTCCATAGTGATTTTATATAGTGCACCGCCAACGCGCGGTGCTTTTTTTTACTCTTTTTTAATGTTTTAATGGTATTTACTTAAACAATTTAACTTAACAAATACAGATATCTATAGATAATTACTAGTGTACCGAAAAAACTATCAGTAAGATATTTAAGATAAATCTTGAAAATTATTTACTAAGTGCTAAAAAAAATAACTTTATAAGTTAAAGGCATTGCATTGTAATGCAAAACACTGAATCATCTTGAAACCACATCGAGAATAATGCTAACAATTAATACCAAACGTAACAAAATATTTCAATAATTAGATTAAAAAATGATGCGTTTAAATTAATCAGAAATAACCATAAATGTACTAATAAATGTACAATCCATTAATACAACGCTCAGTAATATCAAATCACATTGAAATTTTGACTAAAAAGAAAATACTCATGGATCATTTCAGCGCCGCCACATTTCGTCTCGCTTTTCCAGCGATAGACTCGTCAACACTATTTTTTGATAGTGCAGCCACAGCATTAAAGCCCATTGCCATGATCAATGCATCAAATGACTATTATCGCTTGTCAGGCAGTTCGGTATATCGCGGGCAATCACCTGAATCATTAAAATTAACCCGTGACTATGAACTAGGTCGAATTCGTGCGGCGAAATATATTCATGCTTCAAATGAAAAAAATATTATTTGGACTCGTGGAACAACAGAGTCAATTAATTTAATTACACAAGGTTATTTTCGCTCAAGATTACAGCCTAACGATGAAATTATTGTCAGCGAAATAGAACATCATTCAAACTTATTACCTTGGATTATGCTTTCACAGCAAACTGGCGCCAAAATTATAAAATGGCCGGTTGAAAAAAACCTGACGTTGAACCTTGATGTTCTCAAATCTAAATTATCGGAAAAAACGAAAGTCATCGCTATCACACAAATGTCTAATGTAACTGGCTATCAGCCAGATATACAGATGGTGACTCAACTCGCTCACCAAGTAGGAGCGCTAGTCGTTGTTGATGGAGCACAAGGTGTCGTTCATAGACCTATAAATGTCAGTGAGCTGAATATCGATTTCTATGTATTTTCAGCACATAAGTTATATGGACCGACTGGGCTTGGGGTTTGCTACGCCAAAACAGAACTTTTAGAGCAAATGACTCCTTGGCATGGTGGAGGCAAAATGTTGACTCACGTCACATTTGATAATTTCACTCTTGCCCCTATTCCCCAACGATTCGAAGCAGGAACACCAAATATTGCCGGGGTAATTGCCTTTTCGGCTACTTTAGAGTGGCTGGAAGAAATAAATTTAACACTAGCAGAAACATATACTTGCTCGTTAATCGAATATGCAGCTAAAAAGCTGTCGGCGCTACCCGGCTTTATTAGCTATAGTGTACCTCATTCTCCTTTGCTATCATTTAACTTTAAAGATGTTCACCATAGCGATCTGGGAGCCCTCTTGACCGAGCAAAATATTGCATTACGCTATGGTCAACATTGCACCCAACCATTAATGGTTGCATTAAATATAAGTGGCTGCTTGCGCATCTCAATGATGCCTTACAATAACCAGCAAGATGTCGATAAATTTATCGATGCAGTCACTGTTTCACTTTCTATACTCAATGAATAAATCAATAAAGGAAGCCTAATGACTTCGACTAACCATGAACTTGCTCCGCACCCATTCGGTACAGAGATTAAAATTCAAGAAATAGTTGAACAGTTTTCCACACATAAAGCATGGGAAGATAAATATCGTTTATTAATTCAATTTGCGAGAAAGTTGCCTGCATTGTCTGATGATGAAAAGCTGCAAACTCAAGAAGTTAAAGGCTGTGAAAACCGTGTTTGGATTGGTGCACTACTCAATGATGATGAAACATTTCATTTTTATGGGGATAGTGAAGGCCGAGTAGTGAAAGGGTTATTTGCCATTTTGTTAGCAGCAGTAGAGCAAAAAACAGCGAAAGAGATTATGGAGATTGATTTCAATCACTTATTATCCCAAACAGGCTTACCTGGGCAGCTCAGCGAATCGCGCCAAAATGGTATTCAATCACTCATTACTGCAATTCAAAATATTGCTAATGAAATGACGCCCGCGTAATTCATTGGATGAGGCTATCTATCGCAATAGCCTCATTCACTTTACTGCTTTTCCATTTCCCGTTGTGATTTTGCTATCATCTTTTTAAGTGCATGTGAAACAGCAATAAACCCAAAGCTAGCCGTAACCATAGTAACCGCGCCAAAGCCTGAAGCGCAGTCCATTCGCTTTGAACCATCCGCAGTACTTTTTGCCGCACACACAGTGCCGTCGCTTTGTGGATAAACAAGCTGTTCGGTAGAAAAAACACAATCAATCCCAAGCTTTCCTTTTCCATTTTTAACAACGTTAAAATCGGACTTTAAGCGTTCTCGCAACTTAGCCGCTAACGGGTCTTGAACTGTTTTAGCCAAGTCCACTACTTGAATTTTTGTTGGGTCGACTTGCCCACCAGCACCACCTGTGGTGATAACGGGTATTTTAAAGCGCCTACAATACGCTAACAGGGCAGCTTTAGGCCTTACACTATCAATCGCATCAATAACATAATCAAACCCCGCATCAAGGTAATGAGCGACATTATCAACCGTAATAAAATCATCAATAACATTCACTACACATTCGGGATTAATTTCTAAAATACGATTTTTCATCACATCAACTTTTGGCTGCCCAACGGTCGATTTGATGGCATGTAATTGCCGATTAGTATTAGTCACACAGATATCATCCATATCAATCAATGTGATATGCCCAATACCTGAACGAGCAAGAGCCTCAGCGGCCCACACACCTACCCCACCAATACCAATGACACAAACGTGGGAACGTGCAAAAAGATGAAGAGCATGTTGCCCATATAAACGCCCGATCCCAGCAAAACGCTGCATCCAAGCATCAGAAAGCTTAGCTTGCATAATAACGAACAACCTCAGTTAAACCTGTAACTACAGTGAACCAAATAGCGGCTGGCTTTTTTTCAGCACCCAAACTCGCCCGTAATGGTTATAAAAACCGGCCATTTTTCCAGCTTCATGGCCTATACCGTGGTAAATATCAAAATGATGCCCTTTAATCGCCCCACCGACATCCAAGGCTATCATCATACGCATTTCATACTGCCCCGTAAATTTCCCGTTATTATCTAATACAGGGATTTCTGCGAGCAAGGCTGTACCCGGTGGAATAAGGGTTTTATCTGATGCAACAGATGCTTTAGCGATTAAAGGAACCGCGCTAGCTCCTCTGACAGGGACAAATGATTGCGGTTTAAAAAATACAAATGACGGATTTTCTTCTAAAAGCTGACGAACTTCTTGCTCGCTATGCTGATTAGTCCAGTCATGAATAGCTTGTAATGACATTTGGCTCAGAGGAACTTCGCCACGATCCACCAGTACTTTTCCAATACTTTTGTATGCGTGACCATTTTTACCTGCATAACCAAAGAAATTCAGTGGGCTACCATCCCCAAAATCAACATAGCCACTTCCTTGAACTTCCATCATAAAATTTTCAACTGGCGAATTGCTATAAGCTAAAATTAAATTGTCACTCAGGGCGCCGTTATAAATCGCTGCTCGACTAGGTAAACGAGTTTTTCCTTTTGGTGGCATGCCGTACAACGGATAACGAAATTCCCCTTGAACCATACGGCGGGCCTCAATCACAGGTGTGTAATACCCTGTAAATTGTACGTTTCCATAATTATCGGCGCCTTCCATTTGGAAGGCGGTTAAATTGAAATTAGCCAATTGAGCCGGATTTCCTCCCGCCATCAACCAATTCTCTATAGCATGGTAGGTGTCGTTATTATTTTTAAACAACCGCGGTGATGCATTTTTAATTTCATTAACTTGTTGATTAAAATCTGGCGCATTTATAGGTCGCCCATTTACATTCACCTGATTTACTTTCTGTAAATCCTGAACTAAGCGACCATCTTTATATTGTTGGCCTTTATCCGTTGGATGGGTTTGGCATCCAGCCAATAAAGAAAGAAATACGCTGGTTACTAACCATTTTTTTACTGTATGTTTATTGACGATTTTTGTTAGCCCTATATTCATGCTCTACCACCCAGATAAATCCAACAATCCAATATGAAGCGCACAATAGCAAACCCAATTAGGGAATGAAACGTGTAAATATATTTAGAGGGGTTATTTTCCTTTCCCTACTCATCAAAGTGTAAAAAACAGCCAGACAGAACATATTTTGTTCTGTAAATGCTAAATTTTGTAAAAAAAACACGAAAAAACTTGCATCAGATCTCATCCCGAGTATAGTGCCCGCATCGGA
>NZ_JAMPOT010000002.1:0-166812 GCF_028480685.1 Providencia sp. PROV174
CCCCCGCAACCAATTCTTTTGAATATCCTTTCTGATTCAATTCTCTTTGTAGTACCACTATAAAATCATCTATTTTTAGCTATCAATAAAAATAAAAAAGGCGACTCACACGTGTGCTCATCACCTTTTTCTTGTCTTAAATCAATTAGTTACGAATTGCCAATGTCCCACCATTGCGGAAATAGGCTTTTACCCCTTCAAAAATGGATTCTGCCATTTGTTGTTGGAATTTAGCTGTTTTTAATTTCCGTTCTTCTTCTAAATTACTAATAAAAGCCGTTTCGACTAGAATCGATGGGATCTCAGGTGCTTTCAGTACCGCGAATCCAGCTTGGTCAACTCTATTTTTATGTAGTTTATTAACCTTCCCCATCCGCTTTAACACTTCATCACCAAATTTCAAACTGTCATTAATCGTTGCGGTTTGCACGAGATCAAACATCGTATGGTCGAGATACACATCACCACTTTTACTCACACCACCCACTAAGTCCGCTTCATTCTGTGTTTGTGCAAGGTAGCGAGCCGTATTACTAGTAGCCCCTTTCGTCGATAGTGCGAAAACAGAAGAACCACGAGCTGAACGATTAGTAAATGCATCCGCATGAATTGAAACGAATAAATCTGCCTGCATTTTACGCGCTTTCGCCACTCGGACTTTTAATGGAATAAAGACATCTTCATTGCGTGTCATATAAGAGCGCATTTTAGGGTCTTTATCTATCAACGCTTTTAAGCGACGAGCAATCTGTAAAACGACATCTTTTTCACGCGTTTTATATTTACCTATCGCACCAGGGTCTTCACCACCATGTCCTGGATCGATCATAATAATAATTGGTCGATCCGTTCCCGCTTTTCCAGGCTTCTTCGCTTGAGCAGGCATACTTTCTTCAAGATCACCTTTATTGTAATCCTCAAGTAATGCCAATAGTGGGTCATCATTGGTATCAACGCCTTTGCCTGGATAAAAATCCAGAACCAAGCGGTGTTTAAATTCTGCGACAGGCGCCATCGAAAAGAATTGAGGACTGACTTTATTTTTAACCTCAAACACCAAGCGAACCGTTTTTGGATCAAATTGCCCAACTCTAACTAGTTTTAGATAGGGGTCACGTGTTTGAATCTGAGTTCCCATATCTTTCAACACATTATTTAACTGCACCCCTTCAAGGTCGACCACAATACGTTCAGGGTTATTAAGCACAAACTGACGGTATTTCAATGGCGTGCTAGATTCCAATGTAACTCGAGTATAGCTCGATGCTGGCCAAATACGTACAGCCACCACGCTGCTACTCGCAGAAAAACCGAATGGGCTAATGCTCAGTAACATAACTGCAGCTGCGCCTTGAATAAAACGACGTTTAGATGGGTTGTGATCTTGGTGACTCATCAATAATTCCGAACCTAGAACTGAGAAATAAAGTGATTTTAGGATAATTGCTAATAATTAGACTTGAAACACGCACTCTAACTAATCATTTGCACTCTGTCATTAAGAATATATCAAAGCATCTATAGAGTTACAGTAATGAGTATAACTTAATCATACTAAGAGAAAATATTTGTGAGTGACTTTCTGTGTCAATTTTATGCAATTTAGATTTCGTAGAGTATATCTAGTTAAGTTTAGAGATATGTAAATGTAAAAAATAAAAATGTTACTTTTTTTATCCTATCTTTTACTTGATATTTTCCACCAAAAAGAATAAAAATACATTATTAACGAATAAAAATTCAATTAAGAGGGTTGGTATGAAAGAGCGCAGCACCGAGTTGGTTGATGAGTTTCGCCATTCGGTCCCTTATATAAACGCCCACCGCGGCAAAACATTTATTATTATGCTTGGTGGTGAAGCGATTGCGCATGAAAATTTTCCCAGTATTGTCAACGATATAGGGTTATTACATAGTTTAGGCATCCGAATTATTGTCGTTTATGGTGCAAGACCTCAAATCGAAGATATCTTAGCTGAGCATCAATATGAGGCGGTTTATCATAAACATACTCGCGTAACCGATGCGAATACACTTGAATATGTAAAACAAGCTTCTGGAGCTTTACAATTAGATATTACGGCTCGGTTATCTATGAGCTTAGGAAATACCCCGCTTCAAGGTGCGCATATTAATGTGGTTAGTGGCAATTTCGTTATTGCTCAACCTCTCGGGGTCGATGATGGCATTGATTATTGCCACAGCGGAAGGATCCGTCGCATTAATGAAGAAGCTATTAATAATCAGTTAGATAATGGATCTATAGTGTTAATTGGGCCAGTTGCCGTCTCAGTCACAGGGGAAAGTTTTAACTTGACCTCTGAAGAAATTGCTACCCAATTGGCAGTAAAAATGAAAGCAGAAAAGCTGATTGGCTTTTGCTCCTCTCAAGGTGTTGCAGATAAAGACGGTAATATTTTGTCTGAATTATTCCCAAATGAAGCAGAAAACCGCATTCAAGAGCTGGAATCTGAAGGTGATTTCTATTCCGGAACCGTGCGTTTCCTACGCGGAGCAGCAAAAGCTTGCCGTCGAGGCGTCCGCCGTAGCCACCTATTGAGCTATCAAGAAAATGGTTCTTTAATTCAAGAGTTGTTCTCACGTGATGGTATTGGTACACAAATCGTGATGGAAAGTGCGGAACAAATTCGCCGTGCAAACATTAATGACATTGGTGGAATATTAGAGCTTATTCGCCCATTAGAGCAGCAAGGGATTTTAGTTAGACGTTCACGTGAACAGTTAGAAATGGAAATTGATAAATTTACCATTATTGAACGTGATAACTTAGTCATCGCTTGTGCTGCGCTTTATCCTTACCCAGAAGAAAAATTAGGTGAAATGGCATGTGTCGCTGTTCATCCTGATTACCGAAGTTCATCTAGAGGAGAGGAGTTACTGCACCGTATTGCCGTACAAGCGAAACAATTTGGCTTAGATAAACTATTTGTTCTGACAACTCGTAGCATCCATTGGTTTCAAGAGCGTGGTTTTACCCCCGCGGAGATTGAGATGTTACCAATGAAAAAACAGGCTTTATATAACTACCAGCGCCGTTCTAAGATATTGATTTTAGATTTAAAAAGCCAACCGGATAAATAAACATTAGAGTCGTCAAATAATGACTGTTTAGTCACTTGCTTTAACCCCAAACTATACAAGGATGCATAGTTGGGGTTGTGGCTTTAAAACCAAGGAATAGCCACTAAGCTATCTGAATAACTCTGGCTTTCTCGCACAAAGGAATGGAGTCTATATGTGGTTGTATTGCAGCTTTCATCTCAGCGAAAGAAGTACCATAAAAATAAAATGCAGTTTCTGTCGGACCATCCCAAACTCCGTGAATACTCCCGATGTCTTCCACTGCTTCATCTAGAATATCGAACACTTCATTGATATCCCCATTCTCATAAACCTCATCTGCGAGCTCTGTCCCGTTGAAATAAATAGCCATACCTTCATCTGAGCCAAAATCAATTCGTACATCTTCGCCGTGAATAAATAAACGAGAACCTTTTGGAGCTAACATTGAAGAAAAAAGTTGAATAATTAAACTGATATTTTCGTCACTAGCCTCTTCAAGTGCTATTTCTATATCGCATTCCTGTGCTTCACCATTATCACCTAATAATGTTCCACCACCTGTGACATGGATATTTTTACCCATGCTTTTCATGACTTCATTAAATGCGTCTTCTAAATCGCCACGCCTAATTGGTTCAAGCCTTGCATTTAATGTTACTGTAATTGCCGTCATTGCTTGCTGGTTATCCATCTCATTACCTTTACTTTAGGGTTAAATATTCACGTAATTTATATATAAACTAGTCACATTAATTGGGTCGCTAAACCGCTTCGCCGCTTGGTTGGCGTTTCAACTGCTCGACGTAATACCTTTGGGCTGCCATAAAGAGATAGCTCTTTTTTAGCTCGAGTTATCGCTGTATACACTAGCTCACGGGTCATTACGGGAGAATATACATTTGGTAAAACCAATGCGGTATGAGCAAACTCCGAACCTTGTGATTTATGAACAGTCATCGCATAAGCTGTTTCATGTTGTGGAAGTCGGTTAGGTTGCACTCCACGAATAGTCCCATCAGGAAATTGAAAATAAGCTCTCAATGCATTTTCTTCATCAGGTAAAATGATACCGATATCCCCATTAAAGAGTCCTAGAGGGCTATCATTACGACTAATCATAATTGGCCGGCCTGCATAGTGTTTATTCGATAAATTATATGGGCGGTTTATTATCCCCTGCCTATGAAACAATTTTTCTAATTTATCGTTAAGGCCAATAACGCCAAAAGGCCCTTCTCGCAGAGCCGTTAGTAACCGATATTGGTTAAATTTTTTCAAAACCTGCTCAGGATCTTCTTTATCTTTCACCGCAAGTAGGTATTCCTTATAATTTTCGGCGGCATCTAATAAAATTTTCGCGTAATCATCCGCAGTTTCTTGGATATAACTATGTACATCCGGCCGTTGTTGATTTAGTAATTGTTGAACTTGAGAAACATTACCTTCGTTTACAGCAAAAGCGAGTTGACCAATCCCTGAGTCTGCAGAAAAACGGTAGCTTTTACGTAGTAGACATAGGCTATCACGAATAGCAGGGCCGCTTGGTGATGCATAAGATTCGATAGAATGCCCTGTTAGTTCCGAAAGCTGAGACGCTCTTTCTACGCTATAACCACTATCGGCAAACTGACAAATATCCCCTAGCACTGCCCCCGCTTCAACCGAGGCTAATTGATCTTTATCACCTAAAAATATTAACTTTGCATTTTCAGGTAATGACTCAAGTAATTTACTCATCATAGGTAAATCTACCATTGAGGCTTCATCAACAATGAGTACATCAAGAGATAAACGATTATCACGGTTATAGCGAAACTGCTGGCTCTCAGGTTGAGCCCCTAATAAACGGTGTAGTGTTTTTGCCTGATTAGGCAAAACAGCGCGTTCTTCATCAGTTAACGGAATTTTTTTCATCGCCTCACCGAGGGACTCTGTCAACCTAGCAGCAGCCTTACCTGTTGGAGCGGCCAGCTCAATTCTAATTTTATGGTGATGTCTGGCTTCAAGTTTAATTAATGCCGCGAGGATACGCGCAACTGTTGTCGTTTTTCCTGTCCCTGGCCCCCCTGATATAATTGATACTTTACTGGTTACAGCAACTGCTGCGGCAATTTTTTGCCAATCTATTTCATCAGTAATGGGAAATAGGCTATCCAATACGTGCTTAATTTGAGCATTATTTTGTTTGTCTACTGATGTACTAGCGAAAAAGTTTGCAACATACTGCTCATATTGCCACATTCGTTGAAAATATAAGTGTTCCCCTGAAAGCACCAAAGGAGAAATTTTGTTTTCTGTTGATAATGACACTGCATTTGCTTGTTTTAGCGTTTGATAAAGTTCTTGTTCGCTCGGCTCTCCCATTTTTTGCCAAAATTCAGCGGCTAACTCTGGGTGCCTTCCTGCAAATAATTTTTCAGGCACAACATCTGCCAGTGCTAAACAAACATGCCCAGCCATGGTTTCTGCACTGAGAAGTGCGGCAATAGTAAGCACTATCGGGTGCTTATTATCAGAAATACTGTAAGCAAATTGCACATCTAGAGGTGTAAAGATATGTTCCTCAATAGCCTGATTAAATAGGGATTTCATTAAGCTGACTCCCCTTGTTGAGCATTTTTAAATAAGCTATCTAACGCTTCAATAAAAGCGCCTATTGGGCGACAAAAGAATATTCCATTACTTGAATTAACATCATCTATTCCTCTTAGAAATAAATAATAAACTCCTCCAAAATGGGTTTCATAGTCATAATTAGGCATTCTTTGCTTTAGATAACGATGTAACGCCAACGAATATAGTTGATATTGTAAATCATAGCGGTGGTCTATCATCGCTTCAGCCATGGCCTCTTGGGTATAAAAGCTAGCGTCCTTCCCTAGATAATTTGACTTATAATCAAGAAGATAAAATTTACCTTTCCAGTAAAAGGTGAGGTCAATAAAGCCCTTTAAAATCCCCTGAACTTTCTCAAAATTGAGTGGAGGACAACTTTGTGATAATGGATCATATTGATGCGTTATCTTATCTAAGTGGCTTGCACTCAATATTGACTCAATAGGAAGATAAAACTGCATCTCATCTAATTGGTCTTGAGCCTGTAATGCAGACAAACATAGCCCGTCTTCTAATAATGGTGCCTGTACAATTGCGTGTAGCCATTCTTGCAGCATTGGTGCCCAATGTAAGTCAAACCCTGAGGATTCAAGTTTCTCAGACAACCACTCTTGAGAAACCGGCTCACTAAAGTCAATTTCCTCCATCAAGCTATGTAAAAATGTTCCCGGAGATGCGCCTTTAGGAAATTGATGAGGAGTTAGAGTAGAAGGCTCACCTTCCTGTTGCTCCACATCAACACTAGCCTCAATATCCATATTAGGAGCTAATGAATTCGCAAATTGCAATGCTGAAACTGATTGTTCTACCTCTGTATGGCTTGAGCCGTAACTTAACCCCGAATAACTGGTAACACGCCAATGATCATTAAAATGACGGGTCACCGCTCTTGCAGACAAGTTTACGCTGTCATTTTGTTCTAATATTAAACGTTCCGACTTAGGTTGATTAATCACGATAACATCAATAACGTCATTGCTAATCTCAGCCAACATGTCGTTTAATAGCAAGCTGTCTCCAGCTTGTCCTTTTTGGATAACATAACCCAGCGCAGATAAGTGTAAGTCGGTTTCACCACTTTTTTTCCGATTACCTTTAATTAATGGTGCAATACCAACACTACAGTGATAGATAGCTCTTGTAAGTGCCACGTACAATAAACGCAGGTCTTCTGCTAGACGTTCTTCATCAGCTAAAGCGACATTTTCTTCACTATCATTTAAATCTAACCGTACCCCATAATCTGTTCTGTCGTGATATAAACCTTTAGATTGAGGTAAAAAATTGCTCGCAAAAGGTAACCAAACAATCTTGTATTCAAGGCCTTTAGATTTATGAATAGTACTGATTTGCACCAGGTGTTTATCACTTTCAAGGCGCATTTGCTGTACGTCAGATTGATGGTCAGGATGAGCAATTTGTTGTGCTAGCCAACGTGTTAGTGTGTGCTCACCTTCAAGCTGTAATGACATTTCTTGTAATAGCTCACCAATATGCATCACATCCATCAAGCGGCGTTCTCCATCAGTGCCTGATAATAACGTTTCTGCAATTTGCCTCTGCGCCATGACCATTCTAAGCATCGGCAGCACGCCTCTTTTTTGCCAAACCATGGCATAACGAGCAAATTCATCAACAATTTTTTCCCACGATTTTTCATCATGATTTAGGTCATCAATTTGTTTAGCGGTTAAACCCAATATTCCTGTCGCCAATGCACTACGCAAAACACGTTCTTTTTCAGGTGTTAAAACTGCCTGTAGCAACCACAGTAAATCCCTCGCTTCTGGTGTTGAAAATACACTTTCCCGATTAGATTGAAACACAGAAGGGATATTTAACCGATTTAAAGCATCACGAATTAATACGGCTTCTCGTCGGCTGCGCACCAACACAGTTATATCAGAAGCCTCAACAGGTGTATGCGCTCCTTGATTGTCAAAATAGCTGCTACCTTGTAACCCGCCTTGCAAGTATTGTGCGATTTGCACCGCACATTGTGAAGCTGTTGCTTGTTCATATTCAGCAACAGAGACACCTTCCGCTTCAAGTTGCCAAAATGTAAGTGATTTGACTTTTTCACCATCATGAATAAGTTTCTTATCACTGTTTTGCTTAGCAAAATTAACAGGTTGAAAAGGAATTTGCTCAAAAATAAATGGGGACTGACAACGAGAAAATAGATGATTAATAGCTTCAACCATATTTTGTGATGAGCGATAGTTAGTCTCTAATGTATAGTGAGCACTAACTTCATTTTTTGCTTCAATATAGGTGAAAATATCAGCGCCTCGAAAAGCATATATAGCTTGTTTAGGGTCGCCGATAAAAAGTAAAGCACTGTCATTAACTTCCCGATAAATTCGTTGAAAAATACGGTATTGCTGTGCATCTGTATCTTGAAACTCATCTATCATTGCAACGGGAAAACGTTGGCTGATAGCTTGAGCTAAAAATTTTCCGCTTTCTTGAGCGAGAGCGCTGTCTAAACGGGTCAATAAATCATCAAACCCCATCTCACCACGGTTATGTTTTTCAAAAGTGATAGCCTCCCTCACCTCTGCAATAGCCAGTGGAATAATCAGATCTTTTAGGGTTAATGATTGAGAAAGTAGCTCATCTATTCTTTGGAAAACAACATGCTCTGGCCCTGAACCACTTTTTGATTTTTTATGTAGTGCCGTTTGTGAAAAGCGTTCAAGATCTTTAGGTAGCTGATAATCTTCTGTTTCTTCTTGAGCCCATTCGCCTATTTTTATCAACCATGTGGGCAGAAAACGAGTACTATAACTTCGTTTATCAACATCGGAATCAGCGATAAGCTTCTCAAAATCTGCTGAATTTTCTAACCATACTGCTTTAACTGACTCAATTAACAAGATTAGCCGCTGATGCCGTTCTTCCAGAGTTTCTGTTTCCTTAGGTTGGTTAATAATTAAAGGAATATCCCCCTGTAAAAAAGGTTTAATCTCCGAAAGCAATGCTTCAGGGCCACTCCATAGTGATTGAATGACTTTCGTCATGGAGTAATTTAAAGGATAAAAATGGCGGCGCCAAAAGTCTGCACAGGCTTGTTTTTGAATCGGAAATTCATCTTGGATCATGGTTTGCTCAAACAACACCCCGGACTCAAATGCATTATGAACTAGCATTCTTTGGCAAAAACCATGGATAGTATATATTGCCGCTTCATCCATTTGCCTTTCCGCTGCCTGCAACCATTGCGCGGCGAATTTTCTTTGAGGCTCCCCCGAAAGCTCGGTTAATAATTCAAGATACTCAGGCTGCGACTCGAAACCAACGCCATTTCTTAAGCAAACTAAGCGCATATCATGAATACGTTGACGAATACGTCCACGTAACTCATTCGTCGCAGCCTCTGTAAATGTTACAACTAGAATTTCTTCAACACTTAACGGCCGAGGAAACGCATTAACGCCTCCCAGACCTAATAAAAGCCGCAGATAAAGTATACCAATTGTGTATGTTTTACCCGTTCCTGCTGATGCTTCAATTAACCGCTGTCCACGCAGTGGCAAGGAAAAAACATTCAGTAATTGGGACTCTACCTGCACTTTATTCACTCAGCATCTTCCTTTATTGGTAAAATCTTTTGCAACTGAGAAGCTGTTGGGTAAAGCACCCAATCTTTCAGATGCGCATATCCTACTTTAGTGTCAACTCCCTGGCCTGTCACTTGGGAGCTAACAGCTAACCCTTTGTGCTTTATGACTGCATTTTCATAATACTCAATGACTTGTTCTTTCGTTGCACTACCTAAAGTTGCAATAACTTTTTCACGAGTATCAAAACTGAAAATATTTCTAGAAAAATCAGATGAATAACGACCGACTTCCTCATAGAATGTTTGAGGTGGTTGGTTCATTTCCGTGATAATAGATTGTTTATATTGATTAAATTCATCTATCGGTAGTTTTTTTAGTTTCTCTAATGCTTGAAGATAAAATTGTTGGTAGCGTGCATTCAAATAACTCGGTGTCTTGGCATTACTTTGAATCAAAAAGCCCATTCCCCACTGATCACCCAGACCGGTTTTAAAAGCAAATACCGCATAACCCAGTTGCTCATTGGTCCTTAATTGATCATAAAACCAAGGCTGAATCACTTTAGAAAGAATACCAGATAGTACTGCACCATCAATGCGGCTATAACCGTCTGGAATAAAGATTTCAGCAAGTGCATTATCTGAGCTATTTCCCTGCTTTTGGAAATCGGCTAGGTAATTTTTGTCAATAACGACAATATCACCGCGCCACCAATTGGTACCTTCGCTCTTTAATAATTGCTGTGCATCTTTAATAGTTTTAATGCTTTGTGACTCAGTCATATTGCCGAAGACCAGCGCTTGTAATGCTGCACTTTTAACTATCATTTCACGGTAGCTAGTGATGTCTTGAAGTGATATTTTATCTAGCTCCGCTAAACGCTGTTCTTGCTCAAAATAAGGCACACTATTAATACGTTGAAGCGGTTGCATAGCCAACTCATAAGCTTTCGCATTATTAGCAACTTCAATTTGCTCTTTATACCAAGATTTTGCTTGAGCTAACTCTTGTTCTGTTGGCTCAAAATCTAGGTATAGTTGAGTCATAGATAAAAAGAGTTCAGGTAAATGTTGGGTGTAACCACTGGCATTTAATTGCAGACCAATTCCTTGAGAAACAGAGACTGACATACCCGCTACCGATGCTTGATATTGCAGTTCGTCCATTTTCAATGAAGCGATATATTGTAATAAAGAACCTGTTACTTGTTCCTTAGCATCCTTATCCCCTTGATTAGAACGTAATGACAAAGTGATACTTGCCTTCGGCTCATCAGCAAAATATTGACTTGGCATATATAACACACGCGTATTGCCATCTTGATAGATGAATTCAGGGTGTTTATAAGCCTTACTAGTTTTAATTAATGATAAGTTATCAGCAATATACGGGTTTAAAGCAGGCAATTTAAAATTCATTTTAGCTTCTAAACTTGCCCACGATTTAAATTGTTTTGCTGTAATTTTATTAACTTGATACGGTGCATCAACAAAATATGCTTTTTTGTTATTCGGTTCATTTGGACTAATAAACCAAATCCTCGCTTCTTTCGCACTGAGCTCTGATAAACGCTGTTTAATCGCCTCAGGATCATACTTATCAGCAATATAATCTGAATCAAGAACATGATTAACAGGAACATCAATCATTTGGTCTGATAACCACTCAATGTAGTTCATATCCCTGACAATTGAACCATAACGGAATGATAAATTAAGAACTTTTGCTATTTCATCAAAGTAACTTTTGTTGACTCCGTCGTTCTTAATTAACTCAAGATAAGAAAAAATCGCTGCAATAATTTCGTCTCTTTCTTGTAACCCTTTATCTGTCAACGTGACATAGATAGAGAAAGAACCATAGTTTCTATCTAGATTTGGGGATGCAGAAGCACTGATACCTTCAGCGAGCCCTTGTGATATTAACCAATCAGCCAGTGTCCCTGGACTTCTATTACCAATTAAGTAGCTAATATAGTTATCACTTTTACTGCGAAAATCTGCCATATTATTTTTAATAGTAAATTCAATTTGTATGGCTTTTTGCGGTTGAGCAGGCACATAATGAATGATAATACCTTTTTCATTATCCGTTACTGCGGGGATATTAACAGCAGGAACACTTGCATTAAAATTAGGTATACGCCCAAATGTTTCTTGTGCGATATTCGCTAATGACTCAATAGACTGGTCGCCGTAAAGCACTGCATTCATTAGGTTTGCAGAATAATACTTCTTATAAAAGCCTACTAGCTCATCTTGTAGTTTGCTATTAGGTTTGTCTTTCAGAGTCTCTAAATTCCCTCCCGAAAAACGCGAATTTGGGTGTAATGGGTTCAATGTTTCAGAACGTACTTGCCATATACGCATCCCATCACGAGAGCGTGCCATTGTAAGTTCTGCATTAACTGCATTACGTTCTCTATCTGCATTAATTGGGTCTAAAAGTGGATCAGCTAATGCATCTGCAAGCCGGTCTGTCGCTTCTTTTAATGCTCCATTTTCCACTTCAAAATAATAAGCAGTGCGGTGAGATGCCGTACTTGCATTATGGCTACCACCATGTTTTTGCAAGAACTCAGAGAAACTACTTGGCTCAGGGTACTTTTTGGAGCCCATTAAAACCATATGTTCTAAGTAATGGGCTAACCCTAGTTGGCTATTTGGGTTTTCAATACTACCAACAGGTATTGATACAGCAGCCAATGATTTTGTCGCTTTGGCATCTGATACTAATAAAACCGTCATATCATTGCTAAGCTTGATGGCTTTATATTCCCTAGGGTCACTTTCGCTTTTATTTACTGTTTCAGGCAAAACTTGCCAAAGTGGTTGAGCTGCAATCGCTTGGCCACCGAAAAAAATTATCAGTAATAAAAATAGATGAGCGATATTTTTGGATAAATATTGCATCCTTTGGTGCTCTCCTGTCATTTCAAGTATTTTGTCATCGGTAATAAAAACCGCTGAGTGTTTGATAACAACGTTTTAATCATCACATCATCAATGCTTCTGCAAACTCTTGACACATAATCGTCTTCCATCTCGCCTCTTTGTATCTGACTTCCTTGTAAGTTTTGGAGCAAAGCAGATAATGCTTTTTGCTGAGTTTCTTCACTCAAAAAATCGTACTGTTTCGTCTTTTTATCAAAACAGGCCTTAACCCAACTCCAACCACTTTGAGAAAGAAGAATTAACGGAGAATTAAACCCCTCACAGTAGCCTACGACTAAATCTTGTAGATAAACCAATGCATCATCTTTGTTAATAGCGGAAAACTGCCAAATACTATTATCTCTTCCTAGTGCAAGGCTTTCCCCTTCACCAATTTGTGAGTTAAATAGCAAATGCTCCACCCATAGCTGCACCCCATCATTAGCGGTTAAGTAAGCCGGACGATAGCGTACCATTCCTGTTTCATGAATATTTTTCAGTAACCCTGTGATTTTTATCCCATTTAACTGAAAATCAAACGGATAATCAAATAGCTGCATATCATATTCTTTAACTTTTTCAGCTAATGGCGATATTTCGTTCAACTGCTGTTCCCAAAAAAGTTGACCAAATTGCCTAGCAGGCAGCTGGCCCGATGCTTTTAAAGCAGAATAAAAAGGCTCAATATTCTTATCTTTGACAAGTAAATCTAAAATTTGATCATTAATTTTATATCGCTGTAATCTACCTAAGTTAAATGGCTCTTCTTCTGGCAGTTCGGTTTCTTCAATAGAAAAATGTACTTTCAAACGCTGTTGGAAAAATGCCCTAATCGGGTGACGATAAAAACGTAATAATTGTTCTAAAGAAATTTCTGTAATAGGTTCACGAATTTCAAGTACTGAACAAAATGGTTCATCAACTTTATTTGTTGTTTTTGCGGCAGGTAACCACTCGCTCGCGAAGCTCTGATAAGGCGTTTCTGGTAAGAAATTTTCTTTTGCGAATGGAACTCTATTATGTTGAATGACCAGATGCTTGCTTAACCGCTTAGCACTTTCATCAATGGTCAACGTTTCATCGCCAACTAAACAAAAGCTTTGGCATATATAATCAATTAATTCAGTTACTAATACTGATGGATTACAAGGTTGATTATCGCGAATAGAAAGCCCGATATAGCTAACATAAAGTTGTTTAGATGCTGAATTCAATGCTTCTAAAAACAGATATCTATCATCGTCCCGGCGTTTTCTATCTCCACGCACAGGCTTTTCAGCCATCAAATCAAACCCTAAAGGCGGTATATTCCGAGGGTAAGCACCGTCATTCATACCCAGTAAACACACAACCTTAAATGGTACCGAGCGCATTGGCATCAAAGTGCAAAAGTTAACGGCTCCAGCCAAGAAACGTTGACTAATCTTTTCATCATCAAAACGAACTGAAAGTTCATCACGAATTAATCGTAACGGAACTTGCTCTTCATATCCTGAAATTATCGCGTTATCAATTATTTGATGCCACTGTTCCGTCAATAGTGCGAGAACCAGTTCAGTTTCACCATCAACCATAAAGCAGCTATCAAGTAATTGCTGGCAAAGTTCTTTCCATTCTGCAAGGGGACGTTCCTGTGCTAGTACAGCGCGCCACTCTCTTAGTGTATTGATTAATAATGCTAATTTCCCGGCAAGCTGAGCCGCTAAGCCACTACACTCATCGTAAGGCAAAATACCATTCCACGGGCCATTTCTACTGTCCATTGCATAGCCAAGCAACATTCTACTTAAGCCAAATTCCCATGTGTTTTGCCCTATCACCGGTAAAGCGAAGGAACGTACATTATCATCATCAAGCCCCCAACGGATCCCTGATTCATTAACCCAGCGGCGTAATAAACTTAACTCACTTTCATCAATACCAAAACGTTGAGAAAAAGCAGAAACCTCAAGTAGACTGAGGACTTGCTCCGTTGAAAAACGGCTCTGAGGTAAATCGAGTAGCATAATAAATGCTTGTAAAATAGGGTGAGCCTGTAGCGCTTTCCTATCTGATATTGAAAAAGGGATATAACGAACTGATGCTGTATTACCAAAAACTGCCTGAATATAGGGAGCATAGCTGTCGATATCGGCAACCATGACTATCACATCACGCGGTGTTAACGATGGGTCTTGCTCAAAGAGAGAAAGTAGATGATCTTGCAATACTTCAACTTCCCGCTGTGCACTATGGCATAAATGGAATGTTATCGAGTCATCTAACTCATTGATTGACCGCTTACCCACACTCGTTTCATAATTTTCTAATGTTGTCCCTAATTGAGCATGATTTTCGAGATCTAAAATATCCTGCTGGATATTCTCTAATAAATTGGCTCGCTCAGTATCAACATAGGCTGAAATTTCATTAGTACTATCGATTTGAGAAATAAAGTATAGGTTGTCTCGGCCTAGCCTTCCCCACGATGCAAGCAGTGGATTTGCAATATCCTGCTCGCCATTTTCATTAAATAAATTAGGAGTATGATCCTCAAGTTTAAAACGAGAAATTTCATGTTTGTCAAGATAATGCCGAAGTTTCCTTTGCTGCAACCTAGCTAAAAATGACGCACTTTGAATGTCTCCCCAATAATAACGACATGGGTTTGTGAACATTAAATGAACATCTGTATGTTCTGCTATTGCATTGATTGCTTGTAAATAAACAGGTGGAAGAGATGAGATACCGCAAATAAAAATACGCTTTGGCAGCATTTTTCCTAAATCAGGATTCGATGATAATGTATCTATAAAATGTTGATATAAATTAGCTCGGTGCCAAGGCGGCTGTTTTAATTCATTTGAATAATCAACAAGGCATTGCCACAAGCGTTTTTGCCACAGTTGATTTTCACTTAGCCCCTCTATTAATTCATTTTTTTGCCATATTTCAACCCATTGTGGGCGATATACCAAATATTGGTCAAATAAATCAGCAATCCTACCTGCAAGTTGATGCAGCTTACGTTTATCTGTATCCTCTTGAAGATAATGCCTTAAAGGTTCAAATTCTTCTTCGTTAATGACAGTTGGCAATATTGTCATTAATTTCCATGTCATTGCTTGTTTGGTATAAGCGCTTTCTTTTGGGATATCAGGTAAGACCCGCCTAAACATATCCCAAATAAATGTTGCAGGTAAGGGATAGTTAATATTTGCAGCGATACCAAACTGCTTAGCAAGTTCGATTTGTAGCCACTGTGACATTCCAGGACTTTGTACTAAAATTATTTCTTGCTCAAAAGGGTGAGAAAGTGGTTCATTTTTCATTAAATGAGTCATTAGATCTTTTAATAAATCTAATTGATTAGAATGATACACTTGAAACATAGTGCTCTCCTGTTGAGCAATACCAACGACTTAATGAAAATGGCTGTTTTTTTACCGTTAACGATACCATTAACTCAGTACAGTTATCGACCCGTGGTATGCGAACTGTTTGCATTTTCCATTCAGGGTAACGCAAATTTGGCCCTATGGAAGAATTTTTCTCCCCTGATATTGGTTCCCCTGACATCACGCTTTTTTCTAATGTGCTATGCAGTACTCTAATTGCCGACGAGTTCATATACAATTGATTAAAATTCAATATGATATATTGCGAATAGTTTACCAAAGCTACCAGTGAAATAGCAAAAATAACCACGCCAATCATTGCTTCAACTAATGCAAACCCTTGCTGCTTTATTTTCACTCGCAAAATCCTTTTTTAATCACTGGACAATAATCTAACCACCCTTTTTCACGAGGAAAAAACTGTCGTTTATTTACATCCAATACCATCCACCGGTAAACTTTAATCTCATTTTCAGAGCGGTAATGGCTTTGTCCCGAAAGTAAGAAAGTCGCCCCTTTATAATGTTTTAAACAACTTTTCCATTGTTGAGTTTCCTCTTTCTGGCAAACCCAATGCCTTAGTTCTCTATGTTTACTATCCCAGTGCAATGTTCCTCCCCATGCAAGGGCTGATTCTGCTTTATTAAATGTATCGAAATACTTGATTTCATTACGCTGCTCGTCTCGAGCTCGTTCTTGGAAGAAATGAACAGATTTAATCAATAATGTGCCTATTGTGATAAAAATAATAACCATCAATAGAGAAACGTTTCCCTGTTGTTGCTCTATGCGCTTCATAAATTTCTAACCAAGGCCGCTATTCGATAATTAAATGTTTGATTAGGTAATAACTCTGTTCTAAGGCTAATTTCCATTTCAAGTAATTGCACATTTTCCCGCCAATTAAATACTAATTTTTTAACCTTGATTAGCTTCTCATCAAATAGCGATTGCCAACGCATTCCATTGCAATCCCTAACATTCCTATTGGTTTCTAATTTTTCATTATTTAACCGATAACCAAAATAATCAGAATCTATTGATTTAGATTTAACATTTTCCCAGCTACCTGATAAATCTTGGTCATAAGCAAAAATAATGCATGAATTGTTCCCTTGGCTTAAAGCCTTAGATGCAATTTTTAAAGGCTCCTTTCCACAATTCAGGCTACTGCAATAACCAATTCTTCTAAAATCTTTTTCCATGTTTATCAATGTTTGTCTTATATCCCTGTCTATTTGATATTGAATATAAGATCGATAAGTTTGTTTAAATAATGCGGGAATGGCGTTCATCGCTGATACACACACAATGCTACTGATAGCCATTGCCATCAACATTTCAATTAGCGTAAATCCTTGCTGCTTTTTTAATTTATCGTTAGTTAAGAGGATTAACATTTCGGCACTCCGGCCATTTTTTTATGGCTACAGCTTCTTATACGACCTAATGAAGAAATATAAATTGTGATTTGCTCACTCTGATTTCTTAGCTCTATACTGAAAGCACGAATAGTTCCCTGTTTTCCATAAAACTGAATTGAAGTACGGCTCGCTTTGCTGAGATCTATTCCCTGGTGCCTTTCTGCTGTTAACTTACCAACTTGCTGCTTGTTATTTGCATCCTTAACAATAAGCTGCCAATCACCTTTCCCAACCTTAACCGATAATATTTGGTACCTATTTAAATAAACCCCTTCTGTCATTTGGCTATAAATAAACTCAGATACTTGCCTAGCAGCATCGATTAACCGTTGTCTTTCTACCTGCTGTTGCCATTGATATAAACCGGACAACATAATGAAAGAGCAAATAAATAAAACAATAAGAATTTCAATTAAGGTGAAACCACGCTGTGCTGTATTTGAATCAATTCTCATCTTGTTGTGACTCCACTTTTTTCATACGCAAGCCTGAGATTGCCAAAAAAAAAACGATATAGCGAGGTTTGTCATTACAAACTGCATAACGTTTCGCAACAAAATAGATAGATTCAGAGCAATACAACTCAATTTGCGAAGCGCCTCGCAAAGAAATAGTTCAATCAAAATAAATACACGAAAGTAAATGACTTATAAGCCAAGATAAATTGCATCAAGGATGATGAGATTGATAAAGGAGGGAAATTAATGGGAAATTAAAAAATAGTACAAAGATGGTTTTCCAATAAAACCATCTTTGTAAAAAATTTATTCACTAATCAAACAGTAAATGGATATTTGATAGCCTCATGGCACTGGTACCCTTCAAGGATAAAATCATCTGAAGTTACCCATGTTTCGAGATCTTCTAATGACTTAATTTTGGGGTTAATAATCAATGAAGGAGAAGCAAAAGGCTCACGTTTTAGTTGGACATCACGCATTAAAGGTAATTGGTTTTCATAGATATGTGCATTCACAATTTTATGATAAGCCTTACCTGCTTTATGCCCTGTAATACGAGCCATTAGAGCGAGTAAAACAAAACATTGTACTTGATTGAAATTTAAACCAAGCGGAACATCACAGCTACGCTGGTAAGATGTTAAATGCAGCGTATCACCCAGTAGTGAAAAAGTATGAGTATGCATGCAGGGACGCAAGCAGCCCATTTCAAATTCACCAGGGTTATAGAAAGTGATGATTTCCGCACGGTCATCAATACCATTTTTTAAGTTATTGACGACTTTTTTCAGCTGATCTAAATGTGTTCCATCTGGGCGTTGCCATGAGCGCCCTTGAACGCCATATACACGCCCCATATCATCTTCACCTTTGCGATGGGGATTATTCAGCCATGCTTGGTTTTCGTTTGCATTAGCATTCCAAGTATTACAACCAATTTCACGAAATTGAGCTGCATTGTCATAGCCACGGAGATAGCCAAGAAGCTCAGCTATCGCCGCTTTATAGAAACTTTTACGAGTCGTAATCAAGGGAAATTGATTATTACCAACATCATATTCAAGGTCAGCGTTAATAACGGTTAAACAACGAACACCTGTACGTTTATTTTCAACCCATTGGCCCTCATCAATAATACGCTGGCATAAATCAAGATACGGCTTCATAGTGACTCTCTTTTTCAAAAATAACTAAGTGGCTAACCTTCGCCTTGTTGTATTTCATTGTTTTATTTACAAAATAGTTATACTCAACAGACTAAGTTAGCCCCAATAAATGGACTAATTAACTCTTTTTAGGCTCTTTTAATGGCTTATGGGCTGGCACATTCTTACCATATTTATAAGCCCAGACAATCATTAGAATGCCAATAATAATCATTGGGATTGATAGAATTTGCCCCATACTAATACCACCAAATAAACCAAGCTGTGCATCCGGTTGCCTAAAGAATTCAACGATAATCCTAAATGCACCATAACCAATCAAGAATAACCCGGAAACACTCCCCATAGGGCGGCGTTTACGCACAAATAAGTTCAAAATAAGGAACAAAACAATTCCCTCTAAGAACATTTCATAAAGTTGTGATGGATGTCTTGGTAGCACACCATACTGCTCTAATATGGGTAATAACGAAGGGTCTTGGGCAGCGAGTTGGATATCTTCACTACGTGAATGTGGGAACAAAAATGCCCATGGCGTATCAAGTGTAACTCGTCCCCATAACTCCCCATTAATAAAGTTCCCGATACGCCCCATTCCTAAACCAAATGGAATCAATGGTGCAACAAAGTCAGAAACTTGCAGAAAACGACGGCGAGTACGATGAGCGAACCACATCATGGCACATATCACACCGATTAGCCCCCCATGGAAGGACATACCGCCATCCCAAACCTTAAAGAGATATAGAGGATCGTCAAGAAAAACAGGGAGATTATAGAAGAAAACATAACCTAGCCGGCCACCGACAAATACGCCAACAAAGCCAACATACAGTAAATTTTCTACTTCATTTTTTGTCCAGCCACTATTTGGTTTTGCAGCGCGACGCCCTGCAAGCCAAAGGGCAAAAACAAAGCCAACAAGGTACATAAAACCATACCAGTGTAACGATACTGGTCCAATCGAAAACATAACAGGATCTATTTCCGGAAATGCTAAGTAGTTGTTACTCATTGTTCCCCACTTTTTAATCATTAAGCCAACTACTCGTCGACTATTACGTATTCAACAGACTTCAATTTGTGAAGCACCCTGAAGCATACAACAAAAAGTATCGTCATTTATACTTGATATTTTTCAACCTAAACCAAATTAAATACTTCATCTTGTTGTAAATTAAATTCCACCACGCACAAAACCACCTAAACGGTGCTGTTCCATAAACTCACTGGCTTCTTGCCTAACGCTATCACAAGTTTCTGCAGCCAATAACTTCGGTGCTAACTCCGACATTAAGGCTGGGTCAAGTTGGCGGATTAAATATTTCATGCGAGGAACACTACGCCCACTCATACTTAAAGAACGATACCCAAGGGCAATTAATACCATTGCGCTAAGTGGCTGCCCGGCCATTTCCCCACAAACGCTGACAGGGAGCTGCAGCCGTTGGCACTCTTCGCTTACTTTTGCTAAAAAGCGCACAACTGAGGGATGAAGATTATCATATAGCGCTGCTACATGGGTGTTATTACGGTCAACAGCAAGTAAATATTGTGTAAAGTCATTAGTCCCAATAGAGATAAAATCAACACGTTTTTTAATTTCAGGTAGTAAAAACAGTAAAGAAGGAACTTCAAGCATAATACCTATTTGAGGCATCTCAACTGGCATTTTTAATAAAACACTCACTTCTTCTCTTGCTCTTTTAACCAGCGAAATTGCTTCGTCTATCTCATTAACACTGGTCACCATCGGTAATAAAATACGTAAATTACCCGAAAGTGTATTTGCCCGTAACATAGCCCTTAGCTGAATCAAAAAGATCTCGGGCTGGTCCAACATGATACGAATACCACGCCAGCCTAAGCTTGGGTTTTCTTCGCTAATTGGCATATATGGCAGCTGTTTATCTGCCCCTATATCAAGGGTTCTTAATACAACAGGCTTGGTAGGAAAAAGTTGTAAAACTTCTTTATAGAGCTGTTTCTGCTCATCTTCTGAGGGAAAACCATTGTGCAGCATAAAAGGCAGTTCCGTACGATACAGACCAACACCATCAACCCCAGTATTGATTTGTTGCTCGTAACGTGGGCTTAAACCTGCATTAAGGTATATATGAACTTTTTCGCCGCCTTTAAGCATTGCATCTTGCTCAAGAGTCCCTTCAGCTAAGCGACTAATGGCATTTTCTTCTTCAATAATTTGTTGATATTCCTGAACAATTAAATTTTCAGGTTCAATAAAGACCTCACCACGGTATCCATCCAATATTAAATGGCGGTTATGTAATAACGAAGGCTCAATATCAGCCCCCATAATTGCAGGGATCCCCATGGCTCTGATTAAAATCGCGGAATGAGAATGTGTTGCTCCGTCACGCACGACCACACCGGCAAGTTGCTCAATAGGCAACTCAGCCAATACGCTAGCACTTAATTCATCAGCAACTAAAATAAAGCGTTCTGGCCATTGTTCATTTGCGGTAAGTGAATCATCAAGATGAAACAATAAGCGTTGACCTAATGCTTTTAAGTCTGCCCCTCTTTCCCTTAGATAGAGGTCACGCAGGCGAGAAAACTGCTCCACATAATTTTCAATAACCGTTTTAACCGCCCATTCAGCGGTTGCATTGTCATTAATAGCGGCAAACAGGTGTTTTTTTAGTTGAGGGTCACTAAGTAGATGATTATAGAGATCAAAAATCGCAGCACTTTCTTTTGCTGAGCTAGCCATAAAACGCTTACTAATACGACGACATTCCGCTGTGGCACTCTCGAGAGCGGCAACAAGCCGTTGTTTTTCTTTATCGATATCAATAGCACTAGCTTGAAAAATACTATCTAAAGAAGGTTGGGAGCTATCTTGCCACCCATAAGCCATTGCAATTCCCTGTGATACCGGAATCGCTTTAATTCTATTTTGCCGATATTGCCCAAAAATACCTTTCGCTTGTGCTTGTGACAAAATCACAGCCAGTTGCATTGACAATGTGACCATGAAAGATTCTTCGGTTTCATTAAACAGCCGCTTTTCCCGCTGCTGTACCACCAGCACGCCTAATAATTGGCGACGATAGACCACGGGAACACCTAAGAAAGCTCTCAAGCGTTCTTCTTTAAGCTGAGGCAGGAATTTATACTGAGGGTGTTCACGAATATCGGCTAGATTGAGCATCTCAGATTGGCGCCCTACCGCGCCTACGACACCTTCATCAAATCCTAGACGAATAGCAATCCCGCTAGGTTTTTTTAACCCGCGGGTTGCCATTAAGTAATAGCATTGGCGAGGGTGATCAGCTAAATAAATGGAACAAACGTCTGTTCTCATTGCTTTGCAAGTCTCATTCACCAACACTTCTAGCGCATCAGTCAAACTTGTCGCCATTGCAACTTTTTCGACAATTTCACGTAAACGCATCAACATAGGCTACTTTGCTCCACGCCTACGGTTATTAAAAGTGGGTCGTTGCGGTAATTTTTGTTCCTGTAAAGGCATAACTACGGGGGCGAATTCTTTCATAACACGCCGATAAACTTCGCGTTTAAAAGAAACTACCTGCCTAACAGGATACCAATAACTGACCCATCGCCAGCCATCAAATTCTGGCGATTTACTGCGCTGCACGTTTATATCGGCATCATTGCATTGAAGTTGGAGTAAAAACCAACGCTGTTTCTGCCCAATACAAACAGGTTTTGTATCCCAACGCACCAAACGCTTGGGTAATTTGTAACGTAACCAATTACGGGTAGATGCCAATAACCTGACATCTTTACGCTGTAGCCCGACTTCTTCGTATAGCTCACGATACATCGCCTGTTCCGGCGATTCCCCGGGATTGATGCCTCCTTGAGGAAACTGCCATGAGTGCTGACCATAGCGGCGGGCCCATAAAACTTGCCCTTGCCGATTACAAATTACAATTCCTACATTCGGGCGGTAGCCATCATCATCAATCACAGACTACCTCAATAACCAAATTTGAAAGATGCCTAATTGTTTCACACATACCTAAACTGGTAAACCTATATCAATACAGTTTGCAGATATGTCTGAAGTCACTACAATAGTGAACATCTCAACGGGGTGCCGAATTTATTTAGGCTGAGAAATAACCCGTAGAACCTGATCCGGTTAATACCGGCGTAGGGATTTGAGCCACCGCCTGCATACCTGCACCGGTTCATCCTCAAATCCTGTGTCACTATCTTTTAGCGCAGGAAAAAGCATGTTTAAAAACAAAATTATAGCATCTATTCTTACCTTTAGTGCACTCAGTTTAAGTCAATTGGCATGGGCTGATAAACCAACGCTTACTGTTTATACCTACGATTCCTTTACGGCAGAGTGGGGACCGGGCCCACAAATTAAAAAGAATTTCGAAGCGCAGTGCGATTGTGAATTAAAAATAGTCGCACTGGGGGATGGCGTAGCGCTGCTAAACAGGCTCAGAATGGAAGGAAAAAAAAGCAAAGCGGATGTGATTTTAGGGTTAGATAATAATTTATTAGATTCTGCTGAAAAAACAGGCCTGTTTGCCCCTGCTGATATTAATACCAAGGCATTAAAACTCCCTATTTCATGGGATAGCTCAATTTTCATTCCCTATGATTATGGTTACTTCGCATTCATATACGACACTAATAAAATTAAACAACCACCAGCCAGTATGGATGCATTATTAAATAGTGAAAATAATTGGAAAATTATTTACCAAGACCCTCGAACCAGTACCCCTGGACTTGGCTTGATGTTATGGATTGAAAAGCTGTATGGCGAAAAATCTGCTGATGCATGGCAAAAAATGGCAGGTAAAACGCTTACCGTAACAAAAGGTTGGAGCGAAGCTTATGGCCTATTCTTAAAAGGAGAAGGTGATTTTGTACTCAGTTATACCTCATCACCGGGCTACCAAATACTCAATGACCAAAAAGATAATTATGCTGCCGCCTTATTTAGTGAAGGGCACTACATGCAAGTTGAAGTGGCTGCAAGGCTAAAAAACAGTCCAGAGCCTGAATTGGCAAAACAATTTTTACAGTTTGTCTTAACCCCTGAATTCCAAAATACCTTACCAACAACTAACTGGATGTATCCGGTCATTGATATTCCCTTACCTGAAGTCTATAACCAGTTACCTCTGCCTGAAAAAGCCTTGCAATTTAGTTCTCAAGAAGTGGCCAAAGAACGCCAAAATTGGACTCGTTTATGGCAAACCGCCGTCAGTCGCTAATTAATTTGTCTCTACTACCGGGGGCATTGGCCTCCGGTTTACTGGTTACCGTTGCACTCATTAGTTTTGGTGCTCTGTGGTTTTTTGCACCTGAAATTTCAATGGCTGATATTATCAGCGATAGCTATTTGTGGCATGTGATTGGCTTTACTTTTTGGCAGGCTTTTTTATCCGCTACTTTTTCTGTAATCCCTGCTATTTTTCTCGCCAGAGCATTGCATCGCCGTCGTTTTTTTGGACGAACTCTATTTTTACGCTTATGTGCAATGACGCTGGTTCTTCCGGTGTTAGTTGCCGTATTTGGTATTTTATCAGTTTACGGGCAAACCGGTTGGCTGGCTAAACTGTGCCAATTACTGGGGCTTAATTACAGTTTTTCGCCTTATGGCCTAAAGGGTATTTTGCTAGCACATGTCTTCTTTAATATGCCGTTAGCAACGCGTATGCTATTACAATCGTTAGAAAATATCGCTATTGAGCAACGGCAAATCGCAGCACAACTGAGGTTTAATGAGTGGCAGCAATTTACTATTTTAGAATGGCCTTATTTACGGAGGCAAATATTACCCACTGCTGCGTTAATTTTTATGCTGTGCTTTGCCAGCTTTGCGACTGTTCTCGCGTTGGGAGGTGGCCCAGCAGCTACCACCATCGAATTGGCTATTTACCAAGCACTTAATTATGATTTTGATTTAGGTCGGGCCACTATTTTAGCATTAATTCAACTCTTCTTTTGTGTCGGTTTGATGTTTATCTGTCACAGAGTAAATAGTGTATTTTCTGTTGGTTTTAGTCATCAGACCCAATGGGTTGACCCTGCTGATAACGCGTTTCGCCGCATTCGTGATTTGTTGCTCATTGCCGCTGCCATGCTATTACTACTCCCCCCGCTGTTCGCGGTTATTTTCGATGGATTAAATGGTCAACTTTGGGCGGTATTGCAGCAACCCGCCTTATGGCAAGCCACGGCAACCTCGGTGTTTATTGCATTGTGTGCTGGCGCTGTCTGTGTAGTACTAACCTTAATGTTATTATGGAGTAGCCGTGAATTGCGCTTACGTCAAGCTGCTCGTCTAGGACAAGCCTTAGAACTTAGCGGGTTAATTATTTTAGCCATGCCGGGTATCGTCCTCGCAACAGGTTTTTTTATCTTTTTTAATGAAACGATAGGCTTACCTGAATCCCCTTACCCATTAGTTATCATGACTAACGCTTTGCTGGCCATTCCTTATGCGTTAAAAGTATTAGAAAACCCCATGCGAGACAGTGCTGAGCGCTATAACCCGCTATGCCAATCACTCGATATTTCGGGTTTTAATCGCTTGCGAATTATTGAACTGAAAGCACTACGCAAACCAATCGCCCAAGCTCTTGCGTTTGCCTGTGTTATCTCAATTGGTGATTTTGGTGTCGTCGCGTTATTTGGCAATGATAACTTCCGCACGCTCCCTTATTATCTTTATCAGCAAATAGGGGCTTACCGATCAAACGATGGCGCTGTGACAGCCATGCTATTGTTATTGCTTTGTTTTTGCTTATTTAGCTTGATTGAACGTATTTCAGGAAAACATCATGATTAAATTGACTCAGCTAGATTACCGATACGACAACCTGACAATGTCGTTTGATTTTTCTGTTCAATCTGGTGAATCTGTTGCCGTTATGGGGCCAAGTGGTGCAGGGAAAAGTACGCTATTAAGCTTGATTAGTGGCTTTCAATTTCCCAATAGCGGTACGATTGTGCTCAATGGCGAAGACCATACCTTTAGCCCACCCGCTAAGCGCCCTGTTTCTATGCTATTTCAAGAAAATAATCTATTTTCACACCTGACGATCCGGCAAAATATTGGCCTTGGCTTACAACCCAATTTGCGCCTCAATAAAACACAAATTCAGCGAGTTGAGCAAATGGCGAGCCGTGTCAGCCTGAGTGAATGTTTAGATAGGTTACCGGCGCAACTGTCGGGAGGGCAACGCCAACGTGCGGCATTAGCACGCTGCATGATCCGTAACCAACCGATTTTACTGCTTGATGAACCCTTTTCTGCTCTCGACCCTGCATTACGCCGAGAAATGCTACTATTACTCAAGGAAATTTGTGCGAAAAAATCAATCACACTGCTAATGGTTTCTCATAATGTTGATGATGCCCTACAAATTGCCCCGAGAACACTGGTTATTGCAGAGGGCAAAATTGCTTACGATGGCGATACCCAAAGCCTATTACAAGGTCAAAGTGCAGCATCTGCTTTATTGAGTATTACAGCCATTTCTAATAATTAGCACTGTATAAATTCACACTGTTCGCGTATATTTGTCCTAACTATTTTTATGCGAGTAGCCTAATGACCCAACTCATCGCCTCAGCGGAAAGAGGCTTTATTCTTAGCCGTCACTGGAGAGACACCCGCCACGGTGTCGAGGTCTCTTATTGGCTACTCACTGATAACCAACCACAAAAAGTCACTGTTCCATATCAAAAAGCGATTGGTTTTTTAGCTGAATCTCAATTCCCTCGAGTAAAACATCTATTAGATGAACAACCCAACATTACCTATCACCTCCTTGAATTGATTGATTTTAAACGCGAAAAGGTCTATGCGATTTATTGCCACCAATATCGACAATTACAGAACCTTGAAAAAAATTGCAACGAATTGGGTGTTGAATTATTAGAAACCGATATTCGCCCAAGTGAACGGTATCTCATGGAACGCTTTATCGCGGCCTCTGTCTGGTTTTCTCGAAATCAGCAAGGGGAGTTTCAACTAAAACCTTGCGAAGGCTACCGCCCCTTAATCAAAGCCGTTTCCCTTGATATCGAAACCAGCCAACATGGTGAACTCTATTCTATAGGACTGTCTGGCTGTGGTGACAACGTGGTATTTATGTTGGGACCAGAGCAAGGGCCTGCATTGAGTACTGAGCATCGCTTAATCTATGTGAATAGCCGCCCCCAATTACTTCATAAACTCAATGAATGGCTTCACCAATACGACCCTGAAGCCATCATTGGTTGGAACCTAATCCAATTCGACCTACAAGTATTACAAAAACATGCTGAGCGTTATGGCATACCATTATTGTTTGGCCGGCAAAGCAAAAAACTGGAATGGCGAGAACACGGCTTTAAACAAGGGGTCTTTTTTGCCGCTGCTGAAGGCCGGTTAATTATTGATGGTATCGATGCATTAAAAGCAGCGACATGGAGTTTTCCATCCTTTAGTTTAGAGTCTGTCGCCCAAGCGCTGCTTGGTGAAGGTAAAGCGATTGATACCCCTTATGACCGAATGGATGAGATCAACCGTCGTTTCGCTCACGATAAACCTGCTTTAGCTCACTACAATATTCAGGACTGTATTTTAGTCCATCGAATCTTTGAAAAAACCGATTTAATGGCTTTCTTGCAGGAACGCTCAACGGTAACGGGCCTTGCTGTTGATAAAATGGGGGGCTCTGTAGCTGCATTCTCACACCTTTATATTCCTCGCTTGCACCGACTTGGTTTCGTGGCGCCCAATCTCACGGAACAAAAAATGCAACTGAACCCCGGGGGCTTTGTCATGGACTCCCAACCCGGGTTATATGACTCCGTATTAGTTTTGGACTACAAAAGCCTATATCCTTCAATTATTAGAACTTTTCTCATCGATCCTGCAGGTATGATTGACGGGTTAGCACACCCTAACCTTGCACATTCGGTTCCCGGTTTTCGCCAAGCTTGGTTTTCTCGCACAATCCACTGTTTACCCGATATTGTCAGCCATATCTGGCAAGAGCGGGATAAAGCCAAAAAAGAGCACAATGCACCACTATCCCAAGCGCTAAAAATTATTATGAACGCATTTGCTGGGGTACTAGGCGCTGAAGGATGTCGTTTTTTTGACCCAAGACTGACCGCATCAATCACCATGCGTGGCCATGAAATTATGCGTACAACCAAACGTTTGATTGAGTCACAGGGCTACCAAGTTATTTATGGAGATACCGACTCCACGTTTGTATGGCTACGTGATGCCCACAATGAAGAACAAGCGCAAAAAATTGGCTTTGCTTTACGTGATTACGTAAATAGTTGGTGGAAAAAACATTTAGCAGAAGAATGGCAATTAGAAGGTGTTTTAGAGCTCGAGTATGAAACCCATTACCGCCGATTTTTGATGCCCACCGTACGTGGTGCCGAAATGGGGAGCAAAAAGCGCTATGCGGGGTTGAGTAAAGACACCATGGTATTTAGAGGGCTGGAAACCATTCGCTCAGACTGGACACCATTAGCTCAAATATTCCAAAAAGAGCTCTATACCCGTATTTTTTATCGCCAGCCTTACCGTGAATATATTCGTGAATATGTACAAAATATTCGTTCGGGCCAATATGATGACCGTTTAGTTTATCGTAAACGTCTACGCCGAAAATTGACTGATTACCAAAAAAATGTTCCTCCGCATGTTCGAGCCGCACGTACTGCTGATGACTATAATTTAAAATTACAGCGCCCTTTGCAGTACCAAAATGGCGGTTGGATAAACTATATTATCACTCAGGCAGGGCCTGAACCATTGGAAATCATCACGGCAAAACCGGATTACGAGCATTATATATCCAAACAAATCAAACCGATAGCAGATGCTATCTTGCCTTTCTTACAAGATGACTTTGATACCCTGCTAACTGGGCAAATTACCCTTTTGTTTTAAAATTTATTCTACCTTTGATGTTTTTTTAACAGGTGACGATAGCCTTCGGTTGAATTAATATATCGCCCCTTTGGTGTCTCGCACGTCTGGCTACACAAATTATGCGTGATAATCAACAATACTCATTATAATTCAAATAGACTGACTCATTGTCCCGGCCACAAGCCCAGCAAACGCCTTAGTGCTCACTTTGCTGCAATTTGAATGATTAAATGTGTATAATTAATCATCAGGTAACGACTATTTTTAAAATAATTCGAACTCTTCCTTGTGTAACTATTAATGAGTTACACCAACACTGGGCGAAGACACTGATAAAAATTGTCTTAAAAAATCTAAAAAATAAACTCTCAATTTTATGGAATTAAGTTAAATCTATGCCATTTACTCTTGGTCAACGCTGGATCAGCGATACAGAAAGCGAACTTGGATTAGGTGCCGTCGTGGCAATTGATGCCCGTATGGTAACGTTGCTTTTCCCTGCCAGTGGCGAAAACCGCCTATACTCTAGCAGCGATGCCCCTATTACCCGAGTGATGTTTAATGAAGGTGATACCATTACCAGCCACGAAGGCTGGCAACTTCAAGTTGAAAGCATTGAAGAAGATAAAGGATTATTGACTTACATCGGCACACGTTTAGATACGCAAGAAACCGGTGTGAGCCTTAGAGAAGTGTTCCTCGACAGCAAACTCACATTCAATAAGCCACAAGATCGTCTATTTGCCGGGCAAATTGACCGTATGGATCGCTTTGCTTTACGCTTTCGTGCGCGCAAATTCCAAAGCGAGCAAGTCAAACACCAAGCGACAGGCCTACGCGGTATTCGTGCAAGCCTGATCCCACACCAATTACATATTGCCAATGAAGTGGGAAAACGCCACCATCCGCGCGTATTACTCGCTGACGAAGTAGGCTTAGGTAAAACCATTGAAGCGGGGATGATTATCCACCAGCAATTAATGGCAGGCCGTGCAGAGCGCGTCTTAGTTATCGTTCCTGATAGCTTACAACACCAATGGCTGGTTGAGATGCTGCGCCGCTTTAACCTGCGTTTTTCTTTATTTGATGATAGCCGTTACAGCGAAGCACAACATGATAGCGATAACCCATTTGAAACAGAACAACTTGTTCTGTGTTCACTGGATTTCGTCCGTCGTAACAAGCAGCGTTTTGACCAATTAGTTGAAGCGGGCTGGGATATGATGGTTGTCGATGAAGCTCACCACTTACAGTGGAGCGAGACTGCCCCGAGCCGCGAATATCAAGTTATTGAAACATTAGCTGAAAATATCCCGTCTATTTTACTATTAACGGCAACACCAGAACAGCTAGGCCAAGAAAGTCACTTCGCTCGCCTGCGTTTACTTGACCCTAGCCGCTTCCATGATTACCAAGACTTTATTGCTGAGCAAGAAAATTACCGCCCTGTTGCTGATGCGGTTTCGCTGTTGCTGTCGGGTGATAAACTGACTAATGACCAGCAGAATTTACTTAATGAGTTAATCAAAGAACAAGATATCGAACCACTATTAAAGGCTGCAAACCTTGAAAGTGAAGATGGTAATGCCGCACGCCAAGAACTGATCAACATGTTAATGGATCGTCATGGTACCAGCCGACTGTTGTTCAGAAATACCCGTAATGGTGTCAAAGGCTTCCCTCGTCGTGAATTGCATTCACTAAAAATGCCATTACCCACCCAATACCAAACCGCAATTAAAGTGGCGGGTATTATGGGCAGTAAAAAAGACGTTGAAACACGAGCAAAAGAAATGCTCTACCCTGAGCAAATTTACCAAGAGTTTGAAGGTGAAAATGCCACTTGGTGGAACTTTGACCCGCGCGTTGAATGGTTAATGGGCTTTTTGACCGCAAACCGCCATGAAAAAGTGTTAGTGATCTGCGCGAAAGCCGCAACCGCACTACAATTGGAACAAGTGTTACGCGAACGCGAAGCCATTCGTGCTGCCGTGTTCCATGAAGGGTTATCACTATTAGAGCGTGACCGAGCCGCTGCCTATTTTGCATCTCAAGAAGAAGGCGCGCAGGTGCTACTGTGTTCTGAAATCGGCTCTGAAGGGCGTAACTTCCAATTTGCAAACCAGTTGGTGATGTTCGACCTACCGTTTAATCCAGACTTACTTGAGCAGCGCATTGGTCGTTTAGACCGTATTGGCCAAAGCCGTGATATCAGCATTCATGTGCCCTATCTAGAAAATACCGCTCAATCTGTATTGATCCGTTGGTACCACGAAGGCTTAGATGCCTTTGAACATACCTGCCCAACAGGCCGAGCTATCTACGATAAATACTACCAACCATTGCTGCAATTTATGGCTGAACCTACAGTCACTGAAGGTTTTGATGATTTTATTAAAACCTGCCGCGCAGAGCATGACAGCTTAAAATTGCAATTAGAACAAGGCCGTGACCGCTTACTTGAAATGCATTCAAACGGTGGCGAGTCAGGTAATCAGTTAGCTGAAGAAATTAGCGAAGGTGATAACGATACTGAATTGGTTAACTTTGCGCTCAATCTTTTTGATATCGTTGGTATTAATCAAGAAGATAAAAGTGATAATTTGATTATCCTAACGCCTTCTGACCATATGTTAGTACCTGATTTTCCAGGACTTCCTCAAGATGGTTGCACTATCACGTTTGATAGAGAGCAAGCGCTTTCCCGTGAAGATACGCAATTTATCAGCTGGGAACACCCTATTATTCGTAATGGTTTAGATTTAGTGTTATCTGGCGATACAGGTAGCTGCGCGGTTTCTTTACTGAAAAACAAAGCGTTACCTGTTGGCACTTTATTGACTGAACTCATTTACGTTGTGGAAGCTCAAGCACCTAAGAACCTGCAAATCAGCCGTTTCTTGCCAGCAACTCCAGTACGCTTATTAATTGATTTAAAAGGTAATAACTTATCATCTCAAGTTGAGTTTGAAAGTTTTAACCGCCAATTAAATGCCATTAACCGCCATATGGCGAGCAAACTGGTAAATGCAGTACAAAATGAGGTTCATTCGGTATTACGCTTATCTGAGCCAATGATCGAAAAAGAATCCAAGGCATTGATAGAAAATGCAAAAGAAGCGGCTGATAAGGCACTGACGTTGGAGCTTTCTCGTTTAGAAGCACTCAAAGCGGTCAACCCAAATATCCGTGATGAAGAGCTTGATATTATTGAAGAAGAGCGCCAGCAACTGATGACCAATATCGACCAAGCCACATGGCGCTTAGATGCCATTCGCTTAGTGGTGGTTACCCATCAGTAAACTATGATAATCAAACCATATCGTTCTATATGGTTTGATAATTAATTTAAAATCTACAACTCGAACTAATTATTTTATTTCGTACTTTTGCGTAATAAAAATAGGATTACCCTAAATAATTCGAGTTGTAGGTAGGCAGCAAACGAAGATATCTTGGGGAGCATACATAAGTATGTGACCCGAGCAGCTGAGTGAAGCTAACACCCCTACAACTTGAAGTATGACGGGTAATTGAATGATACCGTACAATCCACCGCTAGAACCTTGGCTCCACATCCTCTACCAAGACGACCATATCATTGTCGTTAACAAGCCAAGCGAGCTACTTTCTGTGCCTGGAAAAGCCCCTGAACACAATGACAGCATTATGAGCCGCATTCAGCGTGATTTTCCTGCAGCTGAATCTGTACATCGCTTAGATATGGCGACCAGTGGCGTCATGGTTGTGGCGCTGCACAAAAAGGCTGAGCGTGAGCTCAAACGCCAATTTAGGGAACGTGAGCCCAAAAAATTCTATATTGCTCGTGTCTGGGGACATTTAGAAAAAGAAGAAGGCTTGATTGATTTACCGCTAATTTGTGATTGGCCAAACCGCCCTAAGCAAAAGGTGTGTTTCGAAACGGGGAAATCAGCACAAACTGAGTACCACGTTTTACAGTATGAAGAACTGGCGACTCGCGTAAAGCTTTCACCCATTACGGGACGTTCTCACCAACTGAGAGTCCATATGTTAGCTTTAGGCCACCCAATATTAGGCGACCGTTTCTATGCTCACGATGAAGCCAAAGCACTCGCCCCTCGCTTACAATTACATGCTCAGGAGTTATATATCACCCATCCTGAATATGGCACACCAATGCATTTTACCTGCCCACCAGATTTTTAACGCTAGATTTATTTGATCGTTTGATTAATTTCCCTCCCCCCACCATACCCTAAATAGTTTGTATCGCTGTTAGGCGGTAAAAGAGCAAATCCCTAGGAGCATACAGCCGTATGTGACTAGGGGTTCGTGATACAACGAGCGCTACATGCAGAAAAATGTACATTGCCTACTAGAGTAAATTCTCATTTTATTTGGATGAGTGAATTTTTTGTTTTCAATTATTCCCCTGATTTCCCCTAAATAGTTCGTGCTACCACACGGCGTCGATTGAGCGAATCCCTAGGAGCGTAGATAACTACGTGACTAGGGTTCGTGAATGAAGACAACAAAGTGAGATTTTTTGGTTTTCCTTCGTTAACTTGATTTCCCTTAAATAGTTCGTGTTGCAGCTAGGCGGCAAGAGAGCAAATCCCTAGGAGCATACAAAAGTATGTGACTAGGGTGCGCGAGCGCGGCCAACAACGCTGCGGCGCGAAATATGACAGGGAAATTTATTTGAAGCCGAGCTCCTTCTTGACTAAGTCATAAGCTGCTTGGATAGATTGCGCCTTTTGCTTCGCAATTTCCATCATCTCTGGCGGCAAACCTTTCGCTACCAGTTTATCGGGGTGATGTTCGCTCATCAGTTTGCGATAGGCCCGCTTAATTTTTGTTGGGTCATCACTAGGAGACACGCCAAGCACTTTACAAGCATCTTCAAGGGTTGGGCCATTTGATTGCTGATAATACCCTCCTGATTGCTGCTGAGAGTAACCGTGGCCAAATTGGCGACCACTTTGGATCATATCCAAGAACTGTTCAAACTGAACCTTAGAAATACCAAGCTCTTCGGCAATAATAAACAACACTTTTCGTTCGTTCGGGTGTAATTGTCCATCAGCAAAAGCAGCTTGTAATTGAATTTCCAGAAACATCTGAATCAAGTCAAAACGGCCATAACAGGCCATACGTAATTGCTTTAATACATCACGCAATGGAAAGTTAGGGGATTTGCCTTCTCTAAATGCTTGTTGAGCCGCTTTTCTTGTTTCTCCATGTAATTGCATTCTGTCCATTAAATTAGTCGCAAGCTGAATATCTGTCTCGGTTACACGGCCTTTCGACTTCGTTAAATGCCCCAAAATTTGGAAGGTGCTCGCAAAGAAAATGATTTGACGATCTCGCTTATTCATTCTCCCTGCAAATTTACGTTGAATCGATGCTTTATCAAAACCATGCCCAATAATTAACCCAACTAGCGCTCCCCAAAAGCCCAATCCAGAGACGATTGCGAGTATAACGCCAATAATTTTGCCCCAATAGTGCATATATCCCTCAATTCTTCAATGCTCAAAATGCAATTTTGCATTATCATACTATTCATTCAGCTCTATGCATAACTACCCGCGCGTAAAGTTTCTTACATTATACTGGCGCAAAGTGGTTGGCTAAGTTAGTCTTTGAGCGTTTGCTGGCGATGCCAATGATGACGGAACCCCATATTTAATGATGAAAAAAAGCTATCCAACACTACTCGCCACCATGGTATGGGCGGCAATTTATAGTCAGCAAGCGCATGCTGACCTTGCACAGCAGTGTATGCTGGGTGTCCCTGTTTACACAAAACCGATTGTAAAAGGTGACCCTAACAACCTGCCGATTCACATTACCGCTGAAGATGTCCGTGGTGAATACCCTAATTTTGTTGAATATGAAGGTAATGTCGATATTCAACAGGGGAACCAAACATTAACCGCTGATAACGTTAAACTCACACAAACAGAAACAGCGGGTGAACTCCCTGTGCGTGAAGTAACAGCCACGGGTAATGTTCACTACGATGACCCACAAATTATCTTAAAAGGCCCTTCTGCGTGGTCTAACTTAGATAATAAAAACACGGATGTGAATGATGGTAACTACATGATGGTAGGCCGTCAGGGGCGTGGTGACGCGACAAAAATGAAAATGCGTGGTGAAAACCGTTACTCTATTATGGAAAACGGCACATTCACGACCTGTTTACCCGGCAATAATAGCTGGAGCGTCGCGGGCTCTGAAGTCATTATCGACCGTGAAGAAGAAGTCGCTGAAATTTGGCATGCACGCTTTAAAGTGGGTGACGTGCCTATTTTCTATAGCCCATATATGCAATTGCCGATTGGCAATAAACGCCGTTCCGGTTTTTTAATCCCGACTGGAAGCTATTCAAGTAACGATGGGTTAGAGTTCTCATTACCCTATTATTGGAATATTGCGCCAAACTACGACGCCACAATTACGCCGCAATTTATGACCCACCGTGGCGTAAAATTAAATAATGAATTCCGTTACCTTATTGCCCCAGGTACAGGTACCGTGGCCTTTGATTTTCTAAATCATGACCGTGCTTATATCAAAGACAAAGAACGTGGTAAGCGTGAAGATCGTGATAGCGATGACCGTTGGTTATTCTACTGGCGCCATTCTGGGACTTACGCGGGTCACTGGAACTTCAGCTCTGACTATACCAAAGTGAGCGACCCTAGCTATTTTACTGACTTCAGTTCCCAGTACGGTAGCACCACTGATGGCTACGCCACGCAAAAATTCAGTGCAGGTTATTCAGATACAAACTGGAATGCGAAAGTCACTCACAAGCAATTCCAAATTTTTGCGGATAACCCCAACAAACGTGCTTATAAAGCAGAGCCGCAAGTGGACTTCAATTATTATAAAAATAATTTAGGTGTCTTTGATGTGCATACTTACGCACAAGCAGCTCGTTTTACAAGTGTGGGTAAAAATAACCCTGATGCAACTCGTTTACACATTGAGCCTGAAGTGAACCTGCCATTGTCTAATGGCTGGGCAAATATGAATAACAGCATCAAATTGTATGCGACTCATTACGACCAAGATATTCCTCGCTCGAATACGGATAGTAGCTTAGAAAAAAATGTTACGCGTGTTCTACCCATGTTTAAAAGCGATGCAAAAGTTGTCTTCGAACGCGACCTTTTCCAAGGCAGCGATTTCGTTCAAACATTAGAACCACGTGTCCAATATTTGTATATTCCGTATAAAGATCAAGATAATATCAATAACTTTGACTCTTCATTGCTGCAGTCAGACTATAGCGGTTTATTCCGTGACCGAATTTACAGTGGCCTTGACCGTATTGCCTCTGCAAACCAGTTCACCACAGGTGTTACAACACGTGTTTATGACGATGCTTTAGCTGAACGTTTTAACTTCTCTGTGGGGCAAATTTATTACTTTGAACGCCCGCGTGCCGGTGATTCAAATCGTCCAATTGATGATAAAAGCAACACGGGTTCATTATTATGGGCCACTGACTCTATGTGGCGAATTGATGATAACTGGGGCTTGCGTGGTGGGTTACAATATGACCGTCGTCTCGGTAATGTCACAATGGGGAATGCGGTTGCAGAATACCGTTTAGATGCCGATCGTTTAGTTCAGTTGAACTACCGTTTCGTTGACCGCGATTATATTCAAGCAACCTTCCGTCGTGAAGATACTGCTAATGGTGGCTATACCTATACACTGCCTGAATACCAACGCGGTATTTCACAAGTGGGTGCTGTCATGAGTTGGCCATTAAGTGAACGTTGGGGCTTTGTAGGTTCATATTATTATGATACCAAACAACAACAACCTGCGAGCCAACTGGTTGGTTTGCAATACAATACTTGTTGCTGGGCAGTCAATCTTGGCTATGAACGTAAGATAGTTGGTTGGCAAAAAGAGAAGTTCAGCAGTGAATATGACAATAAATGGTCAATCAATGTGGAACTTAGAGGCCTAAATAACAATCATAGTTTAGGTAGTCAGAAAATGTTAGAAAGTGGCATTATGCCTTATCAACGTGCTTTCTGATAAAAATAACATAAATTTACTCTAAATAATTCGAGGTGCAGTTAGGCGACAAGCGAGTGAGTCGCTAGGAGCATACATAAGTATGTGACTAGTGCGAATGAACGCCGTCAACAACACTGCAACTTGAAGTATGACGAGTAAAAAAGAGATTAGCCCGCTTTTGCGGAATCAAAGTCAATATTTATAGGACCATTATGAAGAATTGGAGAACGCTTATTCTGGGACTGATGTTCGCAAGCTCCACTGCTTTGGCTGCGCCTCAGCAAATGGATAAAGTCGCTGCGGTCGTCAATAACGGTGTTGTGCTGGAAAGTGACGTCCAGAATATGATCAACACAGTAAAACTGAATGCTCAGAACGCACGCCAACAAGTGCCTGATGATCAAACTCTGCGTCATCAGATCCTCGAGCGTCTCGTTATGGATAACATCATTTTGCAAATGGCTAGCCAAATGCAAATCAATATTCCAGATGAAGCCGTGGATGCAACTATTACTGATATCGCTCGTCAAAACGGTTTAACACTGCAGCAAATGCAACAACGTTTAACCGCAGATGGCATCAATATGAATCAATATCGTAGCGAAATTCGTAAAGAGATGCTGATCGCTGAAGTGCGTAACAATGAAGTTCGCCGCCGCGTTACCATTTTACCTCAAGAGGTTGATTCGCTGGCAGAGCAAATGAGTTCACAAGCCAATTATGAAATGGGCGTTAATCTAAGTCATATATTGATCCCGTTGGCAGAAAACCCAACGCAAGAACAGCTAAAAAATGCTGAAGCATTAGTGAATAAAATTTTAGCTGAACTGAAAAAAGGCGGAGATTTTGGTAAGTTAGCTATCGCTTATTCAGCAGACCCTCAAGCGCTGAAAGGCGGTAATATGGGTTGGTCGCGCCTACAAGAATTACCTGTTGTCTTCGCTGAGCAGCTGAAAAATGCGAAAAAAGGCGATATTGCTGGCCCAATTCGTTCGGGTGTCGGCTACCATATTTTACGCGTAAATGATGTAAGTGGTGGCAGCCAACCGATTTCTGTCACAGAAGTGAAAGCACGTCACATCTTAATTAAGTCATCACCAATTATGGATGATGCACAGGCAAGACAAAAATTAACCAAAATTGCTCAGGAAATTCGTTCAGGCAAAGTTTCATTTGAAGATGCAGCAAAAGAGAATTCTGAAGATCCAGGTAGCGCATTAAAAGGTGGTGAATTAGGTTGGAATATGCCTGATGTCTACGACCCGGCTTTCCGTGATGCATTAATGAGACTGAATAAAGGCGAATTAAGCCAACCTGTTCAATCAAATTTTGGTTGGCACTTAATTCAATTAGAAGACACTCGTAACGTTGATAAAACAGATGCGGCACAAAAAGACCAAGCGTACCGTCTGCTATTCAACCGTAAATTTAATGAAGAAGCACAGAGCTGGATGCAAGAACAACGTGCTTCCGCTTATGTGAAAATGGTTGATGGCCATGATAGCCAATCTACAGATGAAAAATCAAATTAAGCCTATTGTCATCACTCCCGGCGAACCTGCCGGGATTGGTCCTGACCTACTGATTCAGCTTGCTCAACAGCAATGGCCTGTTGAGCTGGTTGCCTGTGTTGATCCTGAGTTGTTACGCCAGCGTGCCAAAGCACTGAATTTGCCACTGACATTAACCGAATATATCCCTAATACAGTCACTAAAGTACAACCTGCGGGCAGTTTATCCGTTCTACCTGTTCATTTAGCAACGGCTGCAAAGGCAGGTGTACTCAATGTTGATAATGGCCAATATGTCGTAGAAAGCTTAGCAAAAGCCTGTGACGGCTGTTTAAAAGGTGAATTCTCAGCGCTTGTTACAGGTCCCGTGCATAAAGGGATTATTAATGATGCTGGCGTACCATTTAGCGGCCACACTGAATTCTTTGCAGAAAGAAGTGGCTGTGAACGCGTTGTTATGATGCTAGCTACAGAAGAGCTGCGTGTTGCATTAGCCACAACGCATTTGCCACTCAAGGACGTGTCAGCTGCCATTACTCAACAGAGCCTGAATGAAGTCATCACGATTTTACACCATGATTTACAAACAAAATTTGGTATTGAAAAACCCGCCATCTATGTTTGTGGTTTAAATCCACATGCAGGAGAAGGCGGGCACATGGGTACCGAAGAAATTGATACGATAGAGCCCGCACTCGAAAACCTGCGCGCAAAAGGGATTAATTTGATTGGGCCATTGCCTGCAGATACCTTATTTCAAGCTAAGTATTTAGACCATGCAGACGCAGTGTTAGCAATGTATCACGATCAAGGCCTTCCTGTGTTAAAATACCAAGGTTTTGGCAGAGCAGTAAATATTACTCTCGGCCTGCCTTTTATCCGTACCTCTGTCGACCATGGCACAGCCCTTGAACTCGCAGGTACGGGTCATGCTGATGTGGGAAGTTTTATCACCGCATTAAAGTTAGCTATCCAAATGACATCTAAGAATACATGAATAATCGAGTCCATCAGGGGCACTTTGCCCGCAAACGCTTCGGGCAGAACTTTTTAACTGACCAATTTATTATCGACAGCATCGTGGATGCCATGAACCCGCTGCCGGGTCAGTCCATTGTAGAAATTGGTCCCGGCTTAGGTGCCTTAACCGAACCTGTCGGTAGCCGAATCGATAAAATGACTGTGGTTGAACTTGACCGTGACCTTGCAGCACGTTTACATGTTCATCCTCAACTAAAAGATAAATTAACTATCATTCAGCAAGATGCAATGACAGTAGATTTTGGTGAATTAGCCAAACAAGCAGGTCAACCCCTGCGCGTTTTCGGTAACTTGCCTTACAATATCTCCACACCTTTAATGTTTCACTTATTCACATTCACCAATTCTATTTCTGACATGAACTTCATGTTACAAAAGGAAGTGGTGAATCGTCTAGTTGCAGGCCCAGGCAGTAAAGCCTTTGGCCGCTTGAGTGTTATGGCACAATATTACTGTCACGTGGTGCCTGTATTAGAAGTACCGCCGACTGCATTTACACCCGCACCAAAAGTAGATTCTGCCATTGTTAGATTGATTCCTCATCGTGAAAATCCATATCCGGTCAAAGACATTAAATTTTTAAGTCGCATTACCACACAAGCTTTCAATCAACGCCGTAAAACTGTTCGTAACAGTCTTGGGGATTTATTCAGCGTTGAAGAGTTAACAGAACTGGGTATTGATTTAAGCACCCGAGCAGAAAATATTCCTGTTGAACAATATTGTAAAATGGCAAACTATCTCTCTAACCGTTCAGAATAGTCTGTTGAAGGAGGCACTATGCTTAATGAGCCGAATGTTAGCATCCAAGTTCAGAGTGTCTATATAGAAAGCCAATCTCAACCCGATATTGCGAGATATGTGTTTGCTTACACAATCTGCATTCGTAATTTAGGGCGAGAGCCTATCCAATTAATGAGCCGTTATTGGCTCATTACTAACAGTGATGGCCATAAAACCGAAGTTCAAGGTGAAGGTGTAGTGGGTGAACAACCCCTTATTCAGCCAGGAAAAGAATATCGTTATACCAGTGGCGCAATCCTTGAAACACCAATGGGTACGATGGAAGGTTATTATGTGATGATAAGTACGCAAGGGGACAGTTTCCACGTTGATATCCCTGCTTTTCGTCTTGCCATCCCAACACTGATTAATTAATTATGTCGACATATTTAGTAGGTGATATTCACGGTTGTTATCGTGAACTCCGTGACTTGATGGAAAGTGTCCATTTTGATCCAACCAAAGACACATTATGGTTAACAGGCGATCTCGTTGCTCGCGGAGCTGAATCACTGCAAGTTTTACGCTATGTAAAAAGCCTTGGCTCAGCCGTACGTTTAGTGCTTGGTAACCACGATCTCCATCTGTTGGGAATTTACTGTAAGATCAGTCGCAATAAACCCAAAGATCACCTCGATGAGTTATTACATGCCCCTGATCTTGACGAACTGATCAATTGGTTACGTCGCCAACCTTTATTACAAATTGATGAAGAAAAAAAGATCTTGATGACCCATGCCGGTATGACACCACAATGGGATATCAAAACGGCACGCATGTGTGCAAGGGAAGTTGAAGCAGTGCTTTCCAGTGATGCATATCCACTATTCATCGACTCCATGTATGGTGATATGCCAAATAACTGGTCTGAAAGCTTAATGGGGCTAGCACGCTTGCGTTTTAGTACCAATGCCTTAACACGTCTGCGCTACTGTTTTCCGAACGGGCAATTAGATATGATTTGCAAGGAAAACCCCAAAAAAGCACCTGCCCCACTAAAACCGTGGTTCGATCTACCAAGCCAAATTCCTGATGATTATTCGGTATTTTTTGGTCACTGGGCATCGCTCGAAGGAAAATGCACCCCCGATAACGTCTATGCTTTAGATACTGGGTGCTGCTGGGGAGGAGACTTGACGCTATTTCATTGGGAAAGCAAGCAGTATCACCGCCAAAAGTCATATCAAAAACGCCGCAAAGAATAACTTTTTATATGATCAACTGTAGGTTATAGCAAAATGGCGCAATTAAGCGCCATTTTTGTGATCAAACCAAAAAATTAAGCTCTTTTGGTTAGGATCTCAAAACAATAACCATGGGTATTGTTTTCATCAGCTTCATGGTATTCCGTAAAAATAGAATCCCATTCATCAGGCTCATAAGTTGGAAAATGGGTATCACCAATAACTTCGGCATCGACATGAGTCAAATAGAGTTTATTCGCTAACGGTAAAAATTGTTGATAAACTTTACCACCGCCAATCACCATTACTTCATCAACATTTTCAATTGCTTGTGCCGCGGCTAACGCTTCTTCAATTGACGTTACCCAAATCACATCAGAATCAGTACCTGGAACACTGCTTAATACAATATTTACACGTTGTGGTAATGGGCGCCCAATAGATTCATAGGTCACACGCCCCATGATAACCGGTTTATTTAACGTATTTCGTTTGAACCACGCGAGATCCCCCGGCAAATTCCAAGGCATCGCTTTTTCCATGCCGATAACCTGATCGATCGCCATTGCTGCGATTAAGCTAATATTCATCTACTCACCTTAGAAACAAGATATAAAAATTGAGCACACTATACGGAAAGAGAATTGTTTCGTCGACTAAATTTAAGCTTCCTTAAACAGGTTTGAATCACTTATACTCGAATTGATAAACTTACGACTAAAAATAACATGAAAAAACAAAATGAACCCTCTGATACCAATCTAAATGCGAGTATTTAGTCGGTCATTTTTATTTACCAACATTGAACGGGAAAAGAGATTAAAAATGTACGAAACGAGTATTATGGTTGCGACCATCGCGGCACTCGGTATGCTTTCTCCAGGGCCTGACTTCTTTTTAATTGTCAAAAACTCAGCTCGCTATCAACGCTCTGCGGCATTAATGTCTGCATGTGGTGTGATAGTCGCTATCGCATTGCATATGTCCTACTGCGTTGCGGGCCTAGCTGTTTTGATTACAACTACACCTTGGCTGTTTAATATCTTAAAATACGCAGGTGCGGCTTATTTAATTTGGATCGGCGTCAAAAGCTTACTTCCGCAATCCGGCCACAGCGTTGATCTCACAACCAGCAAACACGAAATTGTTTCATTCAAAAAAGCCTTTATGCAAGGTTTTCTCTGTAATGTATTAAACCCCAAAGCCACGCTATTCTTTTTAGCGGTCTTCACTCAAGTATTAGATATTAATTCTACCGTCGGTGAAAAACTATGGTTTGCCTTTATTATTTGGGGCTTAGCTGTCATTTACTGGCCAATATTAGTATTTTTGATCCAAAGTGCCCCTGTCAGAAAAGGCCTAGCAAAAGTACAAACCTATGTTGATAAGGTTCTCGGGGTGGTATTAATCGCCTTTGGTGTTCGAGTGGCGCTAAGCTAGCCTTATTAACTCCCATCAAAAAAGCAGGCAAAATGCCTGCTTTTTAAATATTCAATATTGTTGTAATACGAGTTATTGCATTGTGTCTTGTGGCGCCACCACCATTTGCCCCACTGATCCTAAATCTGCTTTTTCTAAATTTTGACTATAGAATAAGAATGGGAAATGGTTATAGGATGGTTGCATCATTTGTACTAATAATTCAACGCGACCATCCACCCATACCGTATCTTTCCAGCCATAGTCTTCCGGTGGAGTTGGTTTACCATTACGGTTTAAAACCTTAAAACGCACACCTTCAATATGAAACGCTTGCGGTTCATTCGTCGTCACAACCCAACGCTCCCAATTACCTTGGAGACTTGAGAAATCGACCCTATTTGTATCAATGGTCGCATTGTTAATACCAAAACCATCATTAAGGTGAATATTGCGTTGTGTAATACTGGATGTGACTTGCGTTTTATCTTCAACTAATTGTGTCGGTAAGCCGTCTGTTACTAATGACATTAACCCTGTCGCTTTGATAGTTAGCACATTAGTTGAAATTAAATTATTCGATGGCTCGAATAACCCCTTTAAGCGGTCCATAAAGGTCGCCGACTCACCTGCCGTGATAGTTAACTCTTGCGTTTTAGCCATATCAATCAAGACTTCGCGTCGTTCACCCGGCGCTAACGGTAGTTCTTGAACACTCACAGGGACAGTTAGTAAACCTTGGTCAGATGCAATCAACGAAAATGGGCGGCCATCACTGATTTTCATTACATAATTACGGGAATTCGACGCATTTAATAACCGTAAGCGCACCCATCCTCGAGAAACTTCAATGTATGGATTTTGTACGCCGTTAACCAGTAATGTATCGCCTAAAAAGCCATTTTCATCGGCTTTGTATTCCGGAACGCCAAAGTTATCTAAGCGCTTATCTTGAATAATGACTGGAAAATCATCAACACCATAGTGTTTCGGTAAACGCAGATTTTTCGTCACATCATCTTCAATGATCCACATCCCTAATAAACCATTGTAGACTTGTTCGCCCATTTTCCCTTGAGTATTCGCATGATACCAGAGCGTAGCTGCATTTTGGCGTATCGAGATCACCGGAGACCAGTCCGCATTAGGTGAAATTAACCGTGCGGCTCCACCTATTTGTGTTCCTGGTATTTGCAACCCACTTATTGTCATCGAAACGGCTTCAGGTAAGCGATTACTGTAAATAAGCTTAATATCATCGCCATTTTTTACTTTGACAGTCGGGCCAGGAGAAGAACCATTAACTCCCCAAATATCGGCTGAATACTTTCCATCAAAAGACCAATGAATTTTTTGTAATGTTAAAAATAATGGCTGTCCAGACCGTGATTCTAATAACGGTGGTACAGGTAAAGCTGCCGCTCCCTCTGCATTTGCATGAATAGGCGCATAGGACAAACATAGAGCCATCCCTGCCGCTATCAGGGTTTGGCATCGATTGAATGACATAAATTCTCCGCTAAACAAAATTCCAGCGCATTTTATTGTTTGATATTATAAATATTCAGCCAATGATATGGCTAATTTTAGGTTGGCGCTAGCAATATAACTACTTAGATACAACAATTTAAGACTGCAATAATTTGTGTGCCATGATATCGCGAAAAAAGGCTAAATTCTAAAAATATCTATCCAATATATTAAAATTTAATTAATAAGATTATAAATAGTAAGGGTAAGTAATTAGAAAAGGAAAGTCAGGCAGGTCGATAACAATAAAGACAGTTTATGCTACGCTCAATCTAAAATAATAGGCAATATTCACATATTGCCTATTATTAAAATAAATTCAATCAGTTAGGCTATTTACCCTGTTTTGACATCTCTTCAACCTCGAGATCGAGTTCTTTAATTTTGGCTTCCATTAAAGCATGGCAATGTTCCGATAATTCCCTCACTTGCTCACGGGTATAAAGTGATGTATCAATAGGGTCTAACATTTCAATAATTACGCTACCATTATTCCAACGGTTTAGCTTAATTTTACCTTGTGTACTCGAAACGCAAACAGGCACAATCGGCACCCCTGCTGCAATAGCTGCGTGAAATGCCCCAGTTTTAAATGGTAATAAACCACGGCCGCGACTACGCGTTCCTTCAGGGAACATCCATACGGATATTTTACGTTTTTTGATCTGGTCTGCGACTTGCGTGATCGTATTATGCGCCTTAGAACGATTCGCTCGGTCAATCAAAATATTACCCGTGATCCAGTACAGAAAACCAAAAAATGGAATGTAAACCAAGCTTTTTTTACCGACTGTAACTGTTCTCGGTAATACCCCATTTGACATAGTCACCATGTCGTAATTGTTTTGGTGATTCCCAATATAAATACTCGGGCCATAACTTTTGGCTTTCTCAGGTACACGATTGATAACCTTAATCCCAAACACAACTGATAACCGCCCAAACATATGGCCGAATGTCATTACGTGTTTTGGGTTGCGTGGGCTAAACAAGCAGTAAATACCGCCGCCTACGCACACAAAAATAGTGTAGATAATGACAATGATCGCTCTAATCAGCGCTAACATACTAACCCCAAATTGTAAGGGGCTTCACAGCCCCATGATGAATATTGCCTGCTTAAAAACCTTCTGAACTTCATACTCAACAAGATTTATAAGGTTTGCCTTTGTTAATTATTCAGTATCTACTGGCTCAATATCAATACGCTCAATATTGTGCATTCCACGCGGTAATGACGTCCCTTTACGGCCACGTTCTGAGCGGTATTTTTGCAAGTCTTCTGCTTTAAATTTCAATTTCCGCTTACCAAAATGCAAGGTCATTGATGCCCCCACAGGCAAGATCATCAACCAAGTCAATAAATCATCACCCGTTGCCGCTTGCGCGCCGGCAATATTGATAATTTTATTACCTTTACCTTTTGAAAGTTGAGGTAAATCCGCTACAGGGAATATCAACATACGCCCCGCCTTGGTAATTGCCAATAGCAAATCTTCCTGCTCATTATGCAGTTCAATTGGTGCTAATACTTTGGCATTTTCAGGTAAGGAGATTAAGGCCTTACCAGTTTTATTTTTAGTGACTAAATCATTAAAGGTACAAATAAAACCGTAACCTGCATCAGAAGCCATTAAATATTTCTGTTCGTCAGGCGCCATTAATACATGCTCAATGGTCGCACCTGGAGGCAGCGTTAATTTACCCGTTAGAGGCTCACCTTGACTACGCGCTGAAGGTAATTCCAGTGGGTCCACAGAATAACTGCGCCCTGTCGTATCAAGGAATACCGCCGCTTGGTTTGACTTGCCTCGTGCAGCTCCTTTAAAGCCATCCCCTGCTTTATAATTTAGGTTAGTCGGTTCGATATCATGCCCTTTAGCACTACGCACCCATCCCATATCAGAAAGCACAACGGTAATCGGTTCTGACGGTAAAATCTCATGCTCGCTCATTGCTTTCGCTTCTTCGCGCTCATGCAATGGGGAGCGACGGTCATCACCGTAATCTTTAGCGTCAGATTGAATCTCTTTTTTAATCAACGTGTTTAAACGTCTCTCAGACCCCAAGATCGCTTGTAATTCATCACGCTCTTTGGCTAATTCGTCCTGCTCAGCACGAATTTTCATTTCTTCGAGCTTGGCTAAGTGACGTAATTTTAATTCTAAAATCGCTTCCGCTTGGGTATCACTGATATTAAAACGTGACATTAAAACGGCTTTGGGTTCGTCTTCTGTACGAATAATTTCAATGACTTCGTCAATATTCAGATAGGCGATTAATAAACCATCTAAAATATGTAAACGTCTTAATACTTTTTCTAACCGATGATTTAAGCGGTTACGTACGGTTTGACGACGGTAAGCAATCCACTCATTTAAGATCTCAACGAGCCCTTTTACCGCTGGTCGGTTATCTAAACCAATCATATTAAGGTTAACGCGATAGCTACGTTCTAAATCGGTTGTCGCAAATAAGTGTGTCATGACCTGTTCAAGGTCAACACGATTACTGCGCGGAACAATCACTAAACGAGTTGGGTTTTCATGGTTCGATTCATCACGTAAATCTTCCACCATCGGTAATTTCTTCGCCCGCATCTGGCTGGCGATTTGTTCCAGTACTTTAGCGCCCGAAACCTGATGAGGTAGAGCCGTGATAACAGCATTACCATCTTCTTTTTCCCACACGGCACGCATGCGCACAGAACCGCGCCCATTTTGATAAATTTTACGGATATCATCACGGGAAGAAATAATTTCTGCTTCAGTTGGATAATCAGGCCCCGGTACAAATGCCATGATGTCATCAAGATTTAGTGTTGGTTTATCCAGTAAAGCAACCAACGCTTGGGCCACTTCTCGGGCGTTATGAGGTGGAATATCTGTCGCCATCCCAACCGCAATTCCCGTTGTACCGTTTAGCAGAATATTCGGTAAACGTGCCGGCAACATTTTTGGTTCGTTTAGCGTACCATCAAAGTTTGGTACCCAATCAACGGTGCCATGGCCAAGCTCGCTGAGTAAAATTTCAGCATATTTTGATAAACGTGATTCTGTATAACGCATTGCTGCGAATGATTTAGGGTCATCGGGTGCCCCCCAGTTTCCTTGGCCATCCACCAGCGGGTAGCGGTAAGAAAATGGCTGCGCCATCAACACCATCGCTTCATAACAAGCGCTATCACCATGCGGGTGATATTTACCGAGAACATCTCCCACTGTTCTGGCGGACTTTTTGTATTTCGCAGTGTTGCTTAAGCCAAGTTCTGACATCGCATACACAATACGGCGCTGAACAGGTTTAAGCCCATCGCCAATAAATGGTAATGCCCTATCCATGATGACGTACATCGAATAGTTCAGATAGGCATTTTCAGTGAAGGCATGCAGCGGTAAACGCTCTACACCATCATGAGTAATTTCACTCATTCAATTCGTTCCTTTCTCATCGCAATTCGGATATTAGACATCAATTTCAGCCATATCGCCTTTTTCTTGCAGCCAATTACGGCGATCTTCAGAGCGTTTTTTAGCAAGAAGCATATCCATGACAGCAAGTGTTTCTTGGTAGTTTTCATCATCGATAATTAGCTGTACAAGACGACGAGTATTTGGATCTAATGTCGTTTCACGTAATTGCAGTGGGTTCATTTCACCCAACCCTTTAAAACGCTGAACATTGGGTTTACCGCGCTTGCGGCTAAGACGTTCAAGCACAGCATTTTTTTCGCTTTCATCAAGGGCGTAAAACGTTTCTTTACCTAAATCGATACGATATAACGGTGGCATTGCCATATAGACATGCCCTGCTTTTACTAATGTTGGGAAATGACGGACAAATAATGCACATAACAGTGTAGCAATATGCAAGCCATCGGAGTCCGCATCCGCAAGGATACAAATTTTCCCATAACGTAATTGGCTAAGGTCTTCGCTATCAGGGTCTATCCCAATGGCAACAGAGATATCATGTACCTCTTGGGAAGCTAAAACCTCATCAGAAGACACTTCCCATGTATTGAGGATTTTACCGCGCAACGGCATGATAGCCTGATATTCGCGGTCACGGGCTTGTTTTGCTGAGCCCCCTGCGGAGTCCCCTTCTACAAGAAACAATTCCGTCATACTCAGGTCTTGCGAGCTACAATCGGCTAATTTACCGGGTAATGCAGGGCCACTGGTGAGTTTTTTACGCACCACTTTTTTCGCTGCACGCATTCGACGTTGCGCGCTAGAAATTGCCATTTCTGCGAGTTGTTCAGCCACTTGCACGTTCTGGTTAAGCCATAAACTGAAAGCATCTTTTACCACACCCGAAACAAACGCTGCACATTGACGCGAAGACAGGCGTTCTTTCGTTTGCCCTGCAAATTGTGGATCTTGCATTTTAACGGAAAGCACATAAGTGCAGCGCTCCCAAATATCATCTGCGGAGAGCTTAACACCACGAGGCAATATATTACGGAATTCACAAAACTCACGCATTGCATCAAGCAACCCTTGGCGTAACCCATTAACATGGGTTCCACCTAGTGCTGTTGGGATAAGATTGACATAACTTTCTGTTAGTAATTCACCGCCTTCAGGTAACCAGAGCAACGCCCATTGCGCCGCTTCAGTTTCCCCAGAAAATTCGCCTGTAAACGGTTTTGGTGGCAACGCTTCAAGGCCGTCAATCGACTCCATTAGGTAATCGGTCAACCCGTCACTGTAGCACCAGCTTTGCTCTGTATTGTTGAGCTTATCCTTAAACGTGATTTTCACGCCAGGGCATAAAACGGCTTTAGCTTTTAAGTTATGAGTTAAACGAGTTACTGAAAACTTTGGACTATCAAAGTAGCTACCATCAGGCCAAAAATGCACGCTAGTACCTGTATTACGTTTGCCACAAGTCCCGATTACATGCAAATCTTCAACCTTGTCGCCATTCTCAAAGGCAATTTGATACACTTGGCTATCACGACGAACAGTAACTTCAATACGTTTTGATAACGCATTGACGACAGAAATCCCAACACCATGCAAACCACCTGAAAACTGGTAGTTTTTATTGGAGAATTTTCCCCCTGCATGTAATTGCCCCAGAATCAGCTCAACTGCTGACACTTTCATTTCAGGGTGGATATCGACAGGCATACCGCGCCCATCATCGATTACTTCAAGGGATTGATCGGCATGTAAAATAACTTCGATGTGGCTCGCGTGCCCCGCAAGCGCTTCATCGACGCTATTATCAATTACTTCTTGAGCCAGATGGTTCGGTCGACTGGTGTCGGTATACATCCCCGGACGACGGCGAACAGGCTCTAAACCACTGAGGACTTCAATGGCCTCTGCGTTATAACTAGATTGAGTCATGTTGTCATTCTGCGGTAATAGGTGATTAATTGAACTATTCAATCAGTGAGTTACTGTTGATAATAACAGTGTTCATACGTTTTGACACTATTTCTCTGCCAATTGAAGGAAATCAACAATTTGAGAAAAGTAAGCTTCAAAACCAATAAAGGCATGATTACCGTCAGGTTCCACAGTTTGTTTGCACTTTGAAAGATAGGCAACTGCCTCTCGATAATCAAGTACTTCATCGCCCATTTGCTGTAGCAACCAGATAAGTTGAGGAGATGCGAGTCTTTCAATGTATAAGGATTTTAGCTCATGGATATGCTTTTCTTCCAACACATATTGTTCATGAGTATATGGGTTTGTATTGTCGCCTAAGTAATCTTGCAGTAAATCAAAAGGACGCACTGCGGGGTTTACAACGACGGCTGGGAGCTGATAACGCTCTGAAAACCAAATCGAAAAATAACCGCCTAGTGAAGATCCAACTAACCCCATTTTTTCATGCTGATGCTGTTGGATAATATCATCCAACATCGCTTGAGCTTGCTGAGGGTAATTCGGCAATTGCGGTACAAGCATATTAATATGTGGATAATTATCGTCAATCCATTGCTTTAAGTTATTAGCTTTAGCGGATTGAGGTGAGCTATTAAAACCATGAATATAAAGTAGAGTAGACATAAGCGAATTAATAACCGTCAGAGTCAAGGTCAGGGCTAAACTCCCTTGTGTCTAAACGGTGAACGCGGGTTGTAATATGCCTTTGACTTTCTTCATTAATACTTAATTCTAAATATCGCCAACCCGGCGCAACAGTATCAAGGGCAAAATTAGTACAGTGAGGTTTAAATTGTACGCAAGTAGAAGGCGTAGCTAATAACCGAATCCCGTGCCAGTTTTCATCCATTTCTTGGTGAATATGGCCACATAGCATCGCTTTAACATTTGGGTAGTTTTTTAAGTAGTCAGCTAAAATATGTGAATTTCTCAAACTGTGCTGATCAAGCCAAGTACAACCCGAAGCTAGAGGATGGTGATGCAGCATAATCAATGTAGTACGTTCAGGTTCAGCATCTAAGCTGGCTTTCATCCATTCCAATTGTTGTTCAGAAAGCTCACCATGAGGTACATCTTGAAGTTGGCTATCAAGCATCAGAATTTGCCATTCGTCGCCAATTAAAATTTGTTTAGCACTTGAAATCCCAGCAACTCGCAGTGTTTCTACCATAGCAGGTGGGTAGTCATGATTACCAGGAAGCCATACACAAGGGGCAGGAATACGCGCAATACCATCCGCAAAATGCTGATAAGCTTGTGGTGATTGGTCTTGAACCAGATCCCCTGTCGCAACAATTAAATCAATTGGAAGATTTTGCTCTGTGATAGCATCAAGTACCGCCTGATAGCTACGGTAAGTATTTACCCCTAAAAGCGTATTTTCTGTATTAGCAAAAAGATGCGTATCAGTAACCTGTAAAATTCTCACAATTTTAGAGTTCTTCGCAGTCACTTCAAGCTGGCTGTCCAAAAGTATTCCTTTCCTTAAATATTATTTAGTACCTAATCTATTCATTAAAGCTATATAAAAGCTAAACATACTTGCAACTATCTTAAAACTTTACTTTCTAACTTTCTGATAATCAGCACACACTTCACCAGATTAATCGTTATTTAAAACTGTTTCATCCACTTTTCATAAAGTTTTTGCTGGTTAAGTTGTAACCACTGAATCGCAATAACGGTGGCTGCATTATCAATTGTGCCATCTTCAACCCATTGATAAGCTTGTTCTCGGCTAACCACATGCACACAAATATCTTCATTTTCTGACGCTAACCCATGCACCCCTTTCGCTTGGCTGCTATCGACTTCACCGATAAATACATGCATACGTTCAGTCGTACCACCTGGGCTAGAAAGATAACTTACTGCTTTTTCAGTACGACCAATAATAAGCCCAGCTTCCTCAATGGCTTCACGACGAATAACCTCTTCGGGTGATTCGTTTGGCTCTATCATTCCAGCAACTGCTTCAAGTAACCAAGGTGTTTCGCTAGTTTCGATCGCAGGCAACCGAATTTGTTCAATTAAAACAACAGCATCTGTTTTCGGATCATAGGGTAAAACCACACCAGCATGACCACGTTCAAAAACCTCACGGCAAATTTCTTTACTCCATCCGCCCGCGAAAAGGCGATGTCTAAATTGATATTCAACCATTTGAAAAAAACCGTTAAATAATTTACGCTTGGATATAATTTCAACATCATTTTTGCCATATTTAATTGGCTGCTTTATTTGTTTTGTCATTGCATTCTCCAAACCCAATTATTCCATCTTAAGGAAATAATTGTGGATTAAAACAGTTTTTAAGGTTTTTTAACCTCAGATGAGGTAATGTTTAATAAATTGAGACAAAATGGCACAAAAGGCTACCGTTAATAGAAGTGATACTCTGTTACAATAAGCGCCATTATTCAAATCTAAGAGCAACGTAGTGTCTGTTTTTAATAACTGTCTCTAAAACGGATAATTTAATCTCTATCGCCTAGTTAGGCATGGTACGTTTTAGGCAACAGACTCAACTTAATTTGCTGTTTAATCAAGGAATCAAAATGAAGAAACTGCTTCCCCTTTTAATTTCGATGAGTTTTGTGGGTCTCAGTACCAATAGCTATGCAGAAGATTTACTACAGGTTTACCAAAAATCCAAAGAAAGTAACCCTGAGTTAAGAAAATCATTAGCAGAACGTAATCAAGCTTTTGAAAAAATTAATGAATCTCGTAGCCCATTATTGCCACAATTAGGTTTAGGTGCAGGAGCTAGCTACGGAAGCGGTTACCGTGATGCAAGAAACACTGAAAGCACAGGTTTAAATGCTTCACTGAAACTGACCCAAGTTGTGTTTGATATGTCTAAATGGCGTCAATTAACTATCCAAGAAAAAACAGCGGGTATTTCTGATGTCACTTACCAAACAAGTCAGCAGCAATTAATTTTAGATACTGCAATTGCGTATTTTAACGTATTAAAAGCGATTGACGCGTTATCTTATATTGAAGCGAATAAAGAAGCTGTTTATCGCCAATTAGACCAAGTGACACAACGCTTTAACGTTGGGCTTGTTGCTATTACTGACGTGCAAAACGCTCGTGCAAACTATGATAGCGTTATTGCACAAGAAGTTGCAGGCCGTAACGAGTTAGAAAATGCGATTGAAAAATTGCGTCAAGTTAGCGGCGTGTACTATAACCAACTTGCCTCTTTAAATATCGACCGTTTTAAAACCAATGAACTGGGCGATATCAACGCTATCTTAAAAGAAGCGGAAGAGCGTAACCTCAGCCTGTTAAGCGCACGTTTAGCACAAGACGTTTCTCGTGAAAACATCCGTTTAGCGGAAACAGGTCACATGCCAACGGTTAGCCTTGATGCCTCAACATCAGTCACAAATAGCTACCAACACGGTAGTGGCTATAATGACCCAACAACAGGGTTATCAGGCGCACGCAATAGCTATAACGGCCAAAATAGCATTGGCTTAAATTTAAGTATTCCACTGTATACTGGTGGTGCAGTAAGTTCTCAGGTTGAACAAGCACAATATGGTTTCCAAGGTGCTAGTGAGCAACTAGAAAGCGTTTACCGCAATGTGATTCAGTTAGTTCGCTCATCATTTAATAACGTAGCATCGTCAATCAGTAGTATTAATGCTTACAAACAAGTCGTTGTTTCTGCACAAAGTTCATTAGATGCGATGGAAGCTGGCTATCAAGTAGGAACACGTACTATTGTTGACGTATTGACAGCAACAACAGCGCTATACCAAGCGAAACAGAATCTGTCTAATGCTCGTTACGACTACATGATTAACCAACTGAATATCGAATTTGCTCGTGGCACATTGAACGAAGACGATATTGCACGCCTGAATGCGAATTTGGGTAAAGAGATTTCAACCTCTGCAAGTAGTATTATCCGTAATACCAATGCGCCAAAAATGAACTAAAATATTTAGCTCATGTGAAAATGACATAATGACCCGCTTACATAGCGGGTTATTTTTTTGAGGGTAATCCTGCAAACCGCTTAGAATTGCTAATTTGTACTAATTAAACCGTTTATAACGCCTTTTCATTAGCCACGGGCACAATTTCAGTGAATTCTCACTCTTATTACTACGCATTAGAGCAAAAAACAACCTACACTTAATGTATTGATATAAAATAAAAATATTATTTTTCTCTTCAAGAAACGCCATGCTAATTAGGGAAAAATAGCAGAAAGTTATCAAAATGATAAATTCAGCTCATTTCTCCTATATTTCTGCTTTAATTTTCAGCGTTTATCCCCTATCCTAGAGCTAACATCTAAAAACATCTTACTTAATTTAATTCAGGGTAATTACCATGACCATGAAGCGTACCAAAAATATTAACCAGAGCGCCTTCCGTAAGTCTTGGCGTTCATACCGTTTAGCACCTGTGGCTGTTGCGGTTAGTGCTGTATTTATGCTTTCCGCTTGTGAAGAAAGCGATGAAACCGTATCACTGTACACCAATGCGCAAGATTGTAGCCAAGCGAACCCATCGCAAGCAGAACAGTGCACTATCGCCTACAATAATGCTCTACAAGAAGCAGCTAAAACCGCACCTAAATATGAAACTCAAGCTGACTGCATCGCTGAGTTTGGTGAATCAATGTGTACTCAAGCTCCAGCCCAAGCAGGCCTTGCAGGTACTAGTTCAACCAATGGTGAACAAACGGCTCAAGCACAAAGCAGCGGCGGCAGCATGTGGATGCCATTAATGATGGGTTATATGATGGGCCGTATGATGGGCGGTAGCGCTGCATCACAACCATTATTCAGCTCGAAAAACCCAGCTAGCCCAGCCAACGGTAAGTTTGTTGATGCATCAGGTAAAAGCTATGGTCCTGCAGTTGCAGGTGGTCGTTCAATGAGCGTACCAAAAACAGCCATGGCACCTAAACCACCAACAACTTCAACCGTTACCCGTGGTGGTTTTGGTGACACCGTAAATAAACAAGCGATGGCACAACGTTCATCTTCTTCTGCAAAATCAACCTCTTCTTCCCGTTCGATGGGTGGTTGATAAGTAATGAAACGAGTTCCTATAGTAGAGCGCCCAAACTGGCGCGAAAAAGCCTCTGAATTTGGTTTTGAATTTCATACTATGTATGGTGAGCCATACTGGTCAGAAGATGCGTATTACCAATTCACTATGGCACAGATTGAAGAAATCGAAGATGCAACCGAGCAGTTGCATCAAATGTGCCTAAAAGTGGTTGAGCGTGTTGTTGAAAGCGATGAGTTAATGGCGCGTTTTCAGATCCCTAAGCATTGCTGGGAATTTGTTCGCAGTTCATGGAAAAGCGAGCAACCTTCTTTATATTCCAGGCTTGACCTCGCTTACGATGGTATTAACCCACCTAAGCTATTGGAAAACAACGCGGATACTCCAACCTCATTATATGAGTCTGCATTTTTCCAATGGATCTGGCTAGAAGATCAAATTGAAGCAGGAAAACTCCCTGAAAACGCCGATCAGTTTAATAGCATTCAAGAGCAATTGATCGAGCGCTTTACACAATTAAAAGATCAGTATGGTTTCCGTTTGTTGCATATGTCTTGTTGCCGTGACACAGAAGAAGATCGCGGTACCGTTCAATATTTACAAGACTGTGCAAATGAAGCCGGTATTGCCACTGAATTCTTATATATCGATGAAATTGGTCTAGGTGAAAAAGGTGAATTTTCGGATACACAAGATCAGGTGATTAGTAACCTGTTCAAGCTATATCCGTGGGAATTTATGCTAAGAGAAATTTTCTCGACTAAATTGCAAGACGCTGGTGTACGCTGGTTAGAACCTGCATGGAAGAGCATCATTTCTAATAAAGCTTTATTGCCTATGTTATGGGAAATGTTCCCTGAGCACCCTAATTTACTGCCTGCTTATTTTGCGGATGGCAAAACCCAACCTGAACTCGAAAAATACGTTATAAAACCACTATTCTCTCGGGAAGGTGCTAATATCCGTATTATCGAAAATGGTAAAGAAATTGCAGCCGCGGATGGCCCTTACGGCGAAGAAGGTATGATTATTCAACAGTTCCACCCACTTCCACAATTTGAAGGTAACTACACCTTAGTCGGAAGCTGGTTGGTGAATGATCAACCTGCGGGGATCTGTATTCGTGAAGACAAAGAATTGATCACTCAAGATTTATCACGTTTTTATCCACATACGATCGTCGACTAATCATACTTAAAGCTAAAAATGAAGCCCAAACATAACAATATGATTTGGGCTTTTTTATAAAGCAATTGTATTGCAGAAAAATTTATCCTACCTGAATAGACAACATACTTAGCGATGCCGACACAATTCCTTCAATCGGTGTACTAATCTCTTCTTGACCATCCCAAGTGCCTAAAATTGGTAAAATAGGCAAGTAATGTTCTGGTGATGGGTTCGATAATTTGCCATCTTCACGTTCCAATCCGCTAGCTAGTGGATGTGGCGTTTCATGACTTTTCAGGTTGTCATACACAAATTTCTCAAAAGATACTGCCCACGGGTATGGCTCAGCATGGGAATTTTGCCAATTCATCGCCCGTAAATTGTGTACAACATTGCCACTCCCCATAATCAATACACCTTCATCCCTTAGAACGGATAGTTTTTTTCCAAGGTCATAGTGCCAAGTAGCAGGCTTGCTACCATCGATACTTAATTGGATTACGGGGATATCGGCTTCTGGATACATACGTACCAAAATTTCCCACGTACCATGGTCTAATCCCCACTCTTGTTCATCAAGGTAAATTGGCTCAGGGGCTAATAATGAGGCAACTTGCTGAGCTAATTCAGGCGAACCGGGGGCAGGATATTCGATTTGGTACAATGCTTCGGGGAACCCACCAAAATCATGAATCGTTTTCGGTTTTAACATCGAAGTAACTGCGGTTCCACGCGTATACCAGTGGGCTGAAATTACCAAAATTGCACTTGGTCGAGGTAAAGCTTTACCGAGTTTCTCCCACGCTTGGGTATAAGGATTATCCTCAATTGCGTTCATGGGGCTACCATGACCAATAAAAATGGCAGGGATCTTATTTTTTACCACTGAAGTATTTAGTGACATGATGATTTCAACTCCAACTCAATTAGTTTCTTCCTACAGCATACGCTTTCCTGTTAAAAACACAGTGGGCTAATTGTGAGTATGATCATCAAAAAAATTGAAAAGGCCACGAGGTGTGCAACTCAGTGGCCTTAATAACATTCTATATGCTTAACGTACTATCAATAATTTAAATAAGTTAGCTTATTTTAGCCTATTAATATTTAAACTTATCAAAATCTCTATCTAGAACTCTTCCTCGAAATATGACGAGGATCAGCTCGCTTTCTTCTCGGACTGAAGACGGTACTGCACTAAATCTTCAATTGTCACAACCGTCAAACCATGCTGCTTACCAAATGCTGCCACTTCAGGGGTGCGAGCCATAGAGCCATCATCATTAGTCAACTCACACAGCACACCGGCAGGTTTGAAACCCGCTAGAGTTGCAAGGTCGATAGACGCTTCAGTATGGCCACGACGCGCTAATACCCCACCATCACGCCCACGTAATGGGAAAACATGGCCTGGGTGATTTAGGTCGGCAGGAACCGCACTATCAGCAATAGCAGCACGAATAGTGGTGATACGATCCGCCGCAGAAACACCTGTTGTCACGCCTTTTGCCGCTTCGATGGTTACCGTAAAACCCGTTTGGTTTTGGCTGGTGTTATTTTCCACCATCATTGGTAATTCGAGCTGCTTGCGACGTTCTTCAGTGATACAAAGACATACGATCCCACTGCTATAACGAATGGTAAATGCCATCTGCTCAGCGGTCATGGTTTCTGCAGCAAAAATTAAATCGCCCTCGTTCTCACGATCTTCATCATCAAGAACAAGAACACCCTTACCTTGGCGTAAAGCCTCGATAGCATTTTCAACACGCTCGATAGGATTACCGAATACAGAAAGTAGCGAATGATCCATGGTAAAAAACCTCTTAAATAGTTATTAACTAGTTACCAGAATCAAGGCAGTCTTAGGAATACGAGAAATGGTGAATATATAAATAGCCAACAACAGGCTTTTACCTATTCAGGTATGTAGAACACTATTGTGCGTAACAGCACAAACATGCAGATACAGTTAATTCTCTCCCATCCGGACTATAACCGTCGGCCCCAGATTCACACTGGGTCTGCTGACCTTTACCACAAAATGGTAAAGCGCTCGCGGGCTTCATGCGTGATGCATGTTTACCGCCGGTGGGGACTTTCACCCCGCCCTGAGATATACGCAATTAATATAACGCCAATAATTCAAGTTCGCAACGTTGATAATCAAAATTGGCGAATGACTCACACTTTTAGTCAAAAAACATGAATAAAAACTTAGAGTTATCACGGTTAATTTCACTACCTTAGACGAATAGCAAGCTGCTTTCGTCACAGATAATACAACGAGGCCTTTTCACTAACTAATTCGAGCTAGCACAAGGCGAAAAGAGGTATTACACTACACTTAATATTATCTTGATTAACTGAAGGACCCGCGAATGCTCGATCCGAAAAAAATTGAACAAGTTGCCCGCCAAATTCAAGGCGCTTTACCGCAAGGCGTACGTGATTTAGGTGAAGATTTCGATAAAAAACTGCGTTCACTATTACAATCACAACTGGGTAAATTAGACTTAGTCAGCCGTGAAGAATTTGATATTCAAACTCAAGTTTTATTACGTACCCGCGAAAAATTAGCGAAAATGGAACAACGTGTTAGCGCACTCGAAGCTCACTTTAGCGAAGAAAAAAACACACAGTAACCTAAAAATTAAAAGTGACGCCTAATCATAAGGGTCACTTTTGACGTTATTTTACCACCGAGTCAGACAACAATTCTCGTTCAATCAATTCGACAATATACTGATTTTTCGAAATATTATAAGCTGCTGTCGCTGCATTTAAATATGCTTCTAAACGGCTCGGGTAACGTAACGTAAATGATTTTACTGTTTCTTGTTCTTTGAACGGATCAATTCCTTCTTCTTTGCAAACTGCAATATATTCCGCCAAAGAAATACGAGCTTCTTTTTTTAACCCTTCAATGCTATCAGCTACAAAATCACAGTAACCACTGACATCTAAAAATTTGCCACGAAAGGCTTTAATTTCAGCATCATAGATAACTGATGCAGGGTGACCGTCTATCGTCATCACATTACTGCTTTTAATCATATTCCACCCCTATCGTATTTTCTAGCCACTCACGTAAACCATTCACAGCGCCTTTATCCAATGTATTCCCTGGATGAGGCTGATGTGTCAGAAATAAAGAACCTTGTAAAACAAACCTGCGACGTGAACCACTTCCATACTTTATAGCACCGCCGAAATGCTCAACTAGACTTGTTACATCACCCCATTTGATCCCTGACTTTGGTGGAATTGTGAGTATATCCACCATCGTTTACGGTGCTTGGAACTCAGTTCCCTCATTTTTATCATCGTCTATTCCATGACGTCATATTGTGATATCACAATTTAAAAAAAATATGACGTCAACAATTGACGTCAAACTAATTCTAGACAAATAAAAACCTCACTTGGCTTGAAGTTCCATAGTGAGGTTTTTTTTATAGCTAATAATAAATTAGCTGGTTTTCATAATATTTTTGATAATATTGGTTGTTGAGATACCATCTTCAAAGTTAAGTACTTTGACCTCGCCTCCCGCGGCCCACACTTCCGCACTGCCCGCTATCTCTTCAGGGCGGTAATCCCCCCCTTTAACTAAGATGTCTGGCAGTACTTCTGCGATTAAGCGTTGCGGCGTGTCTTCTTCAAAAGCCACGACCCAATCCACCGCGCCTAACGCCCCTAGAACGGTCATACGTTGCTCCAGTGGGTTGACGGGACGTGTTTCACCTTTTAAGCGGCGTGTCGATGCGTCGCTATTTACAGCCACAATCAGACGGTCTCCCAATTTACGTGCATTGGCTAAATACGACACATGACCTGCATGGAGAATATCAAAACAACCATTCGTCATCACCACACGCTCACCGCGCTGCCTTGCATTCGCAACGGCTTGTTTCAATTCACTTTCGGTCATCACACCAAACCCGGTGTCAGCACGGCCACGAATGGCATTTTCCAATTCAATTGGCGAAACCGTGGAGGTCCCTAATTTACCCACGACCACGCCTGCTGCGGCATTAGCCAATGCGCAGGCTTCATGTAATGGCCGGCCAGATGCAATAGATGCTGCAAGTACGCCGATTACGGTGTCCCCGGCTCCTGTTACGTCAAACACTTCTTGCGCCTGAGTCGGTAAATGCAATGGCGCTTCATCACGACGAATTAAGCTCATACCTTGTTCTGAGCGCGTAATTAACAGTGCCTTAAGCTCCAATGACTGAAGCAGCTTCATGCCTTTTTCTTCAACGTCTTGATTGTTTTTACATGGCCCAACAATCGCTTCAAACTCAGACATATTTGGCGTTAGTAATGTTGCCCCGCGGTAACGTTCGAAATTGTTGCCTTTCGGGTCAATCAAGACGGGAACATTGGCCTTGTTGGCAAGCGCTATCATCTTCTCAACATGAGTTAATGCCCCTTTCGCGTAATCAGATAACACCAGAGCACCAATATGAGGTAACGCCTGTTCAATGCGTTCCAACACAGGTGCGACATCAACATTGTCAAAACCTTCTTCAAAATCAAGACGGATAAGTTGCTGATTACGTGAAAGTACACGTAATTTAGTAATCGTTGGATGGGTTGGAATAGCGACAAAATCACAACGCACCTGCACCGCATTTAAGTTTTCAGTCAGTGCTTTTGCCGCGTCATCAATCCCAGTTAACCCGACAAGACGTGAATTTGCCCCTAACGAGGCAATGTTCATCGCGACGTTAGCCGCACCACCGGGACGCTCTTCTACCATCGTGACTTTAACGACCGGAACAGGGGCCTCTGGCGAAATACGGTTTGCAGGACCATGCCAATAACGGTCTAACATAACATCACCAACCACCAGCACACCGGCTTGTTTATAATCCGGAAGAGTTACTTTCATCCTGCACTCCAGTTTTAAAAAGGAAATCTGATAATAATTAGCAACAATACTAGCATATTGCGCTATTTAGCTAAATAAAATGCGTTTATTCCTTATTCCTCAAGCCATTTTTGCCAACTCGCTAAAACTTGTTCACGTTGTTGAGTAAATTGGGTCATTTCAACACGGCTTGGCAATGATTGTAATGCTAAGTGATGAAGTTCATTACGCATCGTAACATACGCTTGAGTTAAGACATTCGCTTCATCTTCTGGCATAAAGCCATATTGCGCCATCAACTCGAAAATACGCACATTATCGGACCAACGGGTTAACACATTATTTACTGTGGCAAAACGTAAAACTAAGTATTGTGCGATAAATTCAATATCAGTGATCCCACCGGGATCGGCTTTTAAATCGAACTCATTGGCTTGATGGCTTCCTAAGTGCTGATGCATTTTCAACCGCATATCACGCACTTGCTGCTGCAAAGTGTGAGGGTCTCTTGGCATACACAGAGTTTCGTGGCGAGTCTGTATAAATTGCCGTTGTAAATCCTCATCACCAAATACCATTCGGGCTCGTATGAGCGCTTGATGCTCCCATGTCCAAGCCTCATTTTTTTGGTAATCATCAAATGATTGTATCGTACTGACTAACATCCCTGACTCACCGGAAGGCCTGAGCCGCGCATCAACTTCATACAACACGCCTGAAGGTGTTCGAGTGCTAAACAAGTGGATAATGCGCTGAGCAACACGTAAGTAAAATTGGCGTGCATCAATGGAGCGTTCACCATTGGTAACCACATCTAAAGGGCAATCAAAAAGAAAAACGAGATCTAAGTCAGAGCCATAGCCCAATTCCCAGCCGCCTAGCTTTCCATAACCTAATACCGCAAACCCATATTGTTTTTTGTCACTTTGCGCTAGATGTGCTGGCTCACCATAACGTTTTACCATTTTTTGCCATGCTTGGTGTACTACCGCATCAATAATCGCCTCGGCGAGATAAGTCAGATGATCACTGACTTTCATTACGGGTAAAACACCTGAAATATCTTCAGCAGCGATACGCAATAACTGGGCTTGTTTGAATTGACGTAATGCTTCCAGTTGTTGTTCTTCGTCATCTTCAGGAACGCGCATTAAATATTGGCGCAACTCGTCACGGTAAGCGGTTAATGGTAGAGGTTGGTATAACGATTGAGGATCGAGCAATTCATCAAGTAACAATGGGTGACGGGCTAACTGCTCTGCTATCATTGGTGAAGCCGCACATAGGCGAATAACGTGCGTCAAAACTTCATCAAATTCAAGCATTAGCTCTAGGTAAGTTGTGCGGCTAACAATGCTCAATAACAGTGGTGTGATACGCTCAATAACTTGTCCTGCATCATCACGCTCACCGACTTTAGCCAATAATTTAGGCATTAATTCATCAAGTACATCCCGTCCACGAGGGCCAATTGTGCGTTTATTGAGGTCATGACGGAACATCACTATGCCATGAATAATGCGTTGTGCAATCTCTTCATTTTTAGACGGTAAATAGGTGGCTAATTCTTCTTTTGATAATTCACTTTGCCATAATGTGATGTAGATTTCATCAAATACATCATTGTTCTCAGTGTCATCTTCCTGGCCTATTTGCTCAGTAAATATTTGATGCACTGCCGCCATTTTCTGACTCAAAACCTGATAAAATGCAGGCCAATCAGCAAACCCCATTCCCCACGCTAAACGCGCTTGGTTTAAAGCATCTTCAGGGAGAGTTTGTGTCTGTTGGTCATCGATACTTTGCAGTAAATTTTCGGCTCTACGCAAGAAAAGGTAGCTATCTTGCAGAATATTAACTTGATCTTCGGTTAATAATGCGAGTTCTCGGATGCCTTGTAACGTTGAAAATAAGGATTGTGACTGTAAAACAGGTTCCCGTCCCCCTCTAATTAACTGGAAAACCTGTGAAACAAATTCAACTTCACGAATGCCTCCAGCCCCTAATTTGATGTTATTGACCAAACCACGGCGCCGAACCTCCCGCTCAATCATATTTTTCATATTGCGTAAGGATTGGATCACGCTAAAGTCAATATAGCGACGATAGACGAAAGGACGCAAAAGTTTTCGCAAACACTCCTCATAATGGAGGCTATCAGCGCCCATAATACGAGCTTTAACCATCGCGTAGCGTTCCCAATCGCGCCCTTGTTCTTGGTAATAGTCCTCAAGCGCGGAAAAGCTAAAAACCAGCGGCCCGCTATCACCAAATGGCCGCAAACGCATATCGACCCGATAGACAAAACCATACTCAGTCACTTGATCAAGTACACGAATTAATTTTTGCCCTAAACGGGTAAAAAATTGCGCGTTATCTAACTCTTTTTTGCCACCTTGGGTAACCCCATTTTCTGGGTATGCAAAAATCAGATCAATATCTGAAGAAAAATTGAGCTCTCTGCCCCCTAATTTTCCCATTCCTAAAATCAATAGCGGCTGAGGTTTTCCTTCTACATTACAAGGCGTTCCCCATAACTGACGATATTCTTGATACAACCAGTCGCGCGCCGCAACAACCAAGGTTTCCGCCAATACACTGAGCTGATAAATCGTTTCTTTTTGCGAGCTTATTTCCAGTACTTGCATCCATGCGCAGCGCACTAACATATGATGACGAAATGAGCGCAGCACTTGCATCAAGTGCTCTTCGTTGTTAACAGATGACAAGTCTTGAGCTAACCATGACGCATAACTTTTCCATTCATCGGCTTTGGGTGGTTGAGAGCGAATTTCAAGTAAAAACCGAGAATGTGCCAATACCTGCTTTAACACAAAATCACTAAAAGTAAGCACTTGAATTTCTTGTTCATTTAACGGTAATAATTCATTCGCTTGTTCTGCTAATTGGCTTAAAACGCGTTCACCTTGGCTTTGCAATAATTCAGGAAAAGCATGCATGTTATCAGTACCTTAATGGGCTTCTTGATAGGTTAAAGCACTTAACCATTGGATAAAGGCTAATTTACATTTTAACCACTGGCTGCTATAGCAAAAATCGTCAGCGCTAACCGCTTCATCGGCAATATCTGAACGTAATTGCTCTAGCGGAGTGTCATGAATAAAATGAGGCGCTGAATTTTGGTAATGAACTAAAAATGCCTGAACAAAGCGTAAAAACTCACTAAAGCCTTGGCGCGCATTGCTGCCATTGGCTAGCCAATAGGCTTCATGCTGTTGACAAAGTAATTGCATATGAGTTAATGACTTTTCGAGAGGTTGCTCTTCATAGTCAAACAACGAGTCTGGGCGAGTTAATGGTTCTGTTGGCGGCGATAACAATGAATATCCGCGCGCAGCTTTGCTAAGTGATGACAAATGCAGACCATCGATATCTGCAAATTTCTTTGCTAAATTAAGTACATCAGCAATAAAGCCTTTTTTGAGCTCTAATTCAAACTCTTGAATAGGCAAATCCTTTGCGCCTGAGGAAATTTCGCCTTGATCAAAAACCACTTCTATTTCGCTATCTTCAAAAGTCACTAACCATTTTTCACGGGTAAAATTAGTGCTAAAGAGGATATTCAATTCAGGCTGAAGCTGAGAAATATCAGTTCCTTCGGGCCAAATTTCAGCGGGTAATGCAGCTAAATCAAGCTCTGGCGAATCAATGTCAACATTATATTCAGGCCGTTGGTGTAAACCGCCAATCGCCTGCCCTGCTGTTTTCATGGTCATTTCATAACGACCATCACAACCTCGGATGCGTAAGCCCATATCCCACTGACGTAGCTGCTTATTTGCCGTATCAAAGTAGATATTAGTTAACTTCATCGGCTCACTGTATTGGTGAGACAATGTCGATAGACACTGCCGTACAGCCTCTATTGCGGAACTCTTAGCGGCAAGTTTGAGTTCAACCTCTACGTGGCTCATACATATCCTTATTTAATTATTTCACTTCTCTCATATTACCCCAATCGAGCTAAGCTGAGAAAAGAATCTGTATGGGAATCAAAAATTCTACCTGTCATATTTCTTTCAGTGAGTTATATTGAAAATAGAGTAAAAATAAGGGTAATTTAGACAGTTAGGATAGTTCTCATTCTCCTTTAGAGTGTAGAGACATCTGCGTTTAGGGTTTGCACCCTTACACTTTACTCATTAATATTCAAATAATATAAAACTCACTCACCATCAAAAGACTGTAAATACCATGCGAAAAATTCCATTATTATTAATTTCAATCATGGGGCTAGGCCTTTCCTTAAATTCACATGCAGCAGAAAAACGTTATGTGTCAGATGATTTATCCACATACGTTCATAGTGGACCTGGCACAAAATATCGTATTGTAGGCACGCTCAATGCCGGGGAAGCGGTTGAATTGCTCTCCACAGATAACAAGTTCGCACAAGTCCGTGATGAAAAAGGCAAAACGGTCTGGTTACCCGTTGACCAACTCAGCAATACGCCAAGTATGAAAACCCGAATTCCAGAACTTGAAGCTGAGAACCAAAAACTACGCCAACAGCTCGACAATATTGACAGCACGTGGAATACACGAACGGCTGATATGCAGCAAAAAGTCGCTGATAATGACAATATCGTCAGCCAACTGAAAGCTGAAAATGAAAAATTAAAAAACGAGTTGATCAAGTCAGGTAAGAAGCTGGAAATTGCAGAAGTTAACTTAGACGATCGCCGTCGCGAATTGATCTTACAATGGTTTATGTATGGTGGTGGTGTTGCTGGTGTTGGCTTAATTTTAGGCCTAATTTTACCGCACATTATTCCACGTCGTAAAAAACGTAATGACGGCTGGATGTAATTGAGGCCATTCAAATGAAAGTATATCTCGTGGGTGGAGCAGTACGTGACCAACTGCTTGGGCTGCCTATTTCAGACAGAGACTACGTGGTGGTTGGCGCAACCCCCGAGGCAATGCTATCGCAAGGTTTTCAACAAGTCGGAAAAGATTTTCCTGTTTTTTTGCACCCAAAAACCCATGAAGAATACGCTTTAGCCCGAACAGAACGTAAAATTGGTGCAGGCTATACCGGTTTTAGCTGCTATAGCGCACCGGATGTCACTATCGAAGATGATTTACTGCGTCGTGATTTAACGATTAATGCGATAGCACAAAGTGAGTCAGGTGAAATTATTGACCCATACCACGGTGTCATTGATCTCGATAAGCGCATTTTACGCCATGTTTCCGATGCGTTTTCTGAAGACCCTCTACGGGTCTTACGGGTTGCACGTTTTGCCGCTCGCTACTTTGAGCATGGTTTTACTATCGCACCAGAAACACTCGCCTTAATGCAAACGATGGCCGCTACAGGGGAGTTATCTCATCTCACCGCCGAGCGAGTTTGGACGGAAACAGAAAAAGCGCTGAAATCAAATTCTCCCCAGGTGTATTTTGACGTCTTACGCCAATGCGGTGCTTTAACTGTACTTTTTCCTGAAATTGATGCGCTATTTGGCATTCCGGCCCCTGAAAAATGGCACCCTGAAATTGATACAGGTATCCACACTCTAATGGTACTGAAAGTGATTTCCCGCTTATCTAAGGATGTGGATATTCGCTTTGCCGCATTGTGCCATGATTTAGGCAAGGCTCTGACACCACCCGATATTTGGCCAAGCCATCCAAACCACGGTGAAGCGGGTATTCCATTAATAGAAGCACTCTGTGCAAGATTAAAAGTACCAACCACGGCTCGTGACTTAGCTCGTCTAGCGGCACGATATCATGATAAAATCCATGTTATCAATAAATTATATGCTAATGATCTAGTTGCGATTTTTGATGGACTTGATAGTTGGCGTAAACCAGAACGTATTGAACAACTGAGTTTAATCAGCGAAGCGGATGCTAGAGGTCGATTAGGCCTTGAGCAGCAGGCTTACCCACAAGGGCAGTATTTCAGACAAGCTTTTTCCATTGCACAATCAGTTGAGGTCAAACCTATTGTTGAGCAAGGTTTTCAAGGCCCTGAAATTCGCCAAGAACTCACCCGACAACGTATTGAGGCTATCGCCAACTGGCAGCAACAACAAATAATCGTGCCTCATGTATAAATACGTATTGCTGGCGATTCAATACCGCCAGCAATTATTTAAACAGTTAAACGGTTTTTGTGCCTCTTTCTATCAAGACACCCATATTGTGTGCTCTGGCGACAGCCCCCGGCTTAGATACTCTTAGCCTTACCCATGGCATTTTGAATCTTCCCATCAATAATTGGGCAACTTCTTCCGCCACTCGCTCAACTAACGCAAATTTATTGTTCTCTAGGTGCTCAACAATACAATTAGTCACTTTTTCGTAATCTAAGCAAAATTCAACATTATCGCTCATCGCGGCCTGTTTATTGTCCCATCCCATTTCGATATCGAGCACGAGTTTTTGTTCAATACCTTGTTCCCAGTCATATACACCAATCGTGGTGATGACTGATAATTGCTCAATAAATACGATATCCATCACGTCATTTTCTCATTTATGTACTGAATTGATACCACTTCAGCAAAAATATGCGTATTATCCAAGACTGAAGTGAATTTATGGCCTTAACCGTTTTTGGAGCTAGCTATGAGTGCAACCGCGCTTGGCATGATAATCTTCGCCTATCTTTGCGGCTCAGTTTCGAGTGCGATACTGATCTGTCGTTTGGCGAGACTACCCGACCCCCGTCAACACGGCTCTGGTAACCCTGGTGCAACTAACGTATTACGTGTAGGCGGTAAAGCAGCCGCTGCCGGAGTACTCATTTGTGACGTATTAAAAGGGATGATCCCAGTTTGGCTTGCTTATTATTTAAATGTGCAACCATTCTATCTTGGCTTTGTTGCAATTGCAGCCTGTCTTGGCCACATATATCCCATTTTCTTTCGCTTCAAAGGCGGAAAAGGGGTAGCAACCGCATTTGGTTCAATTGCTGCTATTGGTTGGGATCTTTCTGGTTTAGTCGCAGGAACATGGTTACTGACGGTGTTGCTTAGTGGTTATTCGTCACTAGGAGCGATTGTCAGCGCCTTACTTGCCCCCTTTTATGTTTGGTGGTTTAAACCTGAATTCACCTTCCCGGTCGCTATGCTATCTTGTTTAGTGTTAGTTCGCCATCACGGTAATATACAGCGCCTTTGGCGTGGTCAAGAAAGTCGTATTTGGCAAAAACTGAAAAATAAAAAACGAAAAACCAATAAAGAAATAGCCCAAGAAGCTAAAGAACAAGAACTCGACGACTAATGGTGACATTTGATTTTCCCTAAGAAGAGCTGATTTCAGCTCTTTTTTATGCTATTTACCTTGTTTAAAATTTCCTAAAAAACTCCATTGATAACAACAGCGTGATATCCCTCCTTAAAACTGTACTGGTAGCAATTTGTGCTACGTTACATTTTTGCCATAACTAGCGCACACTTTTAAAAAAAAGTTAAATTATTGCAAATTTATTACTAAGGAATATTTAAAAACTGTCGACTATATAAAAGGAAAATTAAACAATAATAATGGTATTTATAATGAGCAGAACTCCTTATATCACTCAAAATGAATATGTGTTAGATGAAAATATCACATTAATGACAACCAGCGATTTGCAAGGAAACATTGTTCACGCTAATGATTTCTTTGTGCAGGTTAGTGGCTATGAATTAGATGAATTATTAACACGTCCACACAATATTATCCGCCATCCGGATATGCCCAAAGAAGCTTTTGCCGACATGTGGGCAACACTTAAAAAAGGAGAACCCTGGACTGGCATTGTGAAAAATCGGCGGAAAAATGGTGACCACTACTGGGTTCGAGCCAATATTGTCCCAGTGGAGCGCAAAGGTGTTATTACAGGCTATATGTCCATTCGAACTCGAGCAACACGCCAAGAAATTGCAACGGTAGAACCGCTCTATGCAGCAATGAATGAAAATAAAAGCCAACAAAAAATTTTTAAGGGGATTGTGCTTTCTAAAAAATTACCATTTCACTTTTCAACATATTCAACACGTTCACGTATCCGACTCATCATGAGTCTTTTATTTATTCTTTGGCTCATTACGGCTAGCTTTATTTTGCAGCCAAACGCACCTCTACTGCTGATGAGTGCCTGTACATTTATCATACTATTGGCAGGTAATGTGATACTTGAAAAAATGCTAGCAACTCCACTGGAAAACATGACCAAACAGGCACTTGGTATTGCACGAGGAAATCGACATAGCGTTAACCATATGCAGCGCACAGACGAAATTGGCTTAATATTACGTTCTATCGGGCAACTTGGGCTAATTTGCCGTTGGTTAATCAAAGATGTCTCCGAACAAGTTGATAACGTTCGCAAAGGCAGTGAATCTTTAGTCTCCGATTGTCGCGAATTAGAAACTCACACTCAGCAAACCGTCGGCTATATGCAACAAACCGTTGCAACAATGAACCAAATGGCCGTTTCCGTAAAAATGAATGCTGATAACACGATTCAAGTTGACCAACTTTCGAATACAACGAGCAAAACAGCAGTGAATGGGGGCGCCATGATGGAAGCCGTTGTAGATACCATGGATGAAATTGTCAGCAGCACCAGCAAAATTAACTCCATCACTGACGTGATTAAAGACATCGCATTTCAAACCAATATACTTGCGTTAAATGCCGCGGTAGAAGCCGCACGAGCAGGTGAACAAGGCAAAGGCTTTGCCGTTGTCGCAAATGAAGTTCGTAGCCTAGCAAGCCGCAGTGCAAGCGCGGTGAATGATATTCGCGAATTAATTAATGATTGTGAAAAGAAAGTCAATTCAGGGAAAAATCAAGTCCATACGGCAGGGGATACCATGAAGGAGATTGTTGACCAAATACAAAACGTCACGCAATTGATCACCCATATTAGCCAAGCGACCTCTGAACAAGCGGCAGGGATAGCCGATATTACCCAAGCAGTCAGTGAGCTCGAAACTATCACACAACAAAGCACATTACTGGTAGAACAAAGCACAGAGACATCGAAGATGGTAAAAGAACGGTCAAGCCGGCTGGAAGATGCGGTCGTTATTTTACATTAGTACTTAACTGAATAACAAAGGGCTGTTATCCCAGCCCTTTTACAAAAATAGGAGTACACCAACAACACTATTTTTCTAACGGTGGCAATTCTGCCAAAGGCCAACGTGGGCGAACCGTCACCCCAAGCCCTGTCGAGGTTCCACCTTTAAGGCGAATAAGCCCCGCCAACGCGATCATTGCGCCGTTATCCGTACAAAATTCAGGGCGTGCATAAAAAACTTCACCGCCACGCTGTTTGAGAACGTCTTCCATTTTAGCTCTAAGTGCGCGATTAGCACTAACGCCCCCCGCCATCACCAAACGTTTAAAACCAGTTTGTTCTAAAGCACGTTTGCATTTAATTGCCAAGGTATCTACCACAGCATCTTCAAAGGCTCTCGCAATATCCGCACGGGTTTGGTCGTCATCCGCATTTTCACGGATGGTATTGGCTGCAAAGGTTTTTAGTCCTGAGAAGCTGAAATCCAGCCCTGGTCTGTCGGTCATTGGGCGAGGAAACACAAAACGACCCGCAGTACCCTGCTCCGCCATGCGAGATAACACTGGGCCACCAGGGTAGTCTAAACCTAATAGTTTTGCTGTTTTATCAAACGCTTCGCCTGCTGCGTCATCGATGGATTCGCCTAGCAGCTCATACTCACCAATTCCCGTCACACTGATAAGCTGAGTATGCCCACCAGAAACCAGTAACGCGACAAAAGGAAATTCAGGGCTTTTCTCTTCTAACATCGGTGCCAATAAATGGCCTTCCATATGGTGAACGGCCACGGCGGGAACATTCCATGCAAAAGCTAATGAACGCCCTACTGTTGCGCCAACCATTAAAGCCCCAACCAAACCTGGACCCGCAGTATAGGCCACTGCGTCGATGTCTTGGCTTGTTAAATTGGCTTCTTTCAATGCTGCTTGAATTAACGGCACTGTTTTACGAATATGATCGCGTGAAGCCAATTCAGGCACGACACCACCGTAGTCTGCATGAACTTTAATTTGGCTGTATAATTGATTGGCTAATAAGCCATGCTCATCATCATAGATTGCGATACCAGTTTCATCGCAAGAGGTTTCGATACCTAAAACACGCATTGCACTACCCTTGTTTATTGCATAACCGCAAGTCTATCACTATTTTCGTTCAATCGCGTAATTAATGTTGTCAAAAGGCTGACTTTCCTGACTGTATAGTCTATAATCAGTCCCCTGTAATAAAAAATTTCGTGTGGCTAATTCTCATTATTATCTGGTTTTGTTTGCTTTTTCATCAAATGAACTGCAAATCAGGTAATCTTGTGTGATTCAATTTTATACGGCACTTTACAAACCCGTACTCATTGAAGTAAAATTCCGCACCATTTTAAATGAAGGCTGGTGAATCAGTACCAGCAACAAACCGATTTCTATTGAGGTGAGAGGCACATGCCGGTAATTAAAGTACGTGAAAACGAGCCATTCGACGTTGCACTGCGTCGTTTCAAACGTTCCTGTGAAAAAGCAGGTGTTTTAGCTGAAGTTCGTCGTCGTGAATTCTATGAAAAACCAACGACTGAACGTAAACGCGCTAAAGCATCAGCTGTAAAGCGTCACGCTAAGAAACTGGCTCGCGAAAACGCACGCCGTACTCGTCTGTACTAATTGTTTGCGGTGAAAGCCGCATTCATTGTAGACGATAGCTAATACAAAACTTTAGTTTCTCTTGTAGTCACTCCAGTTTTTGTAGTAGTAAATAGCTAAGCAGTTAAAGGCCGTGCTTTCCTAAAGGAAGCGCGGCTTATTATCGTTCATCAACAGGCGAAAAAGAGGCTTATGGCTGGACGAATTCCGCGTTCATTTATCAATGACTTGTTAGCAAGAACCGACATCATTGATTTAGTCGATGCAAAAGTCCCGTTAAAAAAACAGGGTAAAAATCATCACGCTTGTTGCCCGTTCCATAATGAAAAAACACCTTCTTTTACCGTAAATGGTGAAAGACAATTTTATTACTGTTTTGGTTGTGGTGCTCATGGCAACGCTATCGATTTTTTGATGAACTATGACAAACTCGATTTTGTTGAAGCCATTGAAGAATTATCTGCACTACATGGCCTTGATGTCCCTTACGAAAAAGGAACAGGTTCAAGCCAAATAGAACTTCATCAACGGCAAAATTTATATCAGTTGATGGAAAGAATTAATCAATTTTACTGTGCTGCCTTAAGTCATTCTTCGGCTAATAAAGCGAAAGAGTATTTAAGCCAACGTGGTTTAACTGCCGAAATTATTGAGCATTTTTCGATTGGTTTTGCCCCTGCGGGCTGGGACAATTTGCTCAAAAAATTCGCTGTAAACCCAGAAAGTCGCAAACAGCTTGATGATGCAGGCATGTTAGTGACAAATGATAATGGCCGAGTCTATGACCGCTTTAGAGAGCGTGTCATGTTCCCAATTCGGGATAGACGCGGTCGTGTGATTGCCTTCGGTGGGCGCGTATTAGGAGATGCTCTCCCTAAATACTTAAACTCCCCCGAAACAGATATTTTCCATAAAGGCCGTCAGTTATTTGGCCTCTATGAAGCAACACAAAACAGTAATGAATTATCAAAATTACTGGTAGTTGAAGGTTATATGGACGTTGTTGCACTTGCTCAATACGATATCCGCTATGCGGTTGCTTCACTTGGCACATCAACAACCTCAGAACATATTCAGTTACTTTATCGTTCAACAGATACGGTTATTTGCTGTTATGATGGCGACCGCGCTGGCCGAGAAGCGGCATGGCGAGCACTTGAAACAGCACTGCCTTATCTGACTGACGGTCGTCAATTGCGCTTTATGTTTTTACCAGACGGTGAAGACCCTGATTCATTAGTTCGAAAAGAAGGCAAAGACGCTTTTGAGCAACGCATGAAAGATGCTCAAACCCTTTCTGCTTTTTTATTTGATTCACTTGTGCCGCAGGTAGATTTAAAAACGCAAGAAGGGAAAGCAAAATTTAGTAAACTGGCTATCCCTTTGATTAAACAAATACCTGGTGAAACACTGCGCCTTTATATGGCACAAGAGCTAGGAAATTTTATTGGTATACCGGATATTTCTCAAGTTCTTGCTATGATTGATAGAGAGAGTACAGAACAAGTTAACTATCAGGCACCCAAATTAAAACCAACCACAATGCGAATACTTATCGCGCTGTTGGTACAGAATCCGAACTTTTCGGAACTTGTTCCCTCATTAGAGGGAATTGCCCATATTCAAATGCCGGGGCTTTCTCTATTTCAGGAATTGGTCGATGTCTGCCGTTCCACCCCCGGAATGTCAACTGGGCAGTTGCTAGAGCGTTATCGTGATAATAAATTTGCGAAACAGCTTGAAAAACTAGCAACGTGGAACGATATAGAAATAGAGGAGATAGCGGAAAATACTTTTATAGATGCCTTAAACCATCTATTTAACAGCGCACTCGACGAACGTTTTGACTACTTGATAGCAAAAGAACGAACTGAAGGGCTGACCCCAGAAGAGCGCGAAGAAGTCCGCTTAATCACTCTCTCTAGAGTGAAAACATAGTATCAACCCAAAACAGAATTAGTATTTTAAACGGCTTAAGTGCCGATAAACACAAGGCAGATGCCTGTAAAATGCTACGAAAAATAAAGGGCGTAGCAAATAATAAATGTTCCCTTTGTATGTTCTTGTTGGCCGAATGTTTCGCCGACCGACACCAATCTAAATACTCAGAAGTGTGGATACCGTCTTATGGAGCAAAACCCGCAGTCGCAGCTTAAGCTACTCGTAACCAAGGGTAAAGAGCAAGGTTACTTAACCTATGCTGAGGTCAACGACCATCTGCCGGAAGATATCGTCGATTCAGATCAAATCGAAGATATCATTCAGATGATTAATGACATGGGCATCCAGGTCATGGAAGAAGCACCTGATGCCGATGATTTAATTTTGGCTGAAAATACTTCCGATACTGATGAAGATGCAGCAGAAGCCGCTGCACAAGTGCTGTCCAGTGTTGAAAGTGAAATCGGCCGTACAACCGACCCTGTCCGCATGTATATGCGTGAAATGGGAACCGTCGAACTTCTCACCCGTGAAGGTGAAATCGACATAGCTAAACGTATCGAAGATGGTATCAATCAGGTTCAGTGTTCTGTCGCTGAATACCCTGAAGCGATTACCTATCTTCTGGAACAATATGACCGTGTTGAAGCAGGTGAAAGCCGTTTATCTGATTTAATCACTGGTTTCGTTGATCCCAACGCAGAAGAAGATCTCGCACCAACTGCAACTCACGTCGGCTCTGAATTACCACAAGAAGAGCTTGATAAAGATGATGACGAAGAAGATGAGGAAGAGGAAGAAGAAGAGGACGATAACAGCATCGATCCTGAATTAGCGCGCCAGAAATTCTCTGATCTTCGTGAGCAGTACGAGAAAACACGTCAACATATTAAACAATATGGTCGCAGTGATGCAAAAACAGCTGCGGCAATTGAACAACTTTCAGAAGTGTTCAAAGAGTTCCGTTTAGTCCCTAAACAGTTTGACTATCTGGTCAACAACATGCGTGAAATGATGGATAGAGTTCGCTTGCAAGAGCGTACCATCATGAAATTGTGTGTTGAGCAGTGCAAAATGCCGAAGAAAAACTTCATCACGTTATTCAGCGGTAATGAAACCAGCGAGACTTGGTTAACTGCTGCAAAGGCAATGAACAAGCCTTGGTCAGAAAAATTACTTGAAGTTGAAGAAGAAATTCTGCGTTGCCTACAAAGACTGCGTCAAATTGAAGAAGAAACTGGCCTGACAATTGAGCAGGTTAAAGACATCAACCGTCGTATGTCTATCGGTGAAGCGAAAGCTCGTCGTGCGAAAAAAGAGATGGTTGAAGCAAACTTACGTCTGGTAATTTCTATCGCTAAGAAATATACCAACCGTGGCTTGCAGTTCCTTGACCTGATTCAAGAAGGTAACATCGGTCTGATGAAAGCCGTTGATAAGTTTGAATATCGCCGTGGCTATAAGTTCTCAACTTATGCAACTTGGTGGATCCGTCAGGCTATCACTCGCTCAATCGCTGACCAAGCACGTACTATTCGTATTCCGGTTCACATGATTGAAACTATCAATAAACTGAACCGTATCTCTCGTCAAATGCTGCAAGAAATGGGCCGTGAGCCATCGCCAGAAGAACTGGCTGAACGCATGCTGATGCCGGAAGATAAAATCCGTAAAGTACTGAAAATTGCTAAAGAACCGATTTCAATGGAAACCCCTATTGGTGATGATGAAGATTCACATTTAGGCGATTTCATTGAAGATACGACTTTAGAGTTGCCTTTAGATTCTGCAACTTCAGAAAGCTTACGCTCTGCAACTCACGAAGTATTAGCGGGTTTAACCGCTCGTGAAGCGAAAGTGCTACGTATGCGTTTTGGTATCGACATGAATACTGACCACACCCTTGAGGAAGTTGGTAAACAGTTTGATGTTACCCGTGAACGTATCCGTCAGATTGAAGCGAAAGCACTGCGTAAATTACGTCACCCAAGCCGCTCAGAAGTGCTACGCAGCTTCCTTGACGAATAATTGATTCATTTATATCTAAAAACACCTGCTTTGGCAGGTGTTTTTTTATGCCCGCTAATCCAATATTCACTAATTTTCTGATTTATGCCTTGCCATTAGGCATAACGTCATCATTATTGCTATCGCACTACCTAACATCGCCAGATTAAAACCAGAAACAAAAGCGGACCGTGTGACTTGCTCAATAAAGTTAGATGGCATCACCGAGGAAGTTTGAATCAAACGTTCGATTTCCTGTGCCGACAACATCGTGGCCAGCTTGTCGTCCTGTAATAGCCGCTCTACAGCGCGATGTGTCATCAATGTCCCTAAAAGAGCAATGCCAAGAGTCATACCTGTTTGCCTCAATGCATTCATGACCGCAGAAGCAATGCCAGAGTAAGCCTTATCAACACTCGCCATAACGAGTGCCCCAATTGCTGGAGTAGACATCCCCATTCCGGCTCCCAAAATAAATAAGGTTATCGCAATAGGAATATAAGGTGTTTCAGCATTCACACGGGTTAATAATAATGAAGCCAGTGCAATTAAAATAAAGCCCAAAATCATGAGGTTTCGCACGCTTAAACGGCGAGACAGTTTACCAAAAGAAAATGAAAAAATAGCCATGGCAATAAACTCAGGAGCCATGCGGATCCCTGCTTCAAATGCCCCCCACCCTTGGCCTTTTTGCAAAAATAGTGCAATGAAGAATATATTACTGTAAGTTGCAAAACCTAAAGCAAAAGACGCCATATTATATTGAAAGAAAAAAGGATTTTTTCTGAATAAAAAAAGCGGTAATAGTGGTCGAGTTACGTGAAGTTCAACCCAAATAAACCCTATGCATGCAATAATCGCAATGACTAACCCACTCAATGTTAGGTAACTGCCCCAGCCGTGTTCTCCAGCTTCGATTAAAGCAAAGGTTAACCCACCTAACGCAATGATACTTAAAACTTGTCCCATTGGATCTAATGCGGCTTTATCTGGATCCGCACTTTCTTGTATACCTAACCAGCCTAGCAGCAATGTTAGTAATCCAATCGGGATATTAATTAAGAATATCGTTGTCCAATTGAAGCTATCGACTAAAAACCCCCCTAAAATAGGGCCAATAATTAAGGAAAGTGCGCTCACCGCTGACCAAATACCAATAATTCTGATGCGCTCGATATCATTAGAGAAAGCTTGCGTAATAATAGAAAGAGCCCCAGGTATTAAGGCGGCAGCAGCGATCCCTTGGATAACCCGCCCCGCTATCAACATATGTGGCGAAGTAGAAAATGCACAAATTGCAGATCCTAGAGTAAAAATAACAATTCCTGTTAACCAAATTTTTTTACGCCCATAACGGTCGCTTATCGGACCAACAGATAGGATCAACGCTGACAGACATAACGCATAGGCGTCAATAATCCATTGTAGCATTGACATATTCGCCTTGAGGTCACGCCCAATAGCAGGTAGTGCAACATTTACAATACTGATATCTAACGTTGCCATAAAGGTACCCAAGCAAACCGCTAGGATCAAAAAAAGCCGTCTCATTTTTTATGCCTCATCATCGATCATAGTAATATGATAATACTCGACCGACCGACGGTCAATGAAAATGAGAATAAATATCATCTATTAAATTATGTATTTTTGTCGGTGATAAAACAGTCATCACGCTGTTTTATCACCACTACAATATCTAGTTTTGCATTACTGGAGTTTCATGTAAGTAAACCCACTCGCATTTTTCCGCTTCTACTCTAATACAGGCAACTGACGTTCTTAGCGTTTCCCCCCCTACAACCAACTGTTTTTCTTGGTATTGAACCCAGCAATAACCATTGTCTTCGCGTAATGGCATCAGATTAACACACTCTATTGTAAGGGCTTTTCGAGCTCCTACATTCTGGCTAAATAACTTGATGACGTCATTTAAACCAATGCAATGACCTTGTATTGTGACCATTTTGAAGTTGTCATCAAAACTGCTTAATAAAAGAGATAGGCTTTTATCGTCATTTCGTCCCGTAAAAACATCTTCAATTAAAACATGTAAATCCACTACGCTTTGCAGCGCTTTTTTCATTGTTTCACTCATTTATTTTTCCTTGATCACTGAAATTAATGCAAGCAACCCGAGTATTGATGCAATAAGGAAGGTGTATTGATAGCGTAATAAATCACTAGAGAAAGTCGTTAAGCTAAATATAGAAATAAATACGACTGCGCCAACACTAAATGCCACTTGTCGATTAATATTCCACAATACGCTACCTTGAAGTAAATCTTTGTCTTTGAAATCCATTAACGAGCTAATTTGTGCGGTATTGGCGCTCAATCCTCCCCCCATTCCCATCAATAAATAAGCGATTATCAATAAACTGAGCTGGTTTGAAGATGAAACCCAATAAAGCAGAAAAATACCAAAACTATGCAGTGTAATACCAATAATAAATAATCGTTTTTTTCCTATCTGCAAATAAAGGCGCCCACCGGTTAGCATTGATATTACTGCCCCCAATGCATATAGCACCATAAATAGCCCGGTTTGTGCCGCACTGAACCCCATATTTTCTTGTAGATTAAAAATATTGAGTAAATTAACCCCCGTAAAAATACCGGGAACAGCATAGTAAACAATAAAAGCGTTGCGTAGATTGGCGTTCTTTAATAACTGAAAATTTAAAATAGGTTCTCGACATTTTTTAGCGTATTTAAGATAAACAATAAATACGAGGGCTGAAGTAAAAAAGCTCACCAAAGCCAATAATAAATTGTGATAATCATTATAAAAAGAGAATGATAATAATAGGCTTAACAAACTTAAACTCACCATTATTAACCCCAAAATATCTGGTTTTTCTCTTATTTTTTTCTCATCATTTTTTATCCATAATAAGGCTAGTGCGGCCGTTAGTAATGAGAAAGGCAAATTAGAATAAAAAACCCAATGCCAAGATAAAGAATCAATAATTAGACCGCCAATTGCAGGCGAAAATGCGGGAGCAATTAATGCTACAGTCATAATTAATGTTGATATACGTTGGCGATCATTATTGGGAAATAATGCGAAAACTAATGCCTGACCTACCGGAATTAATAACCCTCCTGCAGCCCCTTGGATAAAGCGCCAAAAAATTAAGCTATAAATTGAATCACTACTCCCACTGAACCAAGCAGCAACAGAAAAAAGTAGCATGGAATAACACAGTAATTTTTGGTTACCTAACCTACCTGCTAGCCATAAGCTGATTGGCATCACCAAAACTAAACCTAAAATATAGGCATTGGCAACCCATGCAACTTGAGATTGACTTGCTGAGAATAACGATGCAATGTCAGGTAACGCTATCGCTGACATAAAAATGTTAATACAATCAATAAAGAAACCAAGTAAAAATACTGTGGCAATTTTGTATCGATAAGTCATGGACTTCCTCCGGTGGCAAAGAATAAGTTTTAGTCCTTTCTTTGTCGATACAAGGGAGGTAACATGATTGTTTAATAAAAAAGAACAATCATTGTTATTATGCAAAAAAATCTCAAAAAGATTATCAGTTTTCTACAAGTTGTTGATTCGGGCTCATTCACTAAAGCCGCAGATATTTTAGGGCTAAGCCGTTCTATGGTGAGTGTCGATATCAAACAATTAGAAGCTCAGCTTAATGTAAGCTTGCTAACACGAAATACGCGAAATATTGCATTAACAGAGGTGGGAAAACATTTTTATGACGACTTTAAACGTATTCAAAGTCAAATAGATGAAGCCTTCGAAAAAAGCCAAAATTTAGGAACTAATATTGTAGGTTTGCTGCGTTTTTCATCAACAAGTGAATTTGGCCAACGTTTTATTTTGCCACTACTTCCTGAATTTTGCCGCCTTTATCCTAAGCTAAGATTACAGTACTCATTTAACTCATCCTTAGATGATCTCATCACAGAGAAACTCGATTTATCCGTTCGGTTAGGTAATTTAAAAAATTCATCCCATAAAATGAAAAAACTGGGTGAATATGAGATTTACTTAGTCGCTACCTCTGAATTTCTAAAAAAACACCCAATCAAACAACTCACTGATTTAGCAAATGTTCCATGGATTAACCATGCGCTATTAAACTGGCAAGATCCTCAATATTTTTTACAGAATTCAAAAAATGAAAAATATTACTTACCTTTAATTAAAAACCAATATGAGTCTAATTCTGCCGCCGTTATTCACCATATGGTGTTAGCCTCATTAGGTATTGCAATATGCCCAGCTTGGATGGTTGATGATGACTTGCGGTATGAACGCTTAGTTCATGTATTACCTGAATACCGTTTACCGAAACAAAATATTCAATTACTTTACCCAAATACTTTTGTTTTACCGGCTAAGACACGTGCATTTATCGATTTCTTAACCGATAAATTAGCGGTAAAAAAATAAAGATAGGTCGGTTCAATGTTTCTAAAATAGAGTTTCTAACCTACCACAGTATAATAGCCATTTTCCTAGTCGGAAATGGCTATTATGCCCTCCATGGCATAATAGTTTGCTTTATTTCTTAGATGCTAAATAATCTTGTAGAGTGCCTTCCGGCTTTTTCTTACAAAACTCAACAATCTGAGGGGCTTCGGCAATACTTTGCTCTGTCAGCGCAACATAATCTCCACCTTTAAATTGTGTTTCTTGATTTGTTACCCATAACGCAATAGGTGCCCAGCTCTGAGGGTCTAAATTAATAAATTGCTGGCAAGTCATATTTTCAGGTGTAACCGTATTTTTGTCTGCTGCCATTGAGTTAAATGAAATTGTAGATACAGCAAGTAATACGCTAGATATAATAACCTTTCTCATTTTGAACTCCTTTGAAAAATTAAAAATACAGAATCATGTACCGGAATATTATTAGCATATTATTTATGGAACTTACATATTCTAATTTTGATGATTAAATTTATACTGAGACAAAAATTCGAATAATAAATAATAAAAACAACTAACTATGAATAATTGCTTAATTAGACCATCAATATACGATTTGTTTTTTTATAAAAAAGCCACTGATACAAAGTGGCCATGAATATTTAATTTAGACTGTTTTTGCTTCCATCTCTGCAGGGTCTCTAATTGGTTCATTAACAAAGAAGAAATAAACCAATGATGCTAGGAATGCGACAGTTGCACAAACCACAAGCGCTAAGGTAAATGAGTGTGTTTGGTCAATAATAATACCGGTAATAATCGGAGCAAACGACCCTCCAATAAAACCACCGAAATTTTGAATACCACTTACAGAAGTGATTAAGCGAGAAGGCACTGAAACTAAAATCAATCCCCAAGCAGAAGTCCCCGCAAAGTGAATAGAAAATAGTGCCATACTAATACACGCAACGGCTGAAAAGGTACTGTCAGTATAAGCGGCAGGCAATGTAAACATCGCAGCAAACAGCAAGCCTAAGCAGATCATCCACTTACGGCTTTTCATTTTGTCTGCACCACGTTTCACCACATAGTCTGCAACAACACCATTTACCAGCATTCCCAGCGCACCAAATAAAAAGGGTATTGCTGCAACCCAGCCGGTTTTTTCTAGACTTAAGCCTCGGGAGTTTTCAAGATAAGCAGGCAACCATGTTAGGTATAGCCAAACCATATAACCCACACCATTAAACCCAATGATCATTCCCCACAAAGAACGTTGTTTAAATAATGACGCCCATTCTTTGAAAGAAACTTTATTCGTTGAAGATGGTGGAGCACCGTCATTTAAATAGTTTAATTCATCATCTGTTAATTCTAATTGTTCACGATTACGATAGAAAATAAACCAAAGTATAGACAGAATAATCCCACTAATACCGATAATAATAAACATTGTACGCCAGCCAAAAGCTAACATTAATGCAATGAGCAAAGGTGGAGCTAATGCTTGAGCTAGCGTAGAGGACATATTTACAATCCCCATTGGCAGACCACGCTCACGGATATTATACCAATCATTAACGACTTTAACGCCTGTCGGTAAATGCGGTGCTTCACCAATACCTAAAATAACCCGTGCAATAATTAAATGGGTAAATGAAGATAATAGCCCTGTCACGGTTTGAGCTAACGACCATAAGAACAAACCGAAGCCATAGATCTTTTTAACCCCAAAGCGTTCCATTACCATACCTATAGGTAGTTGGCATAACGCATAGCCAAATGAAAATACCGATAACAGTAATCCCATTTGAGTTGCACTAAATCCTAATTCTTTACTTATTGTAGAGTTAGCAATAGAGAGTGATGCTCTATCTAAAAAATTAATGATACCTGCTATCAACAAAAATGTAAGCGCAATAAGCTGCCAGCGCTTTAGCCTTTTACTCGCATGTAGTGACATAATTAAGTACCTTTAAGACGTAACAGGATCCCGCGGAATAAAATTTACTCCGCAGATTTATTTTATTAATAATCTTTATTTTTTATCTATTATTTACGACTTTAGCTTTAATATTAATTCTATTTCCACTGGCGTATCAAAAGGTAATGTATTCGTACCTATTGCTGAACGTGCATGCTTACCTTTATCACCGAGTATTTCAATTAAAAAATCTGAAGCTCCATTCATGACTTGTGGCTGGTTTTTAAAATCATCAGTACTTTGCACAAAACCTAATAATTTTATACATTCATCAATTCTATCTAAATCTCCTAAATACGCTTTCAATGAAGAAAATATATTAACAATACATTGCTTTGCTGCTTCTTGACCTTGCTCGACTGTTAATTCTTTACCTAATGTACCACTATAAATTAAGACACCATCTTTTTGGCAGTCATGGCCTGATGTATATAATAAATCCCCATACTGCTTAATGGATACATATGAAAATTTTGGTGCCCCTGGTGTGGCAAGTTTAATCCCTTTATCTTCTAATTTTTTTTCAATATTCATTCAATTTTCCTATTTATTGAGCAAGATATTAGCCATGTCATAATAAATTTCCGCAGCAAGGTATAATTCTTTTATTTCAACAAACTCATCTTTAACATGAGCTTGAGCTAATCCCCCTGGCCCCATAATAAGTGTAGGGATCTCACTAGTAACCGAGAAAAAAGGCGCCTCACATGTCGCTTCAAATATTTCTGGTAGCGCTGGTTTTTCTGTAAAACGGCTCACTGTATCTAATGCAACTTTAGTTAGCTCATGATCCGCAGGGATATCTGAAGCAGGAATAAATAAGTAATTATCTAAGTGATAATCTATCTCTTCACCTTTATTATATTGCGCAATAGCTTGATGCAATCTCGCCTCTATTTCTTGCCTTTCTTCCCCTGGAACGAGTCTTCTATCTATTTCAATATCACAATGCTGTGGAACGATATTCGGAGCTGTACCACCATTTATGGTGGTAATAATCATTGAAGCATTTCCTAATAGTGGGTGACTAATTTCCTCAACAGAAGTGCGGTGTTGCTCTATCGCAGGTAGTATTTTGGCCATCTTAGAAATGGCACTATCAGGATAACGAGTTTTTGCTGCATGACCCGCGGTGCCTTTAGTACTTAAGTTATAACGGCTAACGCCTTTATGTGCGATGCAAACACCAAGAGACGTTGGCTCACCAATAATGGCATAATCTGCAGAAATTCCATCTTTAATGTAATGCAGCATGCCAAGATTAATTCTCTCTTCATCCACATTAAATACTAATGTTAAATTACCTGAAAATGCATCTTTATTACGCTTTAATAATGTTGCCGCATACATCATTGCAGCAACACCAGACTTCATATCTGCGGCTCCTCGCCCAAAAACTTTGCCATCTTTAATCACTGGGTCGAATGGCTCGGTACTCCAACCACAACCACAAGGCACAACATCTATATGACCGTTAAATAATAAATGTTTACCTTTTCCTGAACCTTTTAAATAGGCAATAATATTTGGGCGTCCAGGAGCAACCTCTTGCATTTCAACATCAATATTTTCTTGTTTAAAGTAGTGATATATAAATTCAGCAACTTGTTGTTCTTCCCCTGGTGGGTTTTCAGATTTATGCCGAATTAAGGCACAAAGAAGCTCTAGCAACTCATATTGTTGCTGTTCATTTAATTTATACATTTTATTCTCCGATATTTAATATCGTGCGTCTGGTATAATAATATGGTCTATTTCATTATTATTTAATGCATATATCTTGTTTGTTAAATTAGGAATAACACAACTGTGATTCGGTATAATATTTAATACATCACCAATATTTAATTTAATTTTTTTTGGGTCATAGCGAAGATAGCCATGCTCTTCATTTAATTTAACTAGTTTTATATTTGGGTCTTCCACTATATAACCAAACCCTGGTTCTGCGGATTGATCAGAAGTTAATGTTTTGGTCCCTGCATCTACTGTTGCATACCCCTCAATAGGAATACTTACAACAGTTGTTCTTATTGTTAAAGCGCAATCTTCAGGAGTATAAATACCACCATAGATAGCATTCATATCGCCAAAAATAAAGTTCCCAGCCCGTGACTCTGTAATCCCTTTTAATTCATCAGCATAGAATGAAGATAATGTTGAGCCGCCAGATGTCCGAGGCGCTTCGATACCCAATTTTTCTAACCGTTTTTGGCAAGATAATAAAAGCTCTGCTTCTGCTTTTGCCGCTTTACGTATTTCAGGCTCTGTACGGTATTGGTATATTGTTCCAGCATAAGTAAACACACCAATAATTTTCAGATTAGGTAATTTTTGTATTGCCAGTGCAAATGGCTCTAAATCATCTAATTGAATTCCTTCCCGGTGAGCACCATAATCAACAGCAATATAGACCTCAATAATTTGGCTCTCTTGCTTTGCCGCTGCTGATAATTGTTCAGCTCCTTGTAGGCTATCAATAATCGTTCTTAATTTAATTTTTTTAGCTAATTCAATAAATTGCTGACACTTTTGTTCACCAATCATTGGGTAAGCAAGCAGAATATGACCAATTCCGCCTTTTGCCATAACTGCCGCTTCTTGCAATGTGGCACACGTAATTCCTTTTGCGCCACAGGCAATCTCAAATTTTGCTAATTCTACTGATTTATGTGTTTTTATATGTGGCCAGTGTTCAATACCTTGCTGTGTTAGCTTGCCTGTCATGCCTCTGACATTTTTTTCAAGTTGCTGTAAATCTAAAGCAACGTAAGGCGTTATTGGCATAAAAACCTCTCTTATTCTTCATTATTTTCTTCCCCTTTTAATTCCGCTAAATAGGTATAAAGGGTATATTTGGAAATATTTAAAAATTCACAGATTTTCTCACCTGCTTTTTTGATTAAGAAAGCACCTCTATCATCAAAGAATTTAATTGCATCCATTTTATCTTTTTTGCCCATATTGATGACGGGGACTTTAATAACCTGCATACATTCTTGAATAAGGTGATCTAAAATTTCATTAACGTCCGTAACAAAAACTTCCTTAACCGTATCTTGCTCAATGCTATTGCGCTGTGTAATGCCTTGAATAGCTTTTTCTGCAGCAATAAATTCTGAAATATCTTGATTAATACAAAGTGCCCCAGAAACTTTGCCAGTTTCATCACGTAAATAAATTGAAGTTGAACGCAACATTTTCCCATCTTTGGTTTGGGTAAAATAATTGTATTTGTCGCCATCAACATCAGTGCCGCGCAATACCTCAAGCCCTAAATTACTACTTGGGTCTCCCACCTTTCGTTTCGTTACATGACCATTAATAATTGCAACAATACTGCTTTCTAGCCCTTTACTATGGTCATGTAATACCACTTCACAAGTGTCGCCAAATTGGCCCGCAATCCCTTTCATAACTGCCAATAACATTTCAAAGTTGTCTTGGATAATTTTCATTTTCTACCAAACTTATTTTAAGCCTAACTAAATATTAGTTAGATCATAATGGAGACTCAATCAAGATTTGAGCAATTTGTGATCTATATCTTGATTCTAGCTAACAATTTTTTAGCTGCTATAACTAACATAGCAATAATCCCAGTTTATAAAAAAACTGGGAGATAAGATAGAACAAGGGATTTCAGAGAGTTTATTAATGAATGGAAAGCTATATGGAGATAAACTGACAGCCTAACTTTTTGTTAGTTTCTATTACCAACAAAAAGTTAGCGACCCTATTTTTATAAATTCACCCAGAACACCCCTGTTTCTCGGATTTCTGTAAACTGCTTTTGAAAGTCAATTAAGTTTTGTTCTGGATTTAATGTACTAAATCGCTCTGGATGCATAAATTTAGCCATCGCTTCAATGGCAAATATGTTCATCGGATTGTTGTAGAAATTATGGTAAATCGCCATAACCCGTTTTTCTTTAACTGCCGTTAATGATGAAATCCCTTGCCTATCCATTAATACTGATAACTGCTTCTGAACATTAGCTTTATTTGCATTATATCCTAAGCTTACTGCAAGCGAGCGCCGATTAAAATTGTGCCAATCGGCGCCAGTCAGTAAATAAAATTCTGGGTTTAATGTAATAATATTCTCAATGGAGCTTTCAGCCCCTTTTGCAGGAAAGCTATCTGCAACAAGGTTATTTCCACCTGCCAAGGATGCTAAAACACCATAACCTGAACGCCCATAAAGCTGACAGCAATTATCCGCAAATAACCCTGCATTCGCTTCAATCAGAACAGTTGGAAATGGCTGAGCTAATTGGCTTTCAATGGCATCTAATTTCTCTTGGTACAGCGTTGCAAACTGTCCCGCTCTTTCTTGTGTTCCGAATAATTCACCTAATAATAAAATGCTTTTCGGCGTGTTTTTCGCAATATCCATTCGAAAATCAATAAAAATGACTTGGATACCTGCGGCTTCGAGTTGCGGTAAAATTTGGCTATCACGCATCGCACCATAATTAGCCTTATGCATAACTACCACATCAGGCATTAACTCGATCAACTTTTCAACTTGGAGACCGGCTTCGCGTGTTTTCTTTAACGTTGGAATTTTGCCTAATTCAGGCAATACACTGAAATAAGCTTGTTTTAAATCTGGTGCGTATTGCGTAAGCGAATCACTCCAACCCACAATGCGTGATATCCCCGCTTTACCAGCAGCAATATCCACTGGCAAAATATCACGACTATCTACCAAAAATAATTTTTCGACAGGAAGATTAACTGTAACTTCACGACCTTGTAAGTCAGTGATCACCGTTGATGTTTTTGCCTGTGCCCAAAAACTAAGCAAGCACAATAACCCTATAAGAAATGATTTCATGGAATATCTCATTACTTTTTATTGCTAATAATCTGCTAGAAATAAGTCACTAATACATAGTGACTTATTTTCAATTAATTAAAATGTCACACTGTAATTAAGAGCAAAGGTTCGGCCACGGCCTTTATAATCGTACAGGTTGGCAGCTCCGTATTTCGGGCTATATAAACTTTGTGCCCGCTGTCCCCAAATTGTGGAGTAATTTTTATCCAGTAGGTTTTCAACTGCAAAGCTGACTTTACCCACTGGCAGCATATAACTTCCTAATAAATCAACGGTATTATAGCCATCAAGTTTCTTACCCGCCGCATCCGTTAAATTGAATGTTTGTTGGCTTTGTAAGCGTAGTGCCCAATCATTCGGTTCCCAACCAATATAAGCATTCACTTTTGACGGGCTCGCGAAGTCAACGCTCCATTTTTCCCAGCTACCATCAACTTTAGTTTCTGATTTTTGCAGATTGAAATTACTTCCAACACTCCAATCTGAGTCAGCAAAGAAGTAATCCACCGCGCCTTCAACCCCATAGATACGGCGTTTATCGGTTTTCATATAGATAGTCATGTCATCTTTATTAATGCCATAACTTCTATCAGACAGCGAATAATAGGTGGCAACTTGTGTGCGCAGGTTTTCCCCTGTGTAACGCCATCCTAACTCAAACGAGTTAACCTTAATTCCTTTTACCTTGGTATCATTAATGTTAACACTTTTATTGAGATGGTAGTGGCCATTGGCATCTGGGGTCTTCGCATAGTCACCTGTTCCGTAATACTTAGCAATATCAGGAATTTCAAAGCCTTGAGAGAAATTAAACCATGTTTGTTGCTCTTCGGTTAGGTTAACCAGCAACCCTGCATTAAACAGTAAGTTGTTGTAATCCGTTTTCCCACCCGGTACTGCATCCGCTGATTTACCTTTACCATTAGCAATCGCTTCTTGCTGCGCATAACCAATAAAATCATCCACTTTATTTTCAGTATATTGGTAACGCACACCACCGCTTAACGTGAACATCGGCGTAATGTCATAACTACTTTGTAAAAATGTCGCCATATTGGTGGTGGTATAACTTGGATAGCGGCCGATTTGGAAAGCTTTAGTTAAATCCATTCCCCCTGATTCTTTCGCTTTATCTAAATCAAAAAACATTTGGTTAGCACGAAATTGCTCATGCTCTGCATCCACACCATAAGTTAACGTTAATTCATCAATGGGTTGGCTATTGAATGTCAGCTTGGTTCCATAAAAATTGGTTTTTTGATCCGATGAGCTGATACTTGTAACATCCTTGCCAGTCAGGGTTGGAAAGGGATAAAACTTTTGTGATTCATCACGATAATAAACTTGTGCAACAAAATCTTGCCCGAATACATCTGCATTTGAATATTGTAAATTGAGCAAATTGCGCTCAGTTCCAGGTAAACGGTCAGAGCTTAATTTACTGCTGTTATAAGCTTCACCTTGCCCTTTAACCGCAGAGAAATCTTTTCCTAAATAGAGCCCGTGTTTACCATCCGACTCACTTTTATAATGCTGATAAACGGCTTGAAGCTGTTGTTTTTCATCGATTTTGATAGTGCCTGATGCCATCACATCTAGGCGATCAGAAAATTGCAGCCCTGTTTGGGTATTATCAATATTAATCGCATTACCTTTGCCATCATACCAACCGCCATAGCGTTGATAAGCAACAGACACTCGTCCGTGAGCGTTCTCATTACCACCACTTACTGCTGCGGCAACATTTTCATCGTGCTCTTTACCATTGTTAAAGCCTGTTTTTCCACCTAATTGCAGAGAAACCTGTTTTTCTTCTTGGCCTTTTTTCGTCACGATATTAATCAAACCACCACTACTACCACCGCCGTACATCGCCGTTGCACCTGAAATAACTTCGATATGATTGATATTAAAAGGATCGATGGAATCTAATTGGCGACTATCACTACGAGAAGAGTTAAGGCGTACCCCGTCCACCATCACAATCATTGAACGGCCACGCATATTCATGCCATAGTTTGTCCGCCCTTGACCACTGACACTCATTCCTGGAATAAGCTGCGCTAAAATATCTTTTAACTCTTTTCCACCTTCAGCTTGCTGTTCAATTTCAGCATTATCAATCACCCATGTGGTTTGCGCCATTTCTGAAACGGTTTTATAACCACGTGTAGCGGATACGGTTATGGATTCTTCTTTTTTATCCACAGCAAATACAGAGGGAGAAACTAAAGGGAGAAAGCAAGGAGAGATAATAAAAAAATACTTTATTTTCATTAAATTAAACCTTTATTTTATTAAAATTGCTGTTATTGAATCTAAAAAATAAATCACAATTCTTGATTAAATTACTGTTTATTATTTTATCAAATAATTATTATTAACAGTAACTAAGAATCAAGATAAATATAAGAATTATTATTATTAGCAATGTAAAATATAAGGTTATTCAACATAAAAATACATAATCACGCATCCTTGCGTAAGATCTTCCTATAGATTACTTCACGCTAACGACTGCAATATAATTCAATTTCCCACGATTTTGCCGAAAATGGCGGAACATACGCAAAAATTGAGGCCGGTTTTCTTTCTTCAATGCATTACGGATAATCTTTAGCGTACCGAATACACCTTCATCGTAAATTAACCCTTTTGGCGATAACAGTGTCATTGGGCCAGTATGGGATACCACTTGCTGGAAACCCGCTTGTTGAAATAATTCCACCCACTGTGTTTCCGGTAATGGTTGCGCTTTGACATTAATCGCTTGTTGCATTTGAGAAACCACATTTTGCACAGCTTGGGCATCTTTAAATGCAATATCATGAGTTAATAAACAGCCACCTGGCTTTAGTACTCGATAATACTCCTGCAATAGCTTTGCTTTCGCTTTATCGCCGTACATGGTTAGCATGGCTTCATTAATGACCACATCAAAACTGTTGTCCTCAAAAGGTAATTTTGATGCATCTGCCATTTGAATAGTCACTAAATCTGTTAACCCTTTATTCGCAACGTTTTTTTGTGCTTGGGCGAGCGCCTGCTTGTCCATATCAATACCCGTAATATGGCAATGAAATTGAGAGGCGATTTCAATGGCGGTGGTTCCCATATTACACGCCACTTCAAGAACTTGGCTGTTCTTATGTAACCCTGATTGGCTAAGTAACCACTCGGTTGCTTCTTTCCCCCCTGGGCGTAAGCGTTTTTTCCCTAAACGTGCTAGAAATTTGTGCCCTGCTTCATGGGCAGTAAATGATTGGTCCATTTACACCTCCAAGTTAGTGTGTACAAGCCATTTCTGGCTCACGTAACATAACTAACAGCATTTTTGCGGGTTCAAGTGCATCTACCGCATGAGGGATATTAGCCGGCATTCTGACAATTTCCCCAGGTTTAGCCGTCACTGGCTTACCTTCGATGGTGAGTTGTAAACTCCCTTCAACAACCATCACAATGGCGTCAAAAGGAGCACTGTGTTCAGATAGCGCTTGGCCTTTATCAAAAGCAAATAAGGTGATATTCCCCCCACCATTTTTCGCTAATACACGGCTTGCAATACCTTGTTCGGTATTATTAATTAACTGGTTGATAATCAGCGCTTCTGCGGGTGTTATTGTGTTATTGCTCATCGTTTATATTCCTTAATTCAATCATTTTCATTCAATTATCTAAATAGCGGAATGACCCCTTGGGTCTGCCGGCCTTGATAGTCCATTGGCGTAATTGCAACAGGTAATTGGTACAGCTGTGTCAGGTTTTCTTCCGTTAAAATTCGTTCAGTTTCACCAAATAAACAGCCGCCACTGTTAAACAGCAACAATGAATAGTCAGCGATATGCAGCGCATGCTGTGGATAATGGCTCGTAAATAAGATCGTCATTCCGCGATGTATGGCTAAATCACGTAAAACGCTGAGCACACTGTCTTGGTTGGCAAGGTCCAACGCGGATGTCGGTTCGTCCAGAATCAAAATTTCTGGTTCACTGGCTAATGCTCTCGCAATCATAACCATTTGTTTTTCCCCTCCACTGAGACAGTTAAAGGGTTGGTCCGCAAAATTACTTATGCCTAAGTACGCTAAACACTGCTCTACAATTTGGTTATCTTTTTCATTGGGTGAGGCATACCACGGCAAATGACGAATACGCCCGAGACTCACCATGGTGCGAACAGAATAATGAAATAGTGAACCACTAAGTTGTGGAACATAAGCGACGGGTGCATTTAGTGAAATATTGCCAGTGGCTCCTTTTTGTAAACCGAGCAAGAGTTTTAATAAGGTGGTTTTTCCACGGCCATTCGGCCCTAAAATTGCGCCAATACTGCCTTTTGGCTGCTGAAAAGTTAAATTCGTAAATAACTGACGCTGTGCAATTTTGAAATTAAGGTGCTCAACTTGGATCATAAATCGGCCACCTTTTTATTTAATGTATGGATCAGTAGAGCAAAAATGGGGGCACCGATGAGTGCAGTGATCACACTTAATGGAATTTCTGCATTCGTCATACTGCGGGCAAAAGTGTCGACAGCCACCATATAAATCCCACCAATAACTGCACTAGCAGGCAGTAATATCCGGTGATCATGACCTACCACTAGCCGTGCAATATGCGGAACAATCAGCCCTACCCAGCCGATGGTGCCGGATACCGCCACTGTCGCACTAGTGATCAAGGTCACGCTGAGTAACACGGCCCAACGGGTTCTATTAATTTTCATCCCTAAGGCTTGTGCATTTTCATCCCCTAAGGAGAGCACATTGATACGAAAACGCAGTGCAAAAATGACTAAAACACAGACCATAACAACAGGAAAAACAATATTAAGTTTAAGATAAGACGCACTGGCAAAGCTGCCCATAAGCCAAAAAACAATGGTTTGCAAAGTATTATTAGGGTCTGCAAAATAGGTAATTAACGAAATTAATGCAGCAAAAAAAGCATTAATAATCACCCCGCAAGAATTAACATTAATAGCTGGCTACCTTGGCGATTCAAGCCTAGCAAAAAAACCAGCACGATAGCTAACAACCCACCGACAAAAGCCAATGAAATGGTGATCAACAATGAAGAAAATAACAAAATAGCTAGTGCGCCCCCCAATGCAGCTCCTGATGAGACGCCAATAATTTGCGGCCCAACTAATGGGTTACGGAAAATGCCTTGCAAAGCCGCCCCAGCCACCGCTAGCCCTGCCCCTGCTGTACCTGCTATCAGAACACGTGGTAAACGCACATTTAACACGACATTTTGTTCCGTACGACTATAGTTCCCCATCATTTCGTTGCCCAAAATGGTGTCATAGAGAATATGCCAAACCGCAGAAAACGAAACCGGGTAGCGGCCACAACTTAGTGCCAAAACAAAGGTCAACACTAGGCAAATGGCGAAAACGAGCCAAAGATATTGGGGCTTACGCATGCGGTTTCCCCATTAAAGAGATGTAGTGCTGGCTATTTTTGTTCATCTCCATTTGCAAAATACCGTCAATTTGCTCATCTGACACGTCATAACCATAAAGTTGCTGATATCTCAGGCGAATTTCTTCACGCAATGGCATTTTCATCGTTTCTGGATGAAAAATCATTGATAACCATTGCCAGTACAGCGGTGTTTCTTGGTTTGGCGCATCCCAGATAAAACCACCAATAGGAAGCTTATATACGCGCTGGTTTTTCACTGCAGTGACTTCGCTTAACATGGGATTGCGATAAACGTCAGCTGGCGATAACCCCTCTTCGAAATTACCCAATAGAATAATGTCAGGGTCCCAAACAAGGATCTGCTCAATATTGAGCGTTCTTGGCCCAGTGAGGTCGCGGTTTAAACTCACTCCGCCCGCCAATGCAAAATCGGCGTTGTTGTGTGATGTTGAGCCAAATGTTTGAATACTCTGGTTAAAATGAGAGAGATACAGAACACGAGGCTGCTGTGCTTCTGGAATTTTAGCGGTGGTAGCTGAGAGTGTATCGACAACTTGTTGGCGCCACTGGATCATCTTCTGTGCTTTATCATTGTGGCCAAGTGTTTGCCCCATTAGGTGAACCCACTCTTGCGTATAGCGCTCTTGCCCATAATCTAACGTAGCAACAGTCAGCCCTGCATCACGCATAGGGGAAATAATATCATCCCCTCGATGACCCCATTGCCATACCAGGTCGGGCTCCACATTAAGCAATACTTCAATATTTGGTGTAAAATTGTTACCCACGACATTTGAATTCACCTGTAAAACAGGAGAAAACATTTGGCTTAGCATGCCATCTCGCGCAGCAACCTTTGCAAAAGGGTGCATTCCAACTAATTTTTCACTGCTTTCATCCATACCAACTAACATCGAAGCGGCAGGGATTGGGATCACGACAATACGTTTTGCAGGGGCTGATAAATGAATTTTATCCCCTGACATATCTGTGAAATCAACGGCTTGTGATGCATATACGTTACCCATCCCTCCCAAGGTCAGAAAAACGGCGGTGAGTCTAAAAGCATTATTTATCATAGGGTTATTCAGCTCTCTGCTAAGATCTCAATTGATAATGTGTATGATTATCATTTATACTTATGCCATTCTAAGACGGCGTAAGAGGATGACCTATGACATTTGTCAAAAACGTTTTCCCCCATACACAATCACTCAATGCCATAAAATCGTGCTTACTGTTTAATGGGATAGAAGATGAAAAACTGGCATTACTGCTGGAAAATTGTGGCCATATTCGCTTTAAAAGTGGTGAAATCCTGAACCATGAAGGGGAACCATTTAAGCACTGTCCTTTGATGATAAGCGGGCAAATCGAGGTGTATCGCCATACTTATTTGGGCGAGGAAAAAATTTTTGGTTTATTTTGTACAGGGGAAATTGTTGCCATCGCAGCCGTTTTTATGCCACATAACCGCTATCCTATGAGTTTACGGGCAAAAACCGACGGTGAAGCCTTGCTACTCGATAAACGTGATATTTTACGGCTTTGCCATGCCTGCCCACAGATTATGGAAAAGCTACTCATGCGTTTTAGTAGCAAACTGTATGAAAACATTAACCATATTGATTGGCTAACTTCAAGTTCTGCTGAACAACGCTTGGCTGCTTATATTCTTGATTTAAAACATAAACAACTCACTTCAAATATTGTTTTACCTTTATCACGGGGCCAGCTCGCCGCTAAATTAGGCATACGCTACGAAACACTCAGCCGGTTAGTTTCAGGGTGGCGGCAAAAAGGGTTTATTGATATTGAGAAAGACACTGTGCATATCCATAATGAAAACTACTTAACGCAATTATCTATTTCTGCACAGCGCCCATTTTAACAACCACGCATTAACCAATATTAATGCGTTTATTCATTATTAGAAATTATAGGTTACGCCACCATTCACATTAAACCCCATACCGGGGAATAAAGTGCTGTCTTTTGCTGTGACGGTTTGGTTGGCAACCGATGTTGTTGCATAGCGCTCATCGGTTAAATTATCCATCGATAAATACACAGACCACTGCTCTGTAGGCTTATAACTGCCTTTCAGCCCCAGTACGGCATAATGTTTACGTTTTTGAATATCAAGGTTGTTTTGGTGGTCAACTGCCATATCCGTAGGTGCCCAATGAATATTAGGCCCAACACTCCAATCCCCAATTTCATATAACACCTCGGCAGCAACAATATTACGTGGAATACCCGCGATATAGTTGCCATTATATTCACCGCCCATGAAACGGAAATCGTTATAAGTCCAAGAAACTCGGTAATTGATATCCCCCGGCCCTGCGCCAACACGTCCTGTAAGCCCAGCTTCTAAGCCTTGATGGCGAGTTTTCGCGGCATAATTAAATACGCCAACCACCGTCCCTGCACTGTCATAAGTGGTAATATACTCATCTTTAATTTGGCTACGGTACAGCGCAAGGCTCCATTTCAACCCATCGGTGACATCGCCTTCTCCCCCAATTTCATAAGTAATGGCTTTTTGTGGTGAGAGTTTCGTTAATTTTCCATTGCTGGAGTTAATAATTTCCCAAAATGTTGCAGGTTCTTCACTCGCACTGATATTGGCAAAGTAACGCTGGCTTTCCGTTGGGCGCCAAATCACTCCCGCTTTTGGTGTCCAAAATGTCCAACTTTGGTCTAACGACAAATGACTCTGTCGCTTTTCTACATCGCGGCGCGCATGCGTACCTTTGACATCTAAATTAACAGCCACTGTTGGCGTAATATGTAAGTCTCCCCCAACACTGCCATAGAGGTTTTCCGCTCGGCCATCATATTTACCTATTTTAGTTTTGTCTGCGGGTGTCCCTTTACGATTTTGCATTAATTCAGTCTGCAAGGTCATTTGGTCCCATGCCAGTGCCGTACGATATGTCACGGGCTCAGTTTCAATATTATAGGTAAATTGCAGCCCTTCACTGTGGCTGCGGCTAAAGCGGTAGTAAGCGGGAGTGGTAAAATTATCATGGGTACGAATATGCCAAACTCCTGCACCAATTGCTTGGTTATCCACTTGCCAGTCAGAGCGGTTAGCCACTCGGAATTGTTCAACATTACGGTGAGGATCACGCAACCAAACCATTGGGTACACCTCTGTTGGGTTATTATTTAATACCTCTTCAGAAACTGGCCCCGCAACGTCAAAGCGCAAATCTGTCCAACTCAACCATGTTCGGTTTTCAAAGTTATCAGTCACATAACCAAAGTTGCTGCGTAACGTTTTACGTTGGGAAGCAGAGTGTTTGCGATAACCATCAAAATGGTCATAAGTGAAATTCACACGCCCATCAAATAACCCATCATCAGAAACACCACCGAAGGCGGTTTGTAACCCTTCGCGCCCATGGGAGCCGTACTCATAACGTAGGCGCCCTTGCTCAGTTCCTCCAGTGTAAGAGAGCACATCCAATTCACCGCCCAAGCTATTACTTTGTGGGTTAAGGCTATTTGCACCACGGCGTACGCTCACCATCCGCGCATCACGCATTTCTAAGGTACTGATATGAAAACTGCCGTCTGCATCCGTTGCGGGTAAGCCATCTTGCAACAGCAATACACCACGAGCAAGCGGTGCACTTTGCACGCCAGAGCCGCGAATATTCAAACGTGGCTGGTCAATCCCCCCAAAGAAATTTTGGATAACCAACCCAGGCTGGTAATCCAGGGCGTCTTGTAAGGTAGCAAGGCGAGTATCTTTTTCGATAACAACTAAATTTGTTCCACCAGCCACTTTTTCAAGTTTATCTTTTTCTTGCTGCTCACTCGGTGACAAACGGCTTTGGCCTGTTGAAGACGTAACGATCAGTTTGTCTGGTGTGCCTACTGGTGCAGCGAATCCAATTGGTATCGCCAAAGTTCCTATGCCTAAAGTTAGAGCAATACAATGGGCCAATTGGTGCCGCTTTAAACGATAAGACATATATTCACCCCAATAATAGTAATGGTTATCATTTTCATTTAAGGAGTTTAAAATAGAGGATGGGTATAGATATCCCTATGACATTTGTCAAAACCAAAATAAATTAATTTATTATTTATATTAAAATTATAGTTTCCATTAAATTCTATTAAATTATCAATCTTGTCGTAAATTCATTTTCAATTTTAAATAACGTACCCAACCTAATACTTAAATAACTAAAAGCATATCAACATATGCTATATAAAAAGAGAATATATGAATATAAAAACCTTTAAATTTATCGATAAGGATTCAAATGGCATTGTCGTTAATTTTGATAATAGAAACAAAAAAACAGTCACCATTAGCTTATTTTTAGATAATGAAAATATAGAAACCATATCAACTAATAATGATCATTATCTTTTCAAGGTAGGTAAATCGGGGAACTACCATGTAACTATCTCATTTGTTGATAGTAATAAAAATATTTTACACTTAATTGATAGCCCTGTTAGCTATCGTCTTCCCCATCAGGAAATCAATAAAAAAATTAAAGCAGAAATAAAATCGAAAACCATCAACCATAAAATAGATGGGATTAATAAATATTTTTTAGAAATTAAATCTAAAATAAAAAGTTCGCATTTTATTATGGATGCTTTATCAAATGAATTAGTTAATTCAAAATTAATTTTGATTAAATTAAATATTCGCTCTTCCGTTACGCAATGTGAATATTTTAACCTTTATGGAGAAAATAATTATGACGATTTGCTTGAAATATCGCAACGGATTGAAAAATTAGATTGTGTCAGCTACTGCTGCATCTGCCCCAACACAACAGGCTACCAGCCTCCCAAACTCCCTATCAATAGCCAAACTATTGAAGAAGAGATCAGTAGTGATGAGATAACCCCCGATTTCACCGAGTTACAAAAATATTTAGATGCCCCAATGGGTATGAATGTGAGAGAGGCATGGGCAAAAAATATTGATGGCTCACTAGCGGTTGTTCGCCATATGGATTTTGGTGTATACCAAAACCATGAAGATTTTAAAGATGCAAACCTTGCTGTGGTAAGTAGCCGACCTGAAACGCAAGATTGTAACCATGGTACCGCTTCAACAGGTTGCATAATTGCGACTAAAAATGAATTTGGTGTCACTGGCATTGCACATGGTTGCCAATTTTATTTCTATGATACTGACGACTTAGATCAACTTACGGATGATACTCAGCCGGGTGACATTGTTAGTTTCGACCTCCAATTTCGCATTGAGAATAAATTGCTTCCTATCACATCCATCCGTAATTGGTGGGAAAGAATTAAAATTATGGTCGATAAAGGTGCAACCGTTCTTCTAGCAGCAGGGAATGGTGGCTTGGATTTAAGCAAACCCGAGGTTATGGATGATTTCGGTGACAATGGCAGCATGTTAGTAGGCGCTTGTTACCACCACACTGGGAAACGTGCGCTTTTTTCAAATTATAATCAAACAAGCTCACTGATTAATTCATGGGGAGATTGGAGTGTGACCACCACAGGCTATGGAAAACTACAAAAACACCCCGGCAATGAACGCAATTATACCGACCGTTATTCAGGAACATCGAGTGCAACACCACTATGTTCAGGTGCACTCGCATTAATTCAAGGCTATGCTAAACAGCATCAAATTATTCTGTCAGCGTGGGGAATGCGCGAATTGATAAGTAAATCGACCTATACGGAAGGTGTTAACGATGGGATAGGCTATCGGCCCAATGTAAATCAGTTATTAAAAGAAATTGATAAGCTCGCCCAAATTACTGAATAATTCAGCTATCGTTAAGCCATAATATCGGCCTATTATTTGACTAGTGAGATAACCCGGCTACACACTTTCTCTAATAACGCTTTGTTATGGCTAAAAATAATCATCGCCAATGGCCGCTCTTCTGATAATCTCACTAACAACTGCCAAATCTCTTTTTGCAAATTAGCGTCTAACTGTGCGGTGATTTCATCAGCAATCAAAATTTTCGTTCGCGGGTCAAGGGCCCGCAATAAGGCGATACGAGCAAGCTCACCACCGGATAACTCATTGGGAAGCCTTTCTAGCCATGCAGGTTTAATTGAAAAACGTGCTAACCAGTGAGAATCTGGCTGCCAAGCATCAAATACACTCGCACCGACCTTACGGTATGGGTTAAAACTTTTTTCTGGATGCTGAGGGACTAATTGAATCGGGCAATAACCATGTTGAGCCAATGGTTGGCCTTCAAATAAAATGGTTCCTTTGAATGCCGTTTGCCACTGAGCTAATACTCGGCCTAACGTAGTTTTACCAAAACCACTAGGCGCAGATATTCCAAGGCGTTCACCGCTAGCCAGTGACAAATTAAAGTCATCCCACAGCCGTTGCCCACCTTGATCAATACATAAATTATTTACTTGTAAAATAGGTTCAGTGATACTCATTTACTTGCCATAAATTGATGTTCAGGTAACGCATTCCATAATGATTGCAGCCACGGCCCACCTCCGCCTTGTTGCAGTTGTTGGCTGCTTAGCACGTCTTCCAACTCTCCATTACGCAATAAGGCGATACGGTCGGCAAAACGCACAGCCATGGATAAATCATGGGTGACCCATAAAACACCTCGGCCATCGTGACACAGTGATTTAAGATTTTCGAGCAGTTGTATGGCATGGTCATCATCCAGCCATGATGAGATTTCATCCGCTAAAATATATTGCGCGCGGGAAAGTGTCGCACTGCTGGCGAGTACCCGTTTTGCCATTCCACCGGATAACTGGTTTGGGTAGCTATCCACTAGTGAGCTTTGCAAATTATATTGCTGTAAGTGCCGCGCAACATCGTGCATTTTAATATGCTGCCCGCTTAACACTGCGGCACGTTCTAATTGTGGACCGATACGAATTAGCGGATTAAGTGCACTAACCCCTTGAGGGATATAGCATAATGCATTGCCACGGTGCTGCGCTTTGTTTTGTTCAGTCAGCTTTTTACCATTAAGGTGAATACCGCCACGACAGCGCATATTATGGGGAAGTAACCCCAAAACACTTTGTAATAACAAGCTCTTACCTTCCCCGCTCCCACCCACCAGTGCAACCATCTCACCGGGCTGAATATCCAAGGAAATTCCTTGTAGTAACGGAGCCCAACGTTTACGCCCTAACCAATGAAACTGCGCGACATCCACGGTGAGATTATCAAGACTCAACATACGGCCCCCTTCAACCATAGCTGCTGCAAGGCCTTAGCAAATTGGTCAAATAATAACACTAACCCGACTAATGCAACGCCTGGGAAAACCACCAGCCACCAAGCTCCTGTGCTGAGGTAGCGCAATGCATCAGACAATAAAATACCCAGTGAGGGTTCATGAGGCGATAAACCAAAACCTAAGAAACTTAATGCCGCACTGTGTAAAACCGCGTGGGGAAACATTAACAACGTTCCTACCATCCATTGCGGCAAAATCATGGGTAAATAATGATAACGCCAACGGTAAAAGGCACTGTTACCAATACGTTGAGACAACATAATGTAATCTGACTGGCTAACTCGTTGTAACTCCGAACGTAAAATTAAGGCTAATTTTGGCCAATGTGTCAGTGCAACGGCCCAAATCACCCCCATTTTTCCGCCACCCAGCGTAAAACAAATCAATACCAGTAATAAGAGATGTGGCAATGCCAACATAGCATCAATAATGCCGCGCACCACGTAGTCCATAACTTTGCTTATTGAAGATAACCCCGCCATGACAAGTGCAATGAAACCACTGGTAATGGCAGCCATAAGGCCGATTTGCAAACTTGTTGCCACACCTTGAAAGGTTCTAGCAAATAAATCACGTCCTAAATTATCTGTACCAAATAGGTGCGCCCACGAAGGTGGCAAACGCCTATCGAGTAAATTCATTTCAATATCATTGAAGGAGAGGCCAAACGCATAAATACTGACGATGACCAATAAAAGCAACGAAAGAGCTAACTTAAATAAAGCGCGATTAGGGTTATAGGTCATGATTCTCTCATCACTCCCTTATTCACTTTTTTTAGCAGGCTATCGGCTACCGTATTGCTTAAAAATATTAGCGCAGCACATAACATGACGATCCCCATCAACAAGGGAATATCTCCACGTAGCCCCGCATCAATCGTCGCCTGACCAAGGCCTGGATAGGCAAATACTTTTTCAGCTAGCAAAGCTCCGCTCAATAATTCACCAACAGAAGCAAACTGCAAACAAATTGCAGGGGTGATAGCATGTTTTAGTACATGAAACCTCATCATCGGCCAGCCATTATCTCCTTGAGCCTGTGCGTAATGAATAAATTCACTGCTCATCACTTCTACAACTTTGGTACGTGTATGCAATGCGATATTGCCCACACCTAGCATACCCAACGCAATGACAGGCAAAATCAGGTGATGAAGTTTCTGTGAAAAAGTTGCCGTTTGCTCATCCAAGCCTATCGGCCAAGCACAGCATATTGGAGCCCACTGTAATGTCACCGCGAACAAAGACAACAACAGCAAACCGACCCAAAAAACAGGAATTGAAGCAAGTAAATAGCATAATGTGGAGATAAGCTTGTCTGGCCAGCGGTTTAAATAACGCCCAGAGACCAACCCCAGTGCAAAACCAACAACACCGGAGAACAGCCAAGCACAAATAAGCAGAGCTAAAGAAGGTACAAGGCGGTCTGCAATCACTTGAATTACTGGGGTGTTATAGAGCATGGAATAGCCCAAATCCCCCTGTAATACTTGTGAAAACCAACGCCAAAACTGTACCCATAATGGCTGATCAAGCCCCCATCGTGCAGCAATTAGCGCATATTGCTCAGGGGGCACGTGCAGTAAGTCATTGCCAATATAGGCTTTTATTGGGTCGATTGGCGAGTAACTCAGCAGGATAAAAATCCCCGCTGCCGTTACGGTTAATAAACAAATAAATCGCAATAAAAGCCCAAGTGCGGTTCGCATTACTGACAGGTCCACGCCCATTCATCGACATTATTTAACACCGACCAAGAGCCGTGAATTTCAGGAGCACTGGTACCTAAATCAACACAATTATTCAGTAAATAAATATGTTGTAGGTTCATCAACCAAGCCCACGGAGCATCACCTTTAATACCAACACCCGTGGTACCGTTCCAATCTACTTGCTGCCATAACGGAATCGCCGCGTCTTGGTCAGCTTTCGCTAACGCTTTTTCGATTAGCTCATCAACGGCTGCATTTTTATAATAACCGGGGTTATAAAAGCCAACACCTGCTGCTTTGCTGCTGTAATTATGGACAATTTCCATCGGGTCTAAGCTTCCCCAACCAAACAGTGTTGGGTTAGCATGCATGTGTAGCTCAACGGTTTCCCAGCTCCCCGATTTTAAATCCATCTCGATGCCAATCGGTTTTAAGCTAGAACGGATTGCCTGCGCAAGGTCACGACGTGTGGTATCACCACTGGCATACCATAATGTCAGTTTTGCCACTTTGCCATTTTTCTCACGTAAGCCCTCTTTATTCAGCTTCCATCCCGCCTCTTCTAAAATGGATTTCGCTTTTTCAAGATCACCATCTTTAAAAGCTGAATCTGGGCTATTCCATGGCAGCCCTGCAACACCAGTATAAGCCGGTACGGCAAAGCCTTCCAACACGGATTCCGCCAATAATTTACGGTCAAGTGCATAGTTAATGGCTTTACGGACAGCAACATCAGAAGTGATGTCGTTACCGATAGGGTTACCTTGAGCATCTTTCTCACCCGCAGGTGGAATTGGGAAAGAAATACCGCGGTTTTCCACGCTATAGCGCTCAACCAGTTTCATGTTTTTCACATCATTAGCATTCGCCGCTACCGCAGCTGGGATACGAACAATTTCCAGTTGATTGCTTTGTGCCGCAGCAAAGGCCGCATCTTCATCAAGGAAAACAAAGACCATTTTATCAAAGTCATTTTTTGGCCCTGCATAATACGGATTTTGCTCGACAATCAGTTGCTGCCCCGGCTGGAATGCAACTAAACGATAAGGGCCTGCGCCAATTGGGTTATGTGCATAAGTTTTCGCATCATATTTATCGGCACAAACAATCCCTAACGAACCAAGTACATTAATAAAGGTACTTTGTGGGGAAGATAAGGTGATTTTTACGGTGAGAGGGTCAATTTCCTCTGCTTTGGCAAAATTCCCCATATCCACCTTACCGCCACTTGCCGCAGCATTGTTATAGGTAAATACGACATCTTTCGCCGTCAACGGTGAGCCATCGGAAAATTTTAAGCCTTTTTTCAGCTTGAGTGTCCACTGTTTACCATCTGCATTGTGTTGATAACTTTCAAGCATATAGCTATGCCATGAAAGGTCAGCTTTTTGCTTCAGTAATGGGCTATGCAACAGTAGGTAGCTGCCGTGGCTCCACCCGAGCATGGGGTCAAAACCTTCAGTCGGCTCTGAGCCAATCGCTAAACGTAAAGTTTGTGATTGAGCGGGTTCAACTGCTTGTACTTGCAGTGTGAGCCCCATCAGGCACATTGCGGCAACGATATTTTTAATCATACATCCCTCTATAGACAAATTTTATTTTTTATTTCATATAATTAATGAAGTTATTTTCATTAATGTCGCTATTGGTGAGATATTCACTATGTGTAGAGTAACCAATATGAGTTATATTAAATTTAACGCCCTAATTGCTAGGCGCTACATCAATAGAACAGCGAATTTATTCGAGAAACCGTCAAAATTAAGTCGTTATTTGACCTATCTTAACAACTACTCATCAATTTCTTTGTCAAATTCAATTGGGTTAGAGTGCAAGGACAAATTGGTAATAAAATTCGGGTCGTTCGACTGCCTTGATTGCAACCGAAATTGAGAAGGCGTCATATTATATTTTCGCTTAAAGACATCGCAAAAATAAGCATTACTGCCAAAACCGCAGCGATGACTAATTTGAAAAACAGAATAATTCGAAAATGTTAAATAATTCAATGCCATTCCCATTCGAACATCTAGCAGTAATTGACGAAATGACACCCCTTCACGGTTTAAATGGCGACGCAAAGTTGAAGGTGTTGTAAATAACGCTTTCGCAACATCGTCTAAATGCCATTTTTTTTGCGGTTCTTGAGTTATCAAATGGGTAATTGCTTGGTTTTTCGGTTCATCATAATTAAAACGAAACAGGTTAAGAATATCGATACCTTCTTGATATACTGCCATTAAAATAAAATATAGGCTCTGTTTCATTAACAATGCTTCTTGGGATTCACTCTGTTTTTTTAATGGTAAGCATTGTTTTAATAAACTAAAGTTATCTCTCACTGTTTCAGGGGGAGAAACATGGTAAATGGGTTGGTGGCTAGTCAGTGGCGCACCCGACTTCATCAGTGTTTTTAGTAATAAAAATACCGATTGTAATTCTTCTTCTGACATCGATAAGGTGTGTAATTCAAGCGGCTGATTCACGGTGTTACACACAATATTGCAAGAAACTTGGCTATATTTAGGAATAATTAAGGTGACATCGGTTTCAATTTCAATGGATTGACCGTTGATCACAACATTTCCTTTCGCGCCAGTTAACATGGCTATCATCGCGTTTTCAATATAAAACGCTTTTAGCACCATTTGGCTTTCCGAAAGAAAGAATTTATATTCCATAATCTCTATAAACTGCAGTTAATGTCAGAATGACTTCCCAAGAAAAGGGATTGTTGAATAGATATAAAGTCACGTAGCAAAACATATCAACCCCATACCTGTGCGGCTGAGAATATAGTCCTGTTACGCTGAAATCGCAATATAGATATACGCTCATTTTTTACTGTTATTTTGACGGTTGTTACATTTTCTAAATAAAATGCTATTTAATTGAAAGGCAATTTTCGATATAAGGTGTAGAATCGCGCGGCAGACACATGCAGCCGACAACACTGCATAATAATAATGATTTTGGTATTCACTCACACCCTACCCTACTTGCATTAGCTTTTACATCATAACTACCCAATTTTTGTTAGGCGTATAGCTAAACATGTTCGCGTATTTTTAGTTGACTGAGTTGCAGGAGAAAGTATGTCTGATTTTTCAGGATCAGGCTGGTTAGCTGAAATCTTTTTACGGTATGAACTAAAACGTGGCGTCACCCGCTTAACGGACAAACAACATATCGGCCCTTTAATGGTTCAGCGGCCATTCTACCCCGAGCAAGGAATTGCACACACGTATTTACTTCATCCACCCGGTGGCGTTGTCGGGGGGGATAAACTCCTTATCAATATTGATGTTCAACCACATGCCCATGCGTTATTGACCACGCCTGGTGCAACAAAATTTTATCGTAGTGCGGGCGGCGTTGCACGACAAGTACAAAGCTTAACCGTCGCGCCCAATGGGTTCTTAGAATGGTTACCTCAAGAAAATATTTTTTTCCCTGAGGCTCAAGTTCGCTTAGAGACTCATATTCGAATCGCAAGTTCATCAAAATTTATCGGCTGGGAAATCCAATGTTTAGGCCGACCCGTATTAAACGAGCAATTCGACAACGGTGATATTCGGGGCCGCTTGCAGTTTTATATTGATGACAAACTCACCTTGGCAGAATCCATATTTATCGAGGGTTCGCAAAAACAATCTGCCGTCATGCGTGAATTTCCTATGGTGGGTTCCTTGTATATCTACCCCGCCAGCGATGAATTAAAAGCTGAACTTCACGAGAGTTTGGCGGTGTTTTTCTCTACGGAAGTGAGGCCGCTTGAGTATGGACTGACTGATGTAGAAGGTATTTTAGTATTGCGGTTATTAGGTTCTCAAACCGAGCCCATGATGGCTTGCTTCGCCCATATTTGGCAGGCAACAAGACAATACTGGTTAGGTTATTGTCCAGAACCGCCGCGTATTTGGGCAACTTAAACGTTTTTTAGGAGCAAAAAATGGAATTAACCCCCAGAGAAAAAGATAAATTATTGCTTTTTACGACAGGCCTCGTTGCTGAAAGGCGTTTAGCCCGTGGATTAAAGCTTAATTACCCTGAGGCGGTCGCATTGATCAGTTGTGCGATTATGGAAGGCGCCCGTGATGGCAAGACGGTTGCTCAATTAATGAGCGAAGGTCGAACCGTGTTAACCGCAGAGCAGGTAATGGAAGGCGTGCCGGAAATGATCAAAGACATTCAGGTGGAATGTACATTTCCTGATGGCACAAAACTGGTTTCTATTCACGACCCGATTGTATAGGTAACAACATGATCCCCGGTGAAATTAAAGTCAACCACGCTTTAGGCGATATCGAACTCAATGCAGGTCGAGAAACCCAAACGATACAAGTTGCCAACCATGGTGACCGCCCGATTCAAATTGGCTCTCACTATCATTTTTATGAAGTCAATGAGGCCCTAAAATTTGAACGTGAAGGCACGCTGGGTTTTCGTTTGAATATCCCAGCAGGTATGGCGGTGCGTTTTGAACCTGGACAAAGTCGTACTGTTGAACTCGTCGCTTTTAGCGGCAAGCGAGAAATTTATGGTTTCCATGGCAAAGTCATGGGCAAGTTAGAGAGTGAGAATAAATAATGAAAACAATCTCTCGTCAAGCGTATGCGGATATGTTTGGCCCCACAACTGGTGACCGCTTACGCTTAGCTGATACAGCATTATTTTTAGAGATCGAAAAGGATTTCACCACCTATGGTGAAGAGGTCAAATTTGGTGGCGGTAAAGTTATTCGTGACGGCATGGGTCAAAGCCAAGTCACCAGTGACCAGTGTGTCGATGTGTTAATCACTAATGCCATTATTTTAGACCACTGGGGCATTGTTAAAGCGGATATCGGAATTAAAAACGGCCGTATTGCGGGGATTGGTAAAGCTGGTAACCCTGATGTTCAACCCAATGTTGATATCGTTATCGGCCCCGGCACAGAAGTGGTTGCTGGTGAAGGTAAAATTATCACCGCGGGTGGCGTTGATACTCACATTCATTTTATATGCCCACAACAGGCAGAAGAAGGTCTTGTTTCCGGTGTTACCACCTTTATAGGCGGTGGAACAGGCCCTGTTGCTGGTACTAATGCCACGACCGTCACCCCCGGTATTTGGAATATGTACCGCATGTTAGAAGCCGTTGATGAACTGCCGATCAACGTCGGGCTATTTGGTAAAGGCTGCGTCAGTCAACCCGAAGCTATTCGCGAACAAATCGAAGCGGGGGCAATAGGCTTAAAAATTCACGAAGATTGGGGCGCTACCCCAATGGCTATTCACAATTGCTTGAATGTGGCCGATGAAATGGATGTGCAAGTGGCTATCCATTCAGATACGCTGAATGAAGGTGGTTTTTATGAAGAAACCGTGAAAGCTATTGCAGGGCGAGTGATCCACGTATTCCATACTGAAGGTGCTGGCGGTGGCCATGCCCCTGACGTCATCAAATCTGTTGGAGAACCGAATATTCTGCCTGCATCGACCAACCCTACAATGCCATACACCATCAATACCGTTGATGAGCACTTGGATATGTTAATGGTTTGCCACCATTTAGACCCATCGATTCCAGAAGATGTGGCTTTTGCTGAGTCTCGAATTCGCCGTGAAACCATTGCTGCGGAGGATATTTTACACGATATGGGTGCAATTTCTGTGATGTCCTCAGACTCACAAGCCATGGGACGCGTTGGCGAAGTGATTACTCGTACTTGGCAATGTGCTCATAAAATGAAATTACAGCGTGGGACGTTAGAAGGCGACACTCTCGATAGCGATAATAACCGTATCAAACGCTATGTGGCGAAATACACCATTAACCCCGCTATCGCTCACGGTATCGCCCATGAAGTCGGTTCGGTAGAAATCGGTAAGTTAGCGGATATCGTATTATGGGATCCTGCATTTTTTGGTATCAAACCCGCCCTTATCATGAAAGGGGGAATGGTTGCGTATGCACCAATGGGCGATGTTAACGCTGCTATTCCGACACCACAGCCAGTACATTACCGCCCGATGTTTGGGGCGTTAGGTAAAGCAAAATACCATACCTCGATGATTTTTATGTCAAAAGCCGGTATTGAAGCAGGTGTTCCTGAAAAATTAGGCCTACAGAGCCAAATAGGCCGAGTTGAAGGCTGCCGAAGCATTAGCAAAGCTTCAATGGTACACAACAGTTATGTGCCCCACATCGAACTTGATCCACAAACCTATATCGTCAAAGCCGATGGTATCCCACTGGTGTGTGAACCAGCGACTGAGTTACCGATGGCACAACGTTACTTTTTATTCTGACCCCTAATTAAAAGAGCCAGAGAATGAAAAAATTTATTAAAGTGGTTGCTCCACAACCGCATTCACCAACAGCGTTAACCCTATGCTTAACTATGGATGAGCGTACCAAAAGCCGTTTAAAAGTCACTTTAAGCGATGGGCAAGAAGCGGGGCTATTTTTGCCGCGCGGAACCATCCTGAAGGAAGGCGATGTTTTATCCACTGAAGACGGTGAGTTAGTCACCATCGAAGCCGCGAAAGAGCAAGTTTCTACGGTTTACAGTGATGACGCTCTGTTACTTGCTCGCGTTTGCTATCACTTAGGTAACCGCCATGTTCCATTGCAAATTGAAGCGGGCTGGTGCCGTTATTTTCATGACCATGTGCTAGATGATATGGCCCGTGGATTAGGCGCTACCGTCAGTGTCGGTTTAGAAAAGTACCAACCGGAACCAGGGGCCTATGGCGGCTCATCAGGTGGTCATCACCACCATCACGGCCACGATGATCACCACCACTAATCGGGTTCAGGGAGTTTGCCTATGTTAGCAGATCTGCGCTTATACCAGTTAGTTAGCCCTTCTTTGCCTGTTGGGTCATTTACCTATTCACAAGGCCTAGAATGGGCGATTGAAAAAGGCTGGGTAACAACACCTGATACCCTTGCTGGCTGGCTAACCGCACAAATGACACATGCCATTGCAACATTAGAGCTTCCTGTTTTACGGCAAATTCATACTTCCCTTTCCCTTGGTGATATTGAAACGGTGAAATATTGGTGTGAATTTATGATTGCCAGCCGTGAAACCAAAGAATTGCGTCAAGAAGAACGGCAACGAGGAATTGCTTTTGCCCGACTACTTCCTCAGCTAGGTATTGAACTGGATGCTAACCTGCAAACCTGCGTGAAACAAACCCAGCTAATGGCTTTCGCTCTCGCCGCCGTAAATTGGCAGATTGACGTTGAAAAATTGTGCACCGCGTATGCATGGGGTTGGCTAGAAAACACTGTGATGTCAGGTGTTAAGCTTATCCCTTTAGGGCAAAGCGCAGGGCAAAATATTTTATTTACCCTTGCTGAGCGCATACCCGAAGTGGTTACGCAATCAGCGATCTGGCCAATAGACGATATTGGCAGTTTTACACCTGCACAAATTATTGCCAGTAGTCGGCATGAAACCCAATACACACGACTTTTTCGTTCATGAGAAAATGCTATGCAAGAATATAATCAACCCTTAAGAATTGGTGTCGGTGGGCCGGTCGGCTCAGGAAAAACCGCATTATTAGAAGTGTTATGTAAAGCCATGCGCGACACTTACCAAATTGCCGTTGTCACCAATGATATTTACACCCAAGAAGATGCCAAAATTTTAACCCGAGCCGAAGCATTAGATGCGGATCGCATTATTGGCGTTGAAACTGGCGGCTGCCCTCACACGGCGATTCGTGAAGATGCATCAATGAATTTAGCGGCAGTTGAAGAGTTAGCCATGCGCCATAAAAACCTTGATATCGTGTTTGTGGAAAGCGGCGGTGATAACCTCAGCGCGACGTTTAGCCCAGAACTGGCAGACTTAACTATTTATGTTATCGATGTTGCTGAAGGCGAAAAAATTCCACGTAAAGGCGGCCCGGGGATCACCCATTCCGATTTATTGGTGATTAACAAAATTGACCTTGCACCCTATGTCGGTGCTTCATTAGAAGTAATGGAAGCCGATACCGCAAGAATGCGCCCAGTAAAGCCCTATGTGTTTACTAACTTAAAGAAAAAAGTCGGCTTAGAAACCATTATCGAGTTTATTATCGATAAAGGTATGTTAAGGCGTTAATAGATTTGAACGGCCTATAGATTCTATCTATAGGCCGTTTTCAATTAGCAAATACGGGGTAAAGGCTCACTGTGGGGTAAATCTAATAATCTTGATGTACCGAAGATCCCAACTAATTTGACTTGTTTTTGCTCAGTCACACAACCAATCGTGGCTGCATTTTTCCCTAATGGGTGCTGGTGTAGTGCAGCAAGCACCGCATTTTCCACTTCAGGTTTCACCACAATCACTAATTTGCCTTCATTCGCAAAGTTTAACGGCTCTAAGCCCAATAGCTCACACACGCCCCTAACCGCAGAAGAGATAGGTAAATCACCTTCATTAACCGCAATTCCACAGCCGCTGGCTTGGGCAAATTCATGTAGGATTGCCGTTACGCCACCACGAGTTGCGTCTCGTAATGCCCGAACGCCATCAATTTCACGTAGCGGTGCTATCAATGGCGTTAATACTGCACAATCACTGCAAAGCTCCGCTTCTAACCCAAGTTGTTCGCGTAGGTTTAAAATAGTGGCGCCGTGGTCACCCAGCGTACCACTAACAATCACTTTATCCCCCGCTTGAATATGCTGAGCTCCCCACTGGATATTGCTCGGGATCACACCAATACCGGCCGTATTGATAAAAATTTTGTCTGCCGCCCCGCGCTGCACGACTTTGGTATCGCCGGTCACAATATCCACACCCGCAGCCGCTGCCGTTGCCGCCATGGATTCCACAATTGAGGTAAGTTCAGAAAGTGGAAAGCCTTCTTCCAAAATAAAACCGCAAGAAAGGTATTTGGGAATAGCACCACTGACTGCGACGTCATTCACTGTGCCGCAAACGGCTAATTTACCAATATTGCCCCCGGGAAAGAAAATCGGGTCGACGACATAGCTATCAGTACTAAATGCCAACCGGTCGCCTAATGCGGTCATTTCTGCCAATGCTAGCCGAGCTTGGTCTTCCCGCTCATTCAACGCTTGGTTAGCAAATGCCTGCAAGAACAGTTGTTCAATCAATTGCTGCATCGCCTGCCCACCACTACCGTGGGCCATCGTCACCACATTGTTAGCATCACGACTCATTTATGCCTCCCGACGATATTGGTAATAAGCTGCACAGGCACCTTCAGAAGAAACCATTAATGCACCAAAAGCAGTTTGTGGCGTACAACGACGCCCAAATAACGTACATTCGCTGGGTTTACAGCGCCCTGTCAACACCTCACCACAGCGTGCTTGCGGGTCATCAGCCACCTTATGAGGTTGTACCTGAAAGCGCCTCTCAGCATCAAAAAATTGGTAAGCTTGAGTTAATTGAACCCCAGAATCGGCAATTTCCCCCAATCCGCGCCATTCGCTGGTTTGTTTGAGTTCAAAAACGTCCTCTAATGCTTTAAGTGCTAACAGGTTGCCCTCATCAGCCACAACACGTTTATATTGGTTTTCTACTTCACAACGGCCATCGGCGATTTGGTCAACTAACATGGCTAATGACTGCAAAATATCTAAGGGTTCGAAGCCTGTAACCACTAAGGGTTTATGAAAGTCTTCAGTGATAAACTGGTAGGGATGCGCGCCAATCACCATGCTCACGTGCCCCGGCGCTAAAAAGCCATCAATACGCACATCCGGTTGTTCGAGTAAGCTACGCAAGGTGGGAATAATCGTAATATGCTGGCAGAACACACTAAAATTGGCTAGTTGGCGGCGTTTTGCTTGCTGCAAGGTGATTGCAGTACTCGGCATGGTGGTTTCAAAACCTAAGCCAAAGAAAACCACTTGGCGATGGGGATGCTGCTCTGCTAATGCCAAAGCATCTAGCGGTGAATAAACGATGCGGACATCCGCTCCATTACGCTTGGCGTCAAGTAAAGAGCCCTTTTCGCCCGGCACTCGCATTGCATCACCATAAGTACAAAAGATAACCTCTGGGTGCTGTGCAATTTCAATACAGCCATCAATTCGTCCCATTGGTAAAACGCACACAGGGCAACCTGGCCCATGAACAAATTCAATTTCAGCGGGTAATAACTGGTCAATACCAAACTTAAAAATCGCGTGGGTATGGCCTCCACAGACTTCCATGAGTTGTAATGGACGTCGTTTCGCTTGAGGTATTTCATTCACCCGTTGATGAATATGCGCCAATAGCGCTTTTGCAAGAACAGGGTCGCGAAATTCATCGACGTACTGCATCTGTTGCTCCTGCATTTAAACCGCTAAAATCACCAACTTCATGGTCTAATTGACTCATCGCGGTTAAGGCATCCAAGGTAGATTGCGCTTCTTCTTCATTGATGATACTCATGGCAAACCCGACGTGTACCAATACCCATTGGCCTAATAAATCAGTGGTTTCACCTTCACAAATTAGGCCAATATTAACATCGCGTTTTACCCCACAAACATCCACTTGAGCGAGTTGGTGAATATCTTCACCAACTGCAACTATTTTGCCCGGAATACCTAAGCACATAGCTGTGTCTCCAACCATGCCAGCCATGCATCCATCCCTTCGCCGCGTATTGCAGACACTTGAATAACTTGGATATTGGGGTTCACCTGCTTGGCATTGGCGATACACGCATCAACATCAAAATTCAGGTATGGCAATAAGTCAATTTTATTCAATAACATAATATCTGCTGCCGCAAACATATGTGGATATTTGAGAGGTTTATCTTCCCCTTCCGTGACCGACAGCACCGCCACTTTATGGCGCTCCCCTAGGTCAAAACTGGCAGGGCACACGAGATTCCCAACATTTTCGATAAATAACAAGCTGTTATCTGCTAAATCTAAACGTGCCGTTGCATCGTGCACCATTTGTGCATCTAAGTGACAACCTTTTCCTGTATTCACTTGAATCGCAGATACACCCGTTTCGCGGATCCGTTGTGCATCATTAGTGGTTTGTTGGTCACCTTCAATCACTGCACAATTGATTTTGTCACGCAGTCTTAATAAGGTTTCTGTGAGTAAGGTCGTTTTTCCAGAACCCGGGCTAGAAACGAGGTTTAGCGCTAAAATATTCTTCTGGTTAAAATCCTCGCGGTTATGTTCTGCCAGATGGTTATTCTTGTCTAACACATCCATTTCAATTTGTAGCATACGTTTTTGGCTAATTCCCGGTGCATGGGTACCTGCTTCACCGTGTCCATAATCAAGGTCATGGTGTTCCCCAGCTGGTTTAAAACTTGCCTCAGCCGTTTGATAAATATGTTTATGCTTATGTTTGTGTTTATGCTTTTTAGATTTATTTTCAGCAGGTGCGGGCTCATATTGGTGATAATGGTTATGCACATCACCTTGATGATAGTAATGGTGATGAATGATCACTGTTTGCCCGTGAGATTCATGATCATGCTGGTGGTCATGATGGTCGTGATCGTGGTGGTGGTCGTGACCATGATGGTGGTCATGGTCGTGGTGATGATCGTGACCATGATGATGGTCATCCCCCTCAATTTTGCGCTCTCCCGATGCACATCCACAAGTACTACACATAAATTTCACTCCCAACCGCTAAATTGTTAAATTAGATTAATACATAATCTATTGAGTCTGGTTGATACACCTCAAAGTCAGTTCAAAAAGCTATTCCACTTCCAACTCTTTGATACGCAAACTCTCCCCACTCTCAACTTTCAGGTTCAGCCCCTGACAGCGTGGACAAACCGATTGGTGGCTGTCTACTTCCACCGTTTCACTACAATCCCAACACCATGCTTGTGCGGGCGAGTAAATGATGTGGAGCTGGCAGCCTTCTGCAACCGTACCACGGCAAACGACATCAAAACTGAAGCGAAATGCACTCTCTTCAACACAAGAGAGCGCACCAATTTCAAGCCAAACACCAGTGACTCGGTTAACTGCATTTTTTTTCGCCTGCTGTTCAATAATTTCTATCGTACTTTGACATAACGAAATCTCATGCATCCTGCCCCCTTAAGTGACGGGTAAACAATGCCCTGCGTTCAGGTGCTTGAGGAATATTTGGGTCACTCACTGGAAGCGATAACAAAATTCGCTGACAATCATCCACCAAGTGAATACCTTGCTCCGGTGTCATTTTCTTTTCTAATGGCGACATTAATGAGCAAGCAACATATTGAGTTAAACCGTCTAATTCACCCACGGTATACGTCATTTCACCATAAGGGAGGATTAACCCAACCTTGTCACCGACCACGCGGCGAGGCCAATATTGTTCAGGCCCCGGTAGAATAATCGCACTGAGCATCCATGGCGTGATCACCACGCCCACCCATTGCCCGTCAAACAGTGTAAATTCACTGGCATGCACTGGCATCGTCGGATGCAAAAATGACAAATCATGCATTGATTGTTCAGCAACCCGCGTAAATGCGGCCTCCACCAGAGGCCGAGGGTTAGTGTCATAACCTAAGATTTCATCCGGCATGCAAACTCTCTTCTTTTGCTATGATTTCCAAGCCTTCGCTTCGCAAAACCTCAATGACCTTTTGTAAGGCTGGCTCTAAAGCGGCCTGCCCAGTTGCAGTCAAACCAATATGCGGTTCGAGAGATTCAGGCACAACGCCAACTAATGTTAGCCTCTGTGGAAATTCATCGGTTAAATGCAAAGCTGATAGCACATCTGATAAACCGAGTTGATGCGGGGAAATTTTACGCGTAAATAGCGCAGGAACTTCGTCATCGCGCAAGACTAAAATCGAGCCAGCCTGCTGGCTCGATAACACGACGTCGGCAATAATTAAATGGTCTCTATCCGCCATTGGGCCAATCAATTCCATTCCTGCCGTTCCACCATCAAGTACTTCTACGCATTCAGGTAGATGATAGCGCTGTTCTAAAGCCTCAACGATGCGTACCCCAATTCCTTCATCACTGAGCAGTATATTGCCAACACCTAAGACTAAAATACGCATTACAGCACCTTAACCTTAGTGACTTCGCCACCTTCAGGGTCAACAATATGTACAGCACAAGACATACAAGGGTCAAATGAGTGGATGGTTCGCACCACCTCAAGGGGTTTAGATGGGTCAGCAACGGGAGTTCCTACCAATGCTTGCTCGTAAGGACCCGGCTCATCATTGAAATTACGTGGGCCGGAGTTCCAAGTAGAAGGTACTACCGCTTGGTAATTTTCAATTTTACCGTCTTTGATCACCACCCAATGGGATAACAAACCTCGAGGTACTTCACCAAAACCAACACCTTTAATGGTGGCATTTTCTGGGAAGATTGGTTTTACAAAGGTGGTGTGATCCCCTTTTGCGATGTTGTCCACCAGCGCTTGCCATTGAATTGACAAGGTTTCATTCAGTACACAACAACGAACACTACGTCCGATAATCCGCCCCAATGTTGAATGCAGTTGATCCACACTAATACTGTTACCTGTCAATGTTTGATACAGGTTTACCACATCATTAAAGTGTTTTTCCGTTGGCTCGTGTTTTGCCGCTAGTTTGCACAGTAAGTCTGCTAATGGCCCCACTTCGACGGTTTTATCATAGAAAGTCGGTGCTTTTACCCATGAATATTTACCGTCATCATCCCAGCCAGTGTAATCAGGGTTGGTGGTGCCTTCCCACGGTGCTTGAGGTTCATTTTCTTTGTACCATGCATGTTTGCTACTTTCTTTGATGCCGTTGATCAAATACTCATCTGTATGGCTAGTAATGGGGCGATAAGTACTAAAATCGCTGTTTTCCAGATAACCCCCCGGTAATAAGAAGCTCCCATTTTTACCATCCATTGGCATTTCAGGCATGCACATGTAATGTTTCGCGCCTTGACCGACTTCGAGCCATTCAGGGTAGCCTGCTGCAATCACCGCTGCGTCAATTTTATACACTTGCTCAATAAAATCCCCTAAACGATCAATAAAGGATTTCACATACATCAAACGTTCAAGGTTCAGAACCCCGACACCATCAAGATTGATAGGGTTTGCAACACCACCAACTGCAAGGTTTTGAATATGTGGTGTTTTCCCCCCTAATAACGCCACAATACGGTTAGCATCTCGCTGACATTCAAGGGCTTGTAAATAGTGGGCTACGGCAATTAAGTTCACCTCAGGCGACAGCTTCATCGCTGGGTGCCCCCAATACCCATTAGCAAAAATACCCAATTGCCCACTGGCAACCAGTTTTTTAATTTTATCTTGAACTCGTGTGAACTCTTCTGGGCTATTCAGTGGCCACGTCGAAACACCTTTCAATATTTCGGCCGCTTTATTTGGGTCTGCGTTCAGCGCAGAGGTGATATCCACCCAGTCTAACGCAGATAATTGATAGAAATGAACAATATGGTCTTGAATGGTATGCGCGGCTAGAATCATATTACGGATATACTGTGCATTCACTGGGACATCAATATTTAAGGCACTTTCAATGGTACGCACCGACACAATACCGTGCACTGTGGTACAAACACCACAAATACGCTGCATAATCATCCAGGCATCACGGGGATCTTTCCCTTTGACTATCTCTTCCATACCACGCCACATCGTGCCTGAAGCCCAAGCCTTGGTGACTTTTCCATCTTCAATTTCACAATCAATGCGTAAATGACCTTCAATACGAGTGACTGGGTCTATTGTTATACGTTGGCTCATGCTTTACCTCGGGCCTCTGAATGGCTCATCGTTGTTTTTTTCAATGCTGGAATAACAGGTAATAAGCGGATCAATAAGATATAAGCGCATACCTCTATTGCCACGAAACCTATTGAAATTAAAAGTTCTTCTGTTGTTGGGAAGTAGTCGTATCCGCCTCCGGGGTTGAATGCAACGAGGGAATAGCTCATCCGCCACATAGCAGCGCCAATCAACATGCTTAAACCGCTTGCATATAACCACCGCGAATCATTTCTTAGTGATGACATGCGGAAAATAATCAATGGGAAAACCATTAATGCGGTTTCTATCCAGAACATCATGGCGTAGAAATCGGTATTGAAGATATGGTGCAATTTATCTCGATAAATCAGCTCACCAAAACGACAGACTAAAAACAGCACTAACAGTACCTGCAAGATACGAGTGATACGAACAAACAGTGGCCGTTCATCTGCGCCCTGCCCACGTAATGCGGCTTGGAGTAATGACCCTTCAAAAATGACAATCGAAAAGCCCATAATGAATGCGGTCAGTAATGAGAGTAATGGCAGCATTTCATAACTTTGCCAAATAGGATGAACTTTATACCCTGCCGAAATCATCAATGAACCCATTGATGATTGGTGCATCATCGGCAATAACGCTCCTAGTGCAATAATGAAAAACATCACTTTATTTAAGCGTTTTAACGAAACTTTCCAACCAAAACGTTCACACAGTGCAGGAGCAAATTCCAATGCCATCACACCAATATAAATCGTCATACAAACCGCAGTTTCAAATAGCACCGAATTGGTGTTAAAGAAACCAGGAATGTAAAAGTAAGGCAAGTTCCAGTAGCGACCTACGTCAATAGTGATGGACAAACCACCAAGAGAGTAACCGAACAAACTGGCTAATAGTGCGGGACGCACTAACGGATGATATTCACCGCGGTTAAATACATATACCGCCCAAGCCAGCGCCCAACCGCCACAAGCAAAACCGGTTCCAATCAGTAAGTCAAAAGCAATCCAAATTCCCCAAGGATATCCACCATTTAGGTCAGAAACTGAGCCCAGGCCGAAGACTAAACGTTTAACTATCAAAATGACACAAATCAGCACTAAGGGCCCAAAGACCATGATTGGCCAACTGACTAAACGCCCGCCTAGCGGCTGTTCTTTATGATGCGTCGTCATTTGAGTCATCTCCTTCGTGTTTGTCATTCTTGGTATTGCGATACACCAAGAAACTCAACCCAGCCAACGCAGCCAATGGCAGTACCATGCCTTTATAAAGGGTATGCTGCACATACTCAGAGCGGGCTCCGGTGGACAACTGTTCTAACTCCGGTAGTCCTAGATTTTGATAGGGTACACCTGAAAGAACAATGACTTGTGTGCCGCCGCCTTCGAGCTCGCCATAAACATGAGTCTCATATTTCGGCACTTTAATAACATTCGGGTCATTGCTGTGTAAGGTTTGTCGTGGGTAACCGTACTCATCCCCCACTTTGAGTGTTAAGCGTTTTTTGGCTTCCGCGAGCAATTCTTCTCGTGTTCCGAAAATCACCGCACCCGTTGGGCAAACTTCCACACAACCGGGTAAGCCGCCTTTATCTAAACGTTCGACACCTTTTTGGTTACATAACTCGCATTTATGAATTGCGCCAAATTTGTCATCGTAGGCATATTTCGGAATATTAAATGGACACGCTACCATGCAATAACGGCAACCAGTACATACGCTGGCGTCGTAATGAACAATGCCGGTTTTTGGGTCTTTCTTCAGGGCTTGAACTGGACAAACCGACACACAGTTCGGGTCAACACAATGCATGCATTGTTTTTTAATGTAGGCGTAACCATCTTTTTCTTGGTCTTTATGAACGCCGGTTCCACTACTCCAAACCTGAATAATATTGTTGGTATAAGGGGTTAGTTTGTCATTATTTGACCAAGTTTGTTCTCCAACCGGGTTACGTTCTGGATGGTTAATATCTTGGCATTTTGTCACGCACGCCTGACACCCAATACACAGAGTCGAGTCATATAGCATCCCCAAAGAATTGGGAATCGGCGGGCGGTTTTCGGGCCCCGCCAAACTGGGTGAACTTCCCGCAAGTAATGCTCCCCCCGCGGAGAGTTTCAGAAAATTTCGTCTATTCACGGTTATTCTCCCCGTGAGTCAGTATCTTGTTGGCGTTTTTGACGGCCTAGTTCACGTACCGCCATCACACTGACTCCAGCCACTAACCCAACAACACCGCCGATTAACCCCACAGCAGTAGATGAAATTTGGCCACCTTCACGGTTATTGACATCCGGTTTATCCGCCCTTGGTGTTGGGTTTTCCACGCTCGCCAACTGATGGATCGCTTTGTGAAAGCCGACATTTTCCTCATTACAACCATAACAAGGATGACCAATTGCCACAGGCCAGACACCGCCAACATCACAGAATTGCAATGTGGAACAATTCCCGTAAGTTTCAGGCCCCTTACAACCTAAATGGTATAAACACCAACCTTCACGATGACCATCATCACCGAATTCTTTTGCGAAGCGGCCTGCATCAAAATGAGGGCGACGTTCACAGTGTTCATGAATTAAACGACCGTACGCGAACATTGGACGATTTTTGCTATCCAATTTTGGTGGGCGATTAAACGTAATTAAATGCGCGACTGTCGCAAGAAAATTATGAGGATTCGGCGGACAGCCTGGAATATTGATAACTGTTTTATCTTTAATCACTTGGTTTAAACCCACAGCGCCGGTTGGGTTATCACCTGCCGCAGCAACACCGCCCCATGAAGCGCAAGAACCAATCGCAATCACGGCTGCGGCGTGTTCAGCCACTTCACGAATATGCTCAACAATCGGCTTACCCGCTACCATGCAATAAATACCGTTATCTTTGAGTGGGATAGAACCATCGACCACTAAAACATATTTTCCTTTGTACTTTTCAATTGCGTTATGTTTGTTTTGCTCAACTTGCTCACCAAAGGCAGCAGACAGCACCTCGTGGTATTCCAATGAAATGGTATCGAGAATTAAATTTTCCAAAGTAGGATGGGTGGAACACAGCAAAGATTCCGTACACCCCGTACACTCTTGGGCACCAATCCAAATGACTGGTGGCCGTGCTGGGTCACTAATAGATTCCGCAATTTGGGCAGCAGCCTTCCCGCTTAATCCCATTGTCGCGGCCAGTGCTGTACATAACTTCATAAAATCACGGCGGTTAATGCCATGCGAAGAAATAATAGAGTTGTCTCCTATCATTCTTTTTTCCTATTATTATGGGTGGCTTAGAACCTATTCATTAGGCAATTTTTGTTTATTATCTTGAGGTTATAGATACCACAAAGCCCTGTGTACAAATGATATACACACGTTTGGCTTGTGTTTATCTATTTAAGAAGCCAACAAAACCAAGTCTAATGAAATAAATTCTTATTTAAGTAACCTGATGCATAAATATAAAATAAGATCCTATTCCTACCGTGCCTAAATCATTTGATCTTCATCAAGAGGCAATAAGAAATTTTATTTTTTTTATATATTTGCTAGAAAAATCGATTCAGTAAACTGTATTGAAAAAAGAAAAGAAATATAAATAAATGAATTTAATTTTCAATAATGCGTTATATATCACATCATTTTAAATATAAAATTCTTTTATTTTCATTACGATATTGAAATTTATTATTGAAACTTAATTAATTAAACGGAATGAGTGTATTAATAATAAACAATCTATTAATATAAACATGAACATGCTAAATAAGAATCAATATCAAAAAATCAATATAATCTATTAATATAATAAACCGTAAAATTATAGGTAGATATACAATCTTTTAAATATAATACTACCCATCAATAATAGATTCATGTTTCAATATTGCAGAAGCGATAGCTACCTGCCCAAGTGATAACCCCCCATCCCCCATGGGAAATTGTTTTGCATATAACACATCGAACTCAGATAGATTATTCACTAATAGCTCTCGCAGTAGTTGGTTATGAATCACACCACCCGACAAAACAATTTGTTTGCTACCATATTGGTTCGCTGATTTCCTAGCAAGCTCGGCAAAACCTTGCGCTAATGCCACATGGAATGCATGTGCCCGTTGTGGTTTAGGCGCACAATACGCCATCCATTGTTGCCAAAATGTGTGTAGATCCAATTGTTGACCAACTAATGGCATAGTGACCGGATGCGAGATCACGGGTGACTTCATTGCAATCGCCTCAAGTTGGCAAGCGGCTTCCCCTTCCCAACTAGTTTGCGCCGTACAAATACCTAATGCTGCAGCAACCGCATCAAAAAGCCGCCCAGTGGATGAAGCCATTGGGCTATTAATTCCTTTTTCAATTGCTTTTTGTAAGCCCTGCCAAGGAAATGACATTAAATAAGCAGCGCTTTCTTGCTTTTGCCACTGGGGAACAAACTGTAAACAATGAGCAAGGAAATTACGCCAAGGCTGGCGAGAAGCTAATTCCCCTCCCGGTAGTGCTACTGGAGGTAACCCCCCTAGATATTGGCTGGACTTATAATCCACCAGTAAGCATTCACCTCCCCATAAGCGGTCGTTATCACCATACCCCAACCCATCGAGAGCTAACCCAATAACTTTATTACTGTTTAATGGTAAGCCATGTTCGGCCATTACCGCAGCAATATGCGCATGATGGTGCTGCACTTTTAGTAATGGAATTTGTAATTGCTGTGATAACGCCTCCCCATAGCGCGTACTCACATAACTAGGATGCCTATCACTGACTATCGCTGCTGGCGTGAAACGATAAATAGATTCAAATAATACAATCGCAGACTGATATTGTTCGAAAATGTCCATGTCATCAAGATCGCCAAAATGTTGGCTCATTACTGCACTTTTGTCTCGCAATAAACAAAAGGTATTTTTAAGATCCGCCCCTAAGGCCAGTATTGATGGCGAATTTTCAAACCCTTCAGGTAAATCAATGGCATCAGGAACATAGCCCCGCGCACGGCGGAGCATTTCCGCTTTCCCATCATGATAACGCACCAATGAGTCATCTGCGCGTTGGACAATATCGCGGTTATGAGTGAGGTAAAAGTCAGCGATATTGGCTAAATCAGCCAGAGCAGCTTGCTCACTCAACACAGGGGGTTTTCCTGATACATTTCCTGACGTCATCACTAGTGGGCGATTAACTTGTGCCATCAATAGGTGTTGCAACGGATTAGACGGCAACATGACACCGACTTCCGCTAGGTTTGGTGCAATATATTGGCTTAGTTCAGAATTTTTCCAATTTTTAATCAATACAATCGGGGCTGCTGGACTTTTTAATAATGCACGTAGCCCATCACTAGGCGGAATATTGTGCAACTCTAACCAATTCAGTGATGGGATCATTACCGCCAGTGGCTTAGTTGGGCGGCATTTACGAACGCGTAAAGCCTCGACAGCCTTATCATGACTCGCATCACAAGCAAGGTGAAAGCCCCCGATCCCTTTAATAGCAACAATTTTCCCTGCCAATAGCTGCTGAGCTGCCAAGAGTAATGCGTTCTCTTTATTTGCAGTCGTTTTTCCTGATGAGTCGCATAATTTAATTTCAGGACCACACACCGCGCACGCATTGGGTTGTGCATGAAATCGTCTATCTGCTGGGGATTGATATTCCTCTAAACAATTTGGGCACAAGGGAAAATCAGCCATTGCGGTATTGGGCCTATCATAAGGCATATGACGAATAATCGTAAAACGCGGGCCGCAATGCGTGCAGTTTGTGAATGGGTAATGAAAGCGCCTATTCGATGGGGTGAAAAGCTCTTGTTGGCATGCATCGCAAGTGGCGGCATCAGGGATCACTTGGGTATCCATTTTGCCTTCACCACTACGGCGAATAGTAAATGCGTTGGGTAATTTATCCCATTGAAATGGTTGCGGTTCAATACTTTCTATGTGGGCTAACGGTGGGCAGTGTTGGTACAATAACTGGGTAAATTCAGTGATATCCGAATCAAGACATAAGCGCACTAGCACCCCTTCGCCATCATTACAGACATCACCTAATAGTTTGCATTGGTGGGCTAATTGCCAAACATAGGGGCGAAACCCTACCCCCTGAACTTTCCCTTTGATGCGTAACTGTATACCACTTTTCACTGAGATATCCTCTTACCACTGTAAGGATATTTTCGCGCTAAAACATAAAAAAAACTTCACTTGAGATCAAAAAAAATCGTGTAAATACAATTGGCAGGTTCGTTTTTTAAAAAAAACCGATTCAGTTATTTAGTAATACAATAATGATTACATTAAAAAATAGAGCCTATCATTTATTCATTAAGAATTCTAAACAGTCTTAAATATAAACTTAAAATCCAATTTAACTTGAATGTGTAAACAATATAACTTTCTCTATTAAATAATATTAGAATTATAGCCAATTTGATTAATTATTTTCAGAATTATTCTCTATAATCAACATAAATAACCTTTCTAAATCATTCACCTAGTCCATAAGAACGATAGTATCCCGTCATACATAAACGTAGACTCATTCATATATTAACAATATAGCAACATCTTGGGATAAATGAATATTATTCATAAAAAAACTCAATCTATTAATAATATAAATAGGTGATATTTTGAAATTAAAACAACTTTTCGTTTCTCTTTCTATCGGTGCTGCGCTGTTTGGTGCTAGCCATCTAGCTAGTGCAGATGAAATTATTACGCTTGGAACAAAAGGCGGTCCTTCCTTATTAAATGAAAAACGTTTGCCGCAATCTACAGCATTTATCAAGAACGATAAAATATACCTATTTGATGCAGGATACGGAGCAAGTTTGCGATTAGTTCAATCAAAAGCCCCATTAAAAAACCTTGATTCTATCTTTATTACCCACCTTCACAGTGACCATGTTGCCGATTATCCAGCCCTACTGTTAAATGCCTGGAACAGCGGTTTAAACCATAATATCGCTGTTTATGGCCCTGTTGGAACGGAAAGTATGACAAAAGGTGTTTGGGATACTTTTAGTCGCGATATTGATTTACGCGTTAAAGATGAAGGTAAACCTGATTTGCGTCAAATGGTTACAGCAAAAGATATTCAAGAAGGGCCTGTACTCAAGAATGATGATATCGAAATTAGTGCCTTATTTGTTCCACACCCACCTTTTAACTCAGACGAAGCCCTCGCTTATAAAATACAATCTGGCGGAAAAACTATCGTTATTACCGGTGATATGATTGATAATAGCCAAATCATTGAATTTGCTAAAGATGCTGACTACTTAATCAGTGAAGTTGTCTTAGTTTCTGGGGTGGAAAATTTAGCAAATCGTATCGGCAACGGCTCAACGCTGGCAAAAGCGATTATTTCTCACCATACGACCGCAGAAGATGTTGGCAAAATAGCCCAACAAGCCAATGTAAAACACCTTGTCCTAACTCACTTAGTTCCTGCCGATGACCCATCCATCACCGACGATGTGTGGATTGATGAAGTAAGAAAACAATACTCAGGCCCAGTAACGGTCAGTAAAGACTTACAACGTTTTGAAGTGAAATAAGGTATTTCAATAATAAAAAGGTATTGATATTCAATACCTTTTTATATCTATTTATTCAAATATTAGCGTACAGAATAATAGCAGTGAAATTTAATCACTAATAAATCCATCTTCCATGCGATTAAAGTTGTAGAAGAATTCAGAAGGGTCTACGACAGCTGGGTCGCTATATTTTCTGGCTTCATCCCACCACAATTGCTGTAATTCTTTCAATTTTTCTGGGTATTTCTGTGCTAAATCTGTTGATTCAGAAAAATCTTCTGCTGTATTAAACAGTTGCCATTGGTCATCATTGTAGCTGGTGTTATAACGGTGCAATGCGACCGCTCTCCAGTTACCCTGAGTAATAGCTCGCTGACTACGCAATTGAAAATACTGCACATCACGGGTTTTTGCGTCATCCGAATTTAATGTTTCTAAGAAAGATTTACCGGCCACAGGAATTTGTTTTACGCCATCAACCTCTGTTGCAAATGACGTTCCCGCCGCCTCTAAAATTGTAGGGGCAATATCAATAACACTAACATATTGAGAGCGAATACTATTTGGTTGTTGTATATGACTAGGCCATGACACAATCAGAGGGGTTCTAACACCACCTAAATAAGGCCACAGTTTATAACGCTTAAAGGGTGTTGCCCCCGCATACGCCCAAGGGCGCTGATATAGCATGTCCGTTTTTGGTCCACCGGCATCATCAAGGTTATCGTACATTTCTTTAACCGTTGTTTTATCCATATATGCCGTTCTAAAACCACCATTTACCCCGCCTTCTGGCGCGGCGCCGTTATCTGACAATAAAATAATTAACGTATCATCATATTGGCCTGTTTCTTTCAAGTAGTCGACTAAACGGCCAATTTGTTCATCGGTATGAGTCATAAAACCAGCATAGGTTTCCATAAACCTTGCATACACTTTTTTCTGCTCAGTATCGAGTGAATCCCAAGCTGCGTCTCCTTTCTCCCTTACCGGTAAAAGGGTATTTTGTGGAATAATGCCTAACTTCTTCTGTTTTTCAAACCTATCTAAGCGCAGTTGATCCCAGCCTTGATCATATTTGCCACTGTAATTTTTAATATAAGATTGCGGCACATGATAAGGCGAATGAGCTGCGCCTAAAGCCAAATAAATAAATTTCGGTTGTTCTGATTTCTGATCAATACGCTTAATCGCATGGTCGACTAAATCAACCGATAAATGATATTCAGGATGATTAGGCGGGGTAATTTTTTGGTTATTTTCGACTAATGCAGGTTTATATTGGTTGGTATGACCGCTTAAAAAACCATAGAAATAATCAAATCCACGCTGTCTTGGCCAAAAGCTCTGATTACGAGCTAAATCATCTTTATAATTTGGTGCCAAATGCCATTTGCCCAACGCATAAGTATCATAACCTGCAGATTTCAAGGCTTGAGCAATATTTTGTGCATTTTCAGGTATTTCCCCACTCGTTGCTGGCCCTGTACCATGAGGTGTTTCTTTCGATGGCGCATTCACATTATCCGGTGGCAAATCTTCCATATTGACAGTTTGATTGTTTCGTCCTGTAACGATAGCCGCGCGAGTTGGCGCACTAATCGCACTTGTATCAAAGCGGTTATAACGCACCCCGGATTCTGCCAGTGCATCAATATTTGGTGTTTTGATCTCTGAACCAAAAGATCCAAAATCAGCAAAACCAACATCATCAAGCACAATTAAGATCACGTTCGGTGGCTTTATATTCGACGCAGTATTTTCAGCTGCGGCATGTGTAGCAAAAGATGCCGATAGCATCAATGCGCCACTTAATGCTGTACTCATACACTGTCTAAGCGGGTTTGGCTTGTGTGGTAATTGTAAAAAATACCGTTTTTTAGTTTTTCTTGTTTCTTTATTCGACCGCTCTTTATTAGACATAGTGCCTCACTTATAAAATACGAGTTAGTAAAAAACAACTCACATTCGGATTAAAAGGACAAAAACAAAAAAACCTGAGACCTATAACATCCAATGCTATAAGTCTCAGGTTTTTGCCTAGTCAAACTAGTAACACACCCAGAATGCCACTATCTAATCAAAATAAATTAAATTCACAATCTATTATTTATATATTTGTGAACAGCATCAAAACTATTACATCCATTAAATTCTTATAATTAAATAAATTCATAGAGTTGTAATTAATTTAACTCATATCTATTTTATTTACTTCAGGAGCTCTATTTATTAAAATCAGTGGTAGCTCACAATTTCAATCATTATATATTGTAATAAAAAATAAACCCGTTTTAAATATGTAGCAATTGGTGTGTTACTAGCTTGACTAGGCAAGAACCTGAATTTTTATACGTTTTATCAAATCGTATAAAAATTCAGGTTTTTTTTTGCCTAATCTTCTTGCTCAGTAACCCAATAAAATTAAAACCATAAAAAGTAACAATTAAAATAATATTGCTAATAATCAAGAATAAAGGTTGGTATATGAAAAAAGTTAGACTACTAAAATATCTGAAAGGGTCAATGCTCATCCCAATATTATTCTCTTCTATTGTAGATGCTAGAGAATATAAATTTATTGATAGCCTAAGTAATGAATCGTTAATCAAAGACAGTAAAATGGATTTATTTCTCAGAAATAGATTAAAATATTTAAACGAAAATGAAGTTGGGCCAACCTATATCCATACTGCATGGGCACAAACGATTGGATTAAATTATCAATCAGGTTTATGGAAAGAAACTCTGGGTTTTGACGTTTCTTATACTTATGTAGCTAAATTAGGAGCCAGTGATTACTTTGCAAGTAGGGATTTATTATGGAACGATGGTTCTGGATTTAAATCTTCAAATGCTGAAAGCTTCAAAAAATTTAATAAACGTAATATTAAATTACAATTAGGTGACGATAAAGAATTAAGCTTTAAAGCTAAATATGGCTGGCAAGCACCGGGGAAATATACTGTATTAAAAAACTCTTATGAATCATCGGAAAATAGCTATTTAGGCTATACAGGTACGTTAAAATATTATGATATCTCAATTGATACATTATATATTGATAGTGTAATGGAGCGAGCTTCCCCTAACAAAGAAAAGCTACGCAGTAAGAGCAATGAAGCAGTTGAATATATAGCAGCAGGGGGGCTTAATTATAAAACAAAAACCTTAAATGCAACCTACAATTACGGATATGCAAAAGATTATATCGATCGCCATTTCATTGATTTTAACTACATGCCACGTTCAGATATTACACTCGGTTTTCGAGCCGTTGGTAATATTCCTCAGGAAATGTATAAAAATATGCCTTCCTCACGGCAGGCTGCAAATGGCAGCTCATGGGTATATGAAGGTACGGCCAAATGGCAATATGATGCCCTAGGAATGAAAGTGGGTATTGGGTACACCGATGCCGCTAAAAATGATGGGTCACTCGGTTACTTTGACCGACATCCTGTTAAAAACGTTCGCTGGCGTTTAGACCCAATGTCTTCCGCAGCCTATCATTATCAACGTGACGGAGAGCTCGCTCTCACAGGATTGATTGACTATAAATATGCTGAAGACTTTTATTCCGCAATACAATTAAATTATGGCCAGTTCGATTTTAAAAATAACAAAATTAAAACAGGAGAAATTAACCTTATCAATGCATGGCAACCAAGTGATCCACGGTTAAAAAATTTCACAATGTTTACTAAATTAACCAAAGCTTGGTTATATCAAACAGAAGGGAATCGAATACAACCCGCCTTTGATAATAATGGTCATTATATTAAAAGAAATTCCATCGCAGTAGATATTATTTTTGACTATAAATTCAATATATTTTAATACCACTAATCATGTGTAGAGATGAAAAATGAAAAAAACTATTTTAGCTGTCAGTTTACTCGCACTATTTGGACTTCAAGCCCAAGCATCCACAGAAAAAATGCGAATTTTATTGGTTAATGATGATGGTTGTGATGCATTTGGTATCACTGAATTAAAGTCACAATTAGATTCTAAAGGCTATGATGTTTGGCTTGTCGGCCCAGCAACAAATCAAAGTGGAATAGGGACGGCTATTACATTCAAAGCAGGGAAAGAATTCGATGTTAAAAAAGTCGATGAGCGTACTTATTGTTTTCCTGGTACACCGGCTGATTCTCTCGATTTCGGTTTACAGGGGTTATTACGGGAAACACCACCAGACCTTGTCATTTCAGGGGTCAACGATGGTCCAAACACCGGAACGTCACAACTTAATTCAGGAACAGTTTCAGCTGCTGCACGTGCTGTACGTCTTGGCTACCCAGCGATAGCCGCCAGTATTGGCTATATTATGACTGAAGAGGAAATGAAATCTGGCTGGCCAAGTACCCATAAGTATTGGCCTGATTCTGTTACTTATGTTGTTGAGCTAGTTGATGACCTAAATAAAAATTGGGTTTCAGGGCAAGCCATACTTCCGGCAAAATCAGGGCTCAGTATAAATTATCCCGCTTTAGCTAAAGATAAAATTAAAGGTATTAAATTTGTGGAGAATGAATATGCCGTATCCCCACAAATTTTATATGAAATAACACCGGAAGGAAAAGCAAAACAAATTATTAATCCAGAAGCATTAAAAATAAGAAATGATGATTCTGATACAGGATACCTTGATAAAGGTTACATTACTTATACTATATTTGATGGTAACTGGAATGCCCCAGATGAAAAAGTTAAAGAGTATCAAAAAATCCTTAATATAAAATAGGATTACAATTCTAATAAATAGAGGCATAAGTATGAGCAATACAAACCCAAATTTTCAATTGATGGCAAAGCCTTCAGGTTCAGTATGCAATATTGATTGTACTTATTGCTTCTATTTAGAGAAATCGAAACTGTACCCAAATAGAAAAAATCAATGGCGAATGAGTGACGAGGTTTTAGAACAGTATATTCACACCAATATAGAGCAACAACCTGCTGATGTTGTTGAATTTGTTTGGCAAGGTGGAGAACCCACTCTCCTCGGGTTAGGCTTCTATAAAAATGCCGTCGCACTGCAGCAAAAATATGCAGGCAAGAAAAAGATTACTAATTCATTTCAAACTAATGCACTCAACCTTGATGATGATTGGTGCCAATTTTTTAAAAGGCATCATTTTCTATTAGGGGTGTCAATCGATGGTGACCGTTCTTTTAACGACGAATATCGTTTAACTCGTTCAGGAAAAAGCACCTTTGACCGCTTACTTGCCAGTATTGAACTGCTTAAAAAATACCAAGTTGATTTTAATACACTAACGGTCGTCAATAATTTCAATGTAGATAAGCCGATTGAAATTTATGAATTTTTAAAAAGTATTGGTAGTTATTATATGCAGTTTATTCCTGTCGTTGAACGTCAAGCACAGCAAGCAACAACGGAGGGGTTATCATTAATTTCCCCTGAATTTAATGGAACAGCAAAGGTCACGGACTGGTCCGTCGATGCAATAAAATATGGCCAATTTCTTAATGATATTTTTGACCATTGGCAAGAGAACGATATTGGTAAGGTATTTGTCATGAATTTTGAGCAGACCATGAGCCAAAGCCTTGGTTTGCCGAGTAGCTGTGTAACCAGTGAAAGCTGTGGAGCTAATTTAGTTTTAGAAGCAAATGGCGATCTATATTCTTGTGACCACTTTGTTTACCCTGAGAATAAAATCGGCAATTTAATGGTAGATGCAGTCTCTAATATGTTGAAATCAGATAATCATCAACGCTTTTCATCACTTAAAAAAGAAAAGATTAGCGCAGACTGCCTACCCTGTGAATTTAAACCGTTATGTCACGGCGGCTGCCCAAAACATCGTTTTTTACTTGATTCAAAAAGGTTACCAAAGAAAAATTATTTTTGTGATTCCTATAAAATTCACCTTTCTCACTCTTTAGGAAAAATGAAAGCTATTTTAGAAGGATTACAAAAAAACTAATCCCCTCGTTCTATGTATTAGACAAAAAACCCAGTAAGCGTTACTGGGTTTTTTAACGACTTACTTATCTTTAGGCGCTCTTATAATGCGTATTTCTCAATCGCCTTAGCGACGCCATCAGAATCATTACAACTCGTAACCCCCGTAGCACGCTGCCTTAATTCTTCCGTTGCATTCTCCATTGCAATACAAATTCCTGAGACATCAAACATAGGCAAATCATTATTTTGGTCACCAATGCACATGATTTCGTGTTTATATAAATCTAATTGTTGTGCAAGTGCTTGGATTGCTAGCCCTTTATTTGCATTTTTATTTAAAACTTCTAAAAAATAAGGCGTGCTTCTAACTAATGTATATTGCTGAAAATAATTGGATGGTATCTTTTTGATAACACTAGATAAATAGTTTTCTTCAGAAGAAATCATTAATTTCGTAAATAAAATATCTGAGGGCATCTCATTCATTGGTACATAATGGATTAATGTATTCGAAAGATAAGCTTCATGTGTCGTATAAAAACCAATAATTTTATTTGCAGTAAAAATTTTATTATCACCGAGAGCATGTAAAGAAAGGGCTAATTCTTCCGTTTGAGCATAAATTTTCTTATAGTCATCAATATCTAATAAAAAATCGATAAGATGATTACCATTTGAAGCATCATGAATAACGCTACCATTATTACTAATGCAGTAGTTTCCTGGCTTATCCAAGCCCAACTGTTGTAAATAGGGTTGAATACCTGAATAAGGTCGGCCAGAAGCTAGAATGATCTGTATGTTGTTTTTCTGTGCTTGTTGAAGAACTGATTTAATATTATCGCTGATTTGATGATGAGTATTTAATAGCGTGCCATCAAGGTCGATAGCAATTAATTTTACAGCCATACGATTTTCCTTTTCTATTCCCATTTAAAATAGCAACACAGTATTTTACAGTGGGAGAATATGACGTAGGTTAATGCCTAGCCTTGCCAGTTACACACCTATACTAAAAAAATGTTAAAGTAACGTTCAAACTGAATGTAGCAGCCTTTCTATGTGTAATGCTAAATAGATAATTTCCTCACGAGAGACAGGAATAGCATATTCAGACTGTATCAATGCAGCTATTTTTTTTGCACAGGCAAAATTTTTCAGTAATTCCTTTTCAACGAGTTCCTCAAGTACCGAATTAAATTGGCTACTTTTGTCATGATTTGCTTGGCAGCGGATCAATAAATACTTTAGATGGTTAATAAACCGAGAAAAGCTATCGGCATCGGTATTAACTTGAATATGAAAAGAATAATTTATGATATTAACAATCTTATAAACCGTTTGCGTGAATTTTAACGTATCCCCTACGCTTTTATTATTTAACTTCGCATTGACAAAATGTAGCGCAATTAACGATGCTTCACCCGGTGGTAGGCTAACCCCTAGCTTTTCATTAATATAATCAACGGCCACTTTCCCTGCAATAAATTCAAGGTGATAAAGATAGGGAACTTCATAGAGAGAAATACTCATTTCTCTATTTTTACTTCGCTCAATAGCAAATGTAATATGTTCAGATAATGTAATGACTAAACTGTCACTTAATTTTGCATTTAAAATCGGTTTACATTTATTAATCACTTCAAGTGTTAGCTTTATTATCCCAATCGGAATATTATCGACAAAATTATGAATATCATAGTCATGGGGCTTACTAAAAAGCTCATCCCCCTCAGTACAGTGGTAGTTTTGACCTGCCTTTGAATTAAATCCAATTCCTTTACCAATTATAACGAATTCTTGTTGGGCATCATTATCCACAAGTATCACATTATTATTTATAACTTTTTTTATTATATACATATAGAGTACTTCCATTTTTATAAGTTATAAATGCAAAAAACCTGAAATGACATGAAGTAAACTTCAGCCTCTTCAGGTTTTTGCCTAGTCGAGCTAGTAACACACCAATTACCTGTAGATATATCTTTTCTCCTTTTAAAAAGCAAGATACATCGGTGCTTTTTGTGATCAATAGCTGAGTAGAAACTCCTAATTATTTTAGAGGAATGCTTTTAGTTTAGAGGAATGGTTTTAGTCATCGACTCGTTGTAAATAATACCTTCACAATTAAATTGTAAGAGAAATTTAAGCTTAGATATAAGCGCATCTCTGTCGCACGGATCACAAATTTATTAATCAACGATTGTCTTTCATTCATAAAAATCTTATAACGTAATGGTAGGTCTGTAACTAGCTAGACTAGGCAATAACCTGAAACAGATTGAATTTAATTAATTCAATGGTTTCAGGTTTTTTTATTCCTAAATTTTGAGGTGCAGACAACGACTTTATAAATAGTAATGATTATAAATAATAATGTTTTTTCAGAACGAACGATAAAATTCATTATTATTTGTAAAAAATGATAGAAATTAGCATTACTCATTAGGTTGTTTGTAAAAATAAAATGAGTCAGGCATAAACTTAAGCTTGAAATATAACAGGTGTGTAACTGGCAAGACTAGGCATTAACCTGAACAATACTTCCAATTAATTTCGGGGGGCATTGTTCAGGTTTTTTTATAGGTATACTTATGGAAAGTAGACAAGTTGCAGAACAGATCATCACGCTTATTGGTGGTCAAAAAAATATTAGTCAGCATTGGCATTGTATTACACGCTTGCGGTTTAACCTGCACAATAATGATCTTGTCGAGGTTGAAAAATTACGTGATATCCCTTGGGTATTGGGCGTTAACTTCCAAGGTAATCAACTGCAAGTCATATTGGGAAGCCACGTCACCCACGTCTTTACCGAGCTACATAAAATCGTTGAGCCAAATGGCTCTCCGCTCGAAGAAACTCAGCAAGAAGAAATAGTAGAACCGAAACAAAATATTATTAATACCTTTTTTGATTTTCTTTCAGGCATTTTTACCCCTATTTTACCCGCTATTATTGGAACCGGGTTATTGAAGGGATTACTTGCGCTTTTTGATATTTTTGGCTTTATACCTAATGGTAGTTCAGAATACCGAATTCTCTATACAATTTCTGATTCAGCATTTTACTTTTTACCTATTTTACTTGCATTTTCTGTCGCTAAAAAATTTAAAACTAATGAGTATATCGCCGTCACATTGGCATTCATCCTTGTTTACCCGATGTTTCAAGGCGAGCCCACAATGTCTTTCTTTGGCATTAATATCCCTAACATTACTTATAACTTCACCGTTATTCCGATTATTTTAGGTGTATGGTTATTAAGCTATATTAGCAAATGGGTTGAAAAAATAATCCCTGCTAGTGTAAAAATTATTTTTGCGCCACTACTTGTTTTAATTATCTCTTCGATTATCACTTTGTCATTATTAGCACCGTTGGGCTACTACGTTGGCGAATATTTACAACAAACATTCTCATATTTATTTGATGTTGCAGGCCCTATCGCTGGTTTCATCATGGGAGGATGCCTATCACTGCTAGTGATCACAGGGATGCATTATGCCTTTTTCCCTGCCACATTTTCTAATTTTAAAACATTGGGTTATGACTTTGTCTTATTACCAATTAGTTTATCCAGCAACCTCGCACAAGCAGGAGCAACATTAGCTGTCGCGATTAAGAGCAAAAATACTAAATTAAAGTCCATCGCTTACTCCTCATCCCTTTCTGCGGTTTTTGGTATTACAGAGCCTGCAATTTATGGCGTTACCATGCGTTTGAAAAAACCATTTTATGCGGCATTAATTGGAGGAGCCGTGGGAGGCGGAATTATCGGTACATTTGCAGTCAAAGCGTTTGCTTTTAGTATTCCTGGAATTACGGCCTTACCCACTTATGTTGAAGCGGGAACCAATAACTTCCTGTTTGTTTGTCTCGCTGTCATCGTCAGTTTTTCTTTAGCATTTATTATTACACTTTCATTAAAACTTGATGAAACGGGACTCTCTCCAAATAAAGAGCCGACTTCACCTCATAACCTAGTTTCGTCAAATAAGAATAATAGCGAAGAAAATACTCTATCAACACACGCTCAAAACGATAAAAAATTAATCAATCTTAATTTATTCGCGCCAATTTCAGGGGAAACACTGGCACTAGAACAAGTCCCAGATACTGTTTTTGCCAATAAAATCATTGGAGATGGTATTGCCATCCTTCCTTCAGATAACAAAGTTTATGCTCCCACGGATGGCATTATTTCCATGGTCACCCCGAGCAAACATGCCATCGGTCTAACTACCCATGAGGGGTTAGACATCCTAATTCATGTAGGTATCGATACCGTTTCATTAAATGGTGAAGGTTTCATTCTCCATGTTAATGAAAAAGACAGCGTTAAAGCTGGAGACCTACTCATCGAGTTCGATATTGAAAATATAACTAAACATTCATTATCAACAATCACCCCAGTTTTGATAACCAACTTTGACGAGTTCAGTGAATTACAGGTGACAAATCAGAAACATGTCACAAGTAATACCACAACACTGCTCACCGTTAATTGATTCAGTAAGAGGATATTATGAAATTAGATACCAAAAACATTAGCACAATCGGTTTTCCCAAAGGTTTCTTATGGGGCGGCGCAACAGCGGCTAACCAAATCGAAGGCGCTTTTGACCAAGGTGGTAAAGGATTATCAACTTCAGACGTTGCCGCCTATAAAGACCCTTATGCAGATGGTTCCGTCAATAACTTTACGTTTAACGTTACCTCAAAAGAGTTGGAAGAATATTTAAAACCCGAGTGTAAAGCATTATTCCCGAAACGCTGGGGAATCGACTTTTATCACCGTTATGAAGAAGATATCGCATTATTTGCTGAAATGGGTTTCAAAGTATTCCGTTTATCTATTTCTTGGGCACGCATTTTTCCAAATGGAATTGATGAGCAGCCAAATGAAGACGGTTTAGCCTTTTACGACCGCGTATTTGATGAGTTAGCAAAATATGGCATTGAACCACTGGTGACACTTTCTCACTATGAAATGCCATTAACACTGACACAAAAATTCAATGGCTGGCAAGATCGCCGCCTAATTGATTTATTCGTAAAATTCGCAACTACTTGTTATAAGCGATATGAATCAAAAGTAAAATATTGGATCACGTTCAATGAAATGAACATGAACCTGAACAGCTTATATACGGGTGCAGGTACATTACCTGATACCGTTAAAAATGTTGAAGAAGCCGCATACCAAGCGTCGCATAACCAGTTTGTTGCCAGTGCAATTTCTATCAAACTGGGTAAACAAATGATGCCTAACGCCAAAATTGGCTGCATGATTTGCCGCTTAGAAACTTACGCTGAAAGTTGCAACCCAGAAGACCAGCTACAGGCGTTAAAAGAAGACCAAATCAACCTATTCTACCCTGATGTTAGTGTTCGTGGGGAATATCCTGCTTACATGCTACGTTATTTCGAAGAAAATAATATTAATATTCAAGTTGAACCGGAAGATTTTAAAGTATTAAAAGAAGGAATTGCAGATTTTATTTCGCTCAGCTATTACATGACCTATGTCACTAAAGGTGGGCCAGACGCGAAAGAGTTATCAGGTCACTTAGTCAGTAAAATCAAAAACCCATTCTTAACACAATCCGAGTGGGGTTGGCCGATTGACCCAACAGGCCTTCGCATTACCCTGAATAAACTGTGGGATCGCTACGGTGTTCCTCTGTTTGTCGTCGAAAATGGCTTAGGCGCACGTGACACGCTAAACCCAGATGGCACTGTTTCTGACCCATATCGTATTGAGTATATTAAAGAACACGTTATTGCCATGAAAGAAGCCATTCGTGATGGTGTGGATTTAATAGGATATACCACTTGGGGCTGTATTGACCTGATCAGCTGCGGTACCTCACAAATGACCAAACGTTATGGCTTTATCTATGTAGAACAAGATGATGAGGGTAATGGTTCTTTAAAACGTATACCGAAAGACTCTTTCTATTGGTATCAGCGAGTCATCGCTTCTAATGGTGAAAACCTCGAGTAAACCTTAAATTTAACTTATTTAACCGAATACGCCCTCGATAGCTTATCCGCTCTTGAGGGCTATTTTATTGGTATGACTAGCCTTCAACTGTTTTTATTTTCTACACCAAATATGAGTGACGAACTTAATACCTCACGTTAACTGGTTTCTCATATGAAACCAAACTCCATCATAACCTCGACACACCCCACATTTTGAAACGAATATTTTACATATAGTCAACATTCGATTGACTAATAATCATCCATACAATTAATCTGGTTTTAAATAAAAAACAATGTTTCACCTATGAAACAAAATGTTACAACACATTCAAAAGGAGAAAACCATGAGCTGGGTTGCTGTCTGCGATATCTCACAAGTTCAAGAAGAATTTCCTTTTTCCGCCAAAGTTGATGATGCCGAAATTGGGATCTTCTTAGTTGAAGACCAATATTATGCCTTAGAAGATGTTTGTCCACATGCCTACGCTCTGTTAAGCCAAGGTTTTGTTGAAGATGGCAAAGTGGAATGCCCATTACATGAAGCCGTTTTTGATATTAAAACAGGTAAATGTTTACGCGAACCTGGTGGGCGAGATCTCAAAACCTACCAAACACGCATTCACGACAACCAAATCGAAATCAGTTTGATTGAGGAGTAGGAATGGAACCCATTCAAAATTTTAATCCGTATTTGCCGGCGAATAACCAAATCATCCCGGCGCGAGAAGGCGGTAAAGGCAGTATTCAAGCACCGGGAAGTGCACCGAATATCGTTTGGCAAACACGTTCACGCATCCCTGATGAATATGAAAATAAGCTTATTTTTGCACTGGAAACGCTATTCGCCGCAGGCACTGAATCACTTGAAGAATTAGTTAGCGCATTAAATCAACAACAATTATATGACCGACAAGGGCAACCTTGGTCTACCAGCAGTTTCCGCGAATTTCTTCTTGTCAATGGTTACTAACACATTGTCATAAAAAGAAAATAAAACAAAAACACTTTTGATAAACGGAAGCAAATGATGACAACGAATACACAAATTCAAAACTATCAAGATTATCTCGATGTCGGGTTACGAGGGCAATGGTACCCCGTATTATCCAGTTGGGAAGTGAGTAGCGACCCCATCGGTATTACCCGTTTAGAAGAACAAATTGTCCTTTGGCGTGACGATAAAGGACAAATTCACGCACTAGAAGACAGATGCCCTCACCGCGGAGCCCGTTTATCAATGGGTTGGAACCTAGGTGAACGTATTGCCTGCTGGTACCACGGTGTCGAAGTCGGTGGTGATGGTGTCGTTAAAGATGTCCCAGCGGTCAGCCAATGCCCTCTTGAAGGTCAAAAATGTTTAAAAACCTATCCCGTTCAAGAAATTCATGGCGCTATCTTCCTCTATTTTGCGGTAGTTGACGGTGAAACACCCCCAGCCCTTGAGTTTCCTGAAGAGTTAGCTGATGACGAAAACCACAGCAATTTCCTCTGCACCGCATCGTGGAAATGCAATTACCAATATGCATTAGAAAACGTGATGGACCCAATGCATGGCACCTATCTCCATTCATCATCACACTCAATGGCAGAAGGTGATAAACAATCAGAAATGATCCTAGAAGCAACAAAAAGTGGGTTTATTTTCCGTAAAAATGACCAAATTGGTGTCAACTTTGACTGGGTGGAATTCGCGAGCACGGGTGCAAATTGGCTACGTTTATCTATCCCATATCAAAAACGCTTCGGTCCTGGTGGGCACTTTTGGATTATCGGCATGGTCGTTCCTGAAGACCGTCACCACACGCGTGTTTTCTTTTGGCGTATTCGCAAAGTAAAAGACTGGCAACGTGATTTATGGCGCTTTATGTACCGCAACCGCCTAGAAGGGCTACATTGGGATGTCCTAGAGCAAGATCGCATTATTTTGGAAAACCTCACACCAAATGCACGGGATAAAGAGTTTCTTTATCAACACGATGTGGGGTTATCTCGCCTACGTCGCATTATGCAACGTGAAGCGAAGAAACAGTTTGACTTAATCCACAATAAGGAAACTGAAAATGCGTGATGTTTTGGCAGGAAAACGCCTTGTGATCACTGGTGCCGCAAGGGGACTGGGCTTTAGCTTTGCACAAGCCGCCGCAGAGCAAGGCGCTCAAGTTATCTTGTGTGACATCCTCGAACAGCGATTACAAGAAAGTGTCGAGTCCCTACAACAACAAGGGTTTGAAGCCCAAGGTGTTTCTCTCGACTTAGCGGATCCTGACTCAATCACTCATGCATTCGACAGTATTGGTCAACAAGGTGCAATTGATGGGCTGATTAATAATGCGGCTCTGGCAACCGGAGTGGGTGGAAAGCTGCTCGATGAATATGACTTGGCGCTATGGGATAAGGTTATGACCGTCAATGTCAGAGGAACGTGGCTAGTCACCAAAGCCGCCCTCCCCTTTTTAAAACAGAGCTCCCGCGGGAAAATTATCAATATTGCTTCTGACACCGCGCTTTGGGGAGCTCCCAAGCTGATGGCCTATGTCGCCAGTAAAGGGGCGATCATCAGTATGACCCGCTCAATGGCGCGTGAACTTGGCACTCATCGAATTTGCGTCAATGCGATTGCCCCCGGGCTCACAAAAGTCGAAGCGACCGAATACGTTCCAACCGAGCGCCACCAGCTATATGAAAATGGCAGAGCATTACAAGGGGAGCAAATGCCCGAAGACGTTACAGGAACCGCTTTGTACTTGCTTTCTCCTATGGCTGATTTTGTTACAGGACAGCTAATCCCAGTTAATGGTGGCTTTATTTTTAACTAATTTCACCATTCAGTAGGTAAAGAGGTGAGGACCATGAATTCAACATGTAAATATCTGGTACCCGGTTTGGAAAAAGGGCTACAGCTTCTTCTGCTACTTGCAGAACAGCACCGTGAGCTCACATTTGCAGAGATCCTTCGCTTAGTCGATATGCCCAAAGCAACGGCTTACCGTGCGATCCAAACCTTAGTGCACTTGGATTTCCTCGTCCAACACCCACGTACTGGGGCATTTTCATTAGGCCGCAAAGTACTCAGCCTTGGTCTTGGCTATATTGCATCACTCGATTTAACCCAGTTAGGCCAGCCCATTATCGAGCAACTCAGAGACCGAAGCCAATGTAACAGCCATTTAGTCATTCGAGATGGCCGTGACATTATTTACATCGCCAGAGTCAGTGGCGCAGAATCAAAAATTAACCATGTTAGCGTAGGCACGCGTTTATTAGCCCATCGAACCTCACTCGGTCGCATGCTGCTCAGTGGGTTAACTCGCGCTGAATTCGATGCGCTTTACCCAGACGATGAGCTCCCCGACAACGCAGGCAGCAAGCAGGAGTTTTGGCAAATGATCCAAGCTGACAAACTGCGAGGCTATGTGATTGGTGAATCATTTTATCGTCGAGGAATATCATCCATTGTTTACCCTGTTTATAACCAAGCGAATGGCGTCGAAGCGGTGATTAGCATCATGGTGCCAATGAATAGCATCCCTGCACAAGAGTGCCGGCGACTACAAAATGAAGTGAGCTATGCAGCCCAAAAACTCACTGAATTTATAGGTGGCATGAGCCAAGCAAAAGCCGTTTAGCGTTAACCGAATATCATCCACACATTTTTAGGTTTATTGCCATAAGCCTCAGGTTCTTTTTGTCCAAAAAACCTTTGGCAATAACACCAATCGATAGAGGACTTTATAATGTCAGTGATTGGAATAGAAAAATTAGAATTTGGTGTTGAAGATATCCCTAGCAGCCAGAAATTTTTACATGATTTTGGCCTCCAAGCAGCCTCTGATAACGCCTCGTTATTCACCACTTTATCGGGTGCTGAAATACAGTTATTTTCCCACCAAGACCCAAATTTACCCGCACCTTTTGAAGCCGGTTCAACACTGCGCCGCATCACATGGGGAGTTGAAAGCCCGGATAAACTCAAGGAAATCATTGAGAAAATTAGGCCTTGTGATGGTTTTCAACTGACGTCAGATGGCGCACAGTGCCGTGACCCAAATGGCATGACAGTCGCTTTCACCATTAGTAAACAAAAAACAGTTGAATTAGATGTCACCGCTATCAACCAATGGGGAGATATTCGCCGCATTGATAAACCCAGCCCAGTTTACGAAAAAGCCACGCCAATTAACGTCGGTCACGTGGTGTTCTTTGTGGATGACTTACCTTCTACAGAAGCGTTCTATTGCCAAAAACTGGGTTTTCAAGTTTCTGACCGTTATATCGACCGTGCCGTCTTTTTACGGACACAAATAAACGGTTGCCACCATAACCTGTTTTTGCTGAAACTTCCTCATCGTGGCAGCGGCCTCAACCATGTCGCTTTTACGGTTCGTGATATCCATGAAGTGATTGGCGGCGGTCTGGCAATGAACCGCCACCAATGGAGCACCTTTATTGGCCCAGGCCGCCACCCTATCTCATCCGCTTACTTTTGGTATGTCAACAGCCCAACAGGTGGAGCTTTCGAATATTACACCAATGATGATTACCTTACCGATAAATGGCAACCACGCGAACTGGAACATTCCTTGGTTTCATTTACCGAATGGGCTGTAGAAGGCGGTCTCGATTATGAAACTCGTCGCCAAGTTAAGGAGTAGCACCATGAGCTCATTAATCCAAGGCGGTATTGTCATTATCGGTGGGGGTCAGGCTGGTGGTTGGGCGGCAAAAACCCTACGCGATGAAGGCTATCAAGGTATTATTTCGGTGATCAGCGATGAAAACCATGATTTTTATGAGCGCCCACCGCTGTCTAAAGCCGCATTGACACAGGAGAGTTTTTCATTATCACGCTTATTCAGCGAACAAGAAACTCACGCCTTAAATTTACAGTGGTTTCGCCCACTACGTGCCACCAAAATTGATAGCCAAACCCAATGTATTTATTTAAGTGATGGTCGTGTCATTACGTTTGACAAATTACTGCTCGCGACAGGCGGTCGGCCTCGCTACCTGTCGAATCGTTGGCAGCAACATCCACAAGTATTTGCCTTACGTTCATGGGATGACGCTCAGAAATTGCGCATTGCGCTGCTCTCTGCACAAAAAATTGCCATTATTGGTGGTGGTTGGATTGGCTTAGAAGTCGCCGCTTCTGCTCGAAAAATGGGGATTGATGTCACGATTTTTGAGCGGCAAAGCCGCTTATGCGAACGAAGTGTACCGCAGAATGTTTCAGAGGCTCTTGCATTACGCCACACACAAGCAGGTGTTCATGTCATAACCGATTGTGGAGATATCGAACTTGGCGAGCCGACACCAAGCGGATTACAAATTAGTTGCCAAAAACAGCCTTCGCAAAACTTCGATCTCGCTGTTATGGGGATTGGTGTTGAATTAAATCTCGAACTGGCCAAAGAAGCGGGGCTTGATGTCACCCACGGTATTGTGATTAATCATCAAGGGCAAACTTCTCACCCAAATATTTACGCTGCGGGCGACATCGCTTGCCATCCAACACTATCCTTATGTTTACAGTCATGGGCTTATGCGCAAAACCAAGCCATTACCACAGCAAAAGCCATGCTAAACCCGCAGTCTGAAGGGTTCAATGAACTCGCTTGGTTATGGTCAGATCAATACCAGGACAACATCCAAATTTTAGGCGTCCCAACCTCACAAAAATTAAAACATATTCAACGGTATACCCCTAATTCAGAGGTTCATTTTGCTTTAAATGAAAGCAATGAATTGGTGCAAATGATTGCATTTAATGATGCACGAGCCATCAAGCTAGGTAAACGTTGGATACAAGGCCACCGCAAATTGGACCCATCACAACTTGCTGATCCCACATTTTCATTAATGTCACTGAAATAGTGCCCAGCAGGAGAAATCTCATGGCTAATCAGACTATAACCTTACAAAACTCAGAACATGATCAAGTCGAGCAAGATGTTCCTGAAAAGATCAATTGGTTGATCCCTATCGGGTTGTTTTCCTGTGTACTACTGGCTTTCTTCGATAAAATCAGTATTGCAGCTCTATTTTCTGACGAAAAATTTCAGCAAGCTCTGGGGATTGATTTTGACCCAACCCGTTTAGGGTTACTGATGAGCGCATTTTTATTCGCTTATGGTGTTTCTTCCATGCTGCTAAGCGGTATTGGCGATAAATTTCACCCCACCAAAATGCTGTTATTTATGATCAGTAGCTGGTGTTTTCTCATGATTTTTATGGGATTCACACACCACTATGGCACGATGGTTTTTCTGCGTGTATTGCTAGGAATTGCCGAAGGGCCTTTGCTGGCAATCGCTTACGCCATTGTGCGCCGTACCTTTCCGCCAAAAATGCAAGCGCGTGCCACCATGATGTGGTTATTAGGCACACCGTTAGGCGCAGCATTAGGCTTTCCTATCTCATTGTATTTACTCAATAATTATGGTTGGCAAAGAACATTTTTTGTCATGGCCGCCTTTACTGTTCCTGTTTGGTGGCTTGTGGTGATTGGTATTCGCCATCCCAACTTAGTCAATCGCCAAGCTCAGACTAAAAACACAGCAGGTGAAACACTTCCAGCGGAGCAATTGGCCGTGATGCGAGCCCATAAAAAACGCTTATTCCAAAATAGCCATTTTTGGATTATCTGCATGTTTAATATCGCTTTTCTTGTCTACCTTTGGGGAATGAATGGTTGGTTACCCAGCTATTTAATTAAAGGTAAGTCTATTCACTTAGAACATGCAGGAATTCTGTCATCCCTTCCCTTTATCGCCATGTTATTTGGTGAAGCCATCGGAGCGTGGTTATCAGATCGCTACGATCGCCGTGCACTCGTTTGTTTTATTTCACTACTTGGTGCCGTTTTAGGCCTTGCTGGTGTGTTATTTCTCACTGGCACCTACAGCATCATTCTTATGATGGCGTTTAGCATGTTCATGTGGGGGGCGGGCGCACCAAATATCTTTGCTCTACTCGCAAAAGCCACACAAAAGCAAGTCAGTGCATTAGCAGGCGGTATTTTCAATGGGTTAGGAAACCTTGCTGGCGCTGCTGCACCGCTGGCAATGGGAGTTCTTATTACTGTCACTCACACTATGGATAGCGGGCTGTTATTTATCGTCGTCATAGGTTTATTCGGCAGCTTGTTACTAGTGCCTTTACTGAAAAAATATTAATTCATTTTTTATTGGAGATAACACCATGTCACAACCGCAAATCAAACCACAAGATATTCCAATGGCACAATGGATTGAGTCGCGTATTGCTCGCCTTGAAGGGCGTAAATATGACTGGAATGCACTGAAATTCCAAGCGGATTACGACCCTAAATATCGCCGCGCACAAATGCGCTATATCGGCACGGGTGCGACTGGCGTTGCTAATGATGTCAACACCGTTCCCGCAGAGAACTTTACCTTCTCCACCATGGTTCTCCCTGCCAAATGCGAGGGGCCATTACACCTGCACCCCGATGTTGAAGAAGTGTTCTTTATGTTGAAAGGCACCATCACGTTGTTTGTGAAAGATGGCAATGAAGAGTATGAAACCGTCCTGAAAGAACGTGACCTAATTTCAGTCCCTGCGGGTATTTATCGTGGCTTATTTAACCATGGAGAAGAAGAAGCCTTAATGTGCGTCATGATCGGGACACCAAAACCTGCGATCCCGACATATCCTGAAGATCACCCTTTATCAAAAGTTAAACGTAACTAACAGGAGTCGTCAGTGATGAATTTGCTCAATAAAAAACTCCCGGAACCACAGATAGCAGACTTTGGCCAATATCGCCTCAATTGGCGAGAAGCAGGCCAAGGGCACCCGGTGGTATTGCTGCATGGTATCAGTTCTGGTTCTGCTTCATGGGTAAGCCAACTGACCAGTCCATCACTGACAGAACACTATCATCTCTATAGCTGGGATGCGCCCGGCTATTTAGAAAGCCGTGAGCTAGAGACGACAACGCCTACCGCTATTGATTACGCAAATGCATTGAATACTTTTATTGATAAATTGGCCTTATCACCCGTCGTGTTAGTGGGACACTCTCTTGGCGCCATAATGGCAAGTGCTTTTGCAGCGCAATATCCCAATAAAGTTAAAGGCTTAATCTTAGCGAACCCCGCGCAAGGTTATGCCACAAAAAGCCCTGACCAACAAAAACAAGTTTACCAACAGCGGCAAGATATTGTTTTTAGTTCCGGTATTGAGGCATATGCGCAAAACCGTGCCGCTGCTTTGTTATCCGCCAACGCAACCACTGAAAAAGTCAATTGGGTTCAACAGAACATGAAGAAGCTCAACCCCAAAGGCTTCTTAGCCGCGGCGTGGATGCTAGCCCATGACGATATTAGCCAATATTTAAATCGCTATGGTGGCCCCTTGGAAATACTGGTTGGCACAGAAGATACCATTACGCCACCAGCACAAGTAGAGCAACTCGCACGCCAAAAAAACTGCCCTTATTTCCTGATAAACCAAGCGGGACACGCCAGTTATTTAGATGCGCCAGATGCCTTTAACCACCACTTACAACAATTTTTAGAGACGCTCTATTGCAAAGCCGAATAAAGGAAGACTCATGAATTTACAGTTAAATAACCGTGTTGCTGTCGTAACAGGAGGAAGCTCCGGCATCGGCTTTGCAACCGTCAAACTCTTACTGGATGAAGGATGTAAAGTGGCATTCTGCGGCCGTGATCAAGACAAACTCCAGCAAGCGCTTACAACATTACGAGAACACTACCCTCAAGGGCATTTTATTGCACAAACTTGTGATGTTCTTGATAAAACACAAACCGAAGCCTTCGCAAAACAGGTTCATCAACAATATGGACAAATCGATATATTGATTAACAACGCAGGGCAAGGCTATGTCGCAAGCTATAGCGAGACCCCCGAAGAAGCGTGGTTACACGAAGCTCAGTTAAAACTATTTGGTGTGATTAACCCCGTGAATGCTTTTTTGCCATTCTTGGAGCAATCAAATATAGCTTCTATTACCTGTGTCAATTCACTGCTGGCCTTACAGCCTGAACCACATATGGTCGCCACCTCGGCGGCTCGGGCAGCATTATTAAACATGACGCTAAACTTGTCGAAAACACTGTTACCCAAAGGCATCCGCGTGAACTCTATTTTACTTGGCATGGTGGAATCCGACCAATGGCGACGCCGTTTCGACAATCGCAGTGATAAAAATATCGATTGGGAACAATGGATTGGTGATATCGCTAAAAAACGCGGCATTCCAATGCAACGTTTAGGAAAACCCGAAGAGCCCGCACGTGCCTTAGTCTTTTTAGCCTCCCCCATGGCGTCGTTTACCTCGGGTGCCGCTTTAGACGTTTCTGGTGGCTTTAGCCATCATATTTGAAGGATTTAACGATGAAAACACTCATGTTGATTGGTTATGGTGCAATGGCTCAAGAAGTGATTACTCGCTTACCTAATGAGATAGCACTGCGCTACATTGTTGCCCGGCCCCATCATCATCAAGCCATTTTGGAACGCTTTAAAGGGGCAGTCACCCCCATCGATAACTTTGACGATAATATCGTTCCACCGGATTTAGTGTTGGAGTGTGCGGGTCACCAAGCCGTTAAGCAATATGCACCAACGGTACTCGAGAGAGGCTGGACACTGGCCATTATCTCGACGGGAGCACTTGCAGACACGGAGTTTGAACAACACTTAATCGCCTTAACCCAACGCTACCACAGCCAGTTGATCCCACTGACTGGCGCTGTTGCAGGTCTTGATGGCCTACGTGCCGCAAAAGAGGCGAATATCACCCAAGTGACCTATCAGTCACGTAAAAGCCCTGCAAGTTGGCGCAATGGCGCGGCTGAACGTTATGTCGATTTATCGCAAGTGACACAGCCCACGGTGTTCTTTAGTGGCAGTGCCCGTGAAGCGGCACTGAATTTTCCAGCGAATGCCAATGTGGCTGCCACTGTTGCACTGTATGGCATTGGGATGGATGCCACCCAAGTGCAATTGGTTGTTGACCCGACTACCACACAAAACTCGCACCGCATTGATGTTACTGGTGATTTTGGCCATTTCTGCATTGAACTCAATGGAAATCCACTCCCTTCAAATCCGAAAACATCGATGTTAGCCGCTTTAAGTGCTGTTGAAATTTGTCGTCGTGTCGCTGAGCACCAAGCTATTTAATAGGAGCCCTATTATGAACAAAATGGATATTTTTGTTGGTGGTAAATGGCAGCAAGGTCGCGGGCCTGAAATGCAATCGCGTTTTCCGGGGAATAACCAGGTGATTGCGACCCTTAACAGTGCCAGTCTAGAAGATGTCGAAGATGCGGTAATTGCCGCAGATAAGGCCTGGAGAGCGCCTTCTTGGCGTAATCTTCCCGCTCACCAGCGGGCAACTATCTTGTACAACGTGAGCCGCTTAATTGACGAAAACTGCGAAACATTAACTCAATTACAAACCTTGGATAACGGCAAGCCTTGGGCAGAAACACGAGGCTTAGTGATGAGCGCAGCTGCAACCGCTCGCTACTTTGCGGCGGTTTGTGAAGTCTCAGGCGGTGAGCTTCCTCCTCGCCGCCAGCCAGAGCTGATGACCATAAGTACTTACCAACCTATTGGCGTGATCGCTGCAATCACGCCGTGGAACTCCCCGATTGCCAGTGATATGCAAAAAATTGCCCCAGCGATTGCTGCCGGTAACGCAGTCATCTTAAAACCCGCGGAAGCCACACCTTTAATTTCATTAAAATTGGCTGAGCTATTTGAGCAAGCAGGTTTACCCAGCGGCCTATTGAGCGTGCTACCGGGTAAAGGTTCGATTGTCGGTGATGCACTAGTTCGCCACCCTCTGGTGAAAAAAATCTCCTTTACGGGTGGCACCAATACCGGACGACAATTGGCTCACATTGCGGCAGATAAACTCATCACCACGTCACTCGAGCTTGGAGGAAAATCCCCAACTATCGTGTTGTCAGACGCTGACCTTGATATCGCTGCACATGGTGTTTGTTACGGTATTTTTAGTTCGATGGGGCAAGCATGCATCGCGGGTTCGCGCCTATTTGTGGCTAAGGATATCTACTCATCCTTTATGGAAAAGCTAACGCAATTGACCCACAACCTGATTATTGGTGACCCAAGGCAAGAGCGTGTTCACCTAGGGCCATTAATTTCCCCTTCACACCGAGATAGCGTCAGAAACTATGTCGAGCAAGCTGTTCGGCAAGGGGGGAAGATCCGTATTGGTGGAACCGCTCCCGCTGACCCGGCACTTCAAGATGGCAATTACTTTTTACCGACGATTATCGAAGGCTTAAATAACCAATCTACGGTTTGCCAAGAGGAAATTTTCGGCCCCGTGCTCGTCGTAATGCCATTTGATGATGAAGACGATCTCGTTCAGCAAGCTAATGATTCTGTTTATGGGCTTGCCGCTGGTATTTGGACACAAGATTACATCCGAGCGTTTAAGCTTGCCGATGCACTTGATGTCGGCACTGTTTGGGTCAATACCTACAAAGTTTTTTCTATTTCAACGCCATTTGGCGGCTTTAAAGAAAGTGGCATTGGCCGTGAAAAAGGCCTTGAAAGCCTCAAAGCCTATATGCAACAAAAAAGCCTATTTCTGGCACTTAACCCACAACCAAACCGTTGGTGTGAATAGCAAATCCGTCACCGGATTATGGCAGCATTGAGGAGAATAAAATGTCTGAAATGATTACAGTTGGCGAAGCTATCGCCAGAACACTTGAACAATACCAAGTAACAACGGTTTATGGGGTTATTTCAATTCATAACTTACCCATAGCAGATGCTATCGGGCGCCGGGACGTGATTGATTTTACGCCAAGTCGAGGGGAGGCTGGGGCCGTCACCATGGCGGATGCCCATAGCCGTTTTAGTGGCTTAGGGGTAGCGCTAACCAGTACAGGAGCAGGTGCTGGAAATGCTGTTGGATCAATGATTGAAGCTATGAATGCATGCTCCCCCATGATCCACATTACAGGCCAAGTTGAAAAAGCTTATCTGGATATGGACGCAGGGTTTATTCATGAAACACATGACCAACTCGGCTTTTTACGTTCAAGTTCAAAGCAAGCTTTTCGTGTTCATACGCCCGAACAAGCCATCGCCACGCTGCATAAAGCCATTCAAGTTGCTCAAGCTATACCTTGTGGCCCTGTCTCTATCGAAATCCCAATTGATATTCAAAGTGCGCAGGTGCCATTATCTGTACTGAGTGCGCCACTTCCCCCTTCTAGGTTGCCTGACAGTTGTACATCGTTAGTCAATGCCATTTGGGATAAACTTCAACACGCTGCACAGCCTTTATTGTGGGTTGGCGCAGGAGCCCTACAAGCAAAAGGTGCTGTCAAACGCCTTGCTGATGCAGGTATTGCCGTCATTAGCAGCACCCATGGACGAGGTATTTTATCGGATGACCATCCATTCAGCTTACGCGCTTTTCATAATGCAGATTCCGTTGATGCATTAATGCGTTCATGCGATTTAACTATTGTCGCAGGCTCACGTTTACGCAGTAATGAAACCAAAACATGGTCATTACCTTTGCCACACCCCATCATTCAAATCGATATAAACCCACTCGCCGCCAATCGCAACTATTTAGCTGATTTGTCAGTAACTGGGGATTGTAAAAGTTTACTTGAAGCTCTTGCCGATAAAATCGAACAAGCCAAGCGCCCTATCTCTACTCAGTGGAAGAAACAAGTGCAAGAGGCCGTACAGCAGGCGGAAGAACAACTAAGGCAACAATGTGGCCCTTATAGTCAACTCAGTGATGCCGTAGAGCAAGTCTTACCACGCGACGGTATTTTTGTCCGCGACATCACGGTATCAGGGAGTTTATGGGGAAGCCGTTTACTCAAAGCGACCCAGCCAATGCAAAACATTCACTCTTTAGCAGGCGCAATTGGGCTAGGACTCGCCATGGCAATTGGCAGTGCCAAAGCAAACCCTAATGTACCTGTTATTGGCTTAGTTGGTGATGGTGGGTTAATGTTAGGCGTAGGCGAATTGGCCACCATGGCACAAGAGCAGCTCCCGATTGTATTGATTATTATGAATGACCAAGGTTATGGCGTAATGCGAGGTATTCAGGAAAAATATTTCTCAGGCCGCCAATACTATAATGAGTTACTCACCCCTTCATTTAGTCAATTAGCTCAATCGATGGGGATTCAAGCATTTACGATAGATAAAGCCACCGATTTTCAATCAACGCTCCGCCAAGCTGTCGATTTGAAGCAACCTGTTGTCGTTGAAGTGTTAATGAACCATATTGGTACAATGAATTTCTCCGGTCCACCACAGAAAAAGTTATTTTAACTTTCACCATGGTTAGGGTGGCATGAGCCACCCTATTTCATTGATAGATAATGATACAAGCGATTAAAGCCTTCTGCTTTTTAAATTATTATAGTGAGGAACTCTAGCACCCGACTAAGGTTATGAATTTGGCTTAAAATATTGCGTATAAATAGACATCGCTTGCTCTTTTAAGATGCCTTTAACCACTTCAGGTTTAAAGGGGCTTTTGTCAAAGATTTCATCACTCCCCAGCATAATATTAAAACCAGCAATCTCGGCAAGTTCATCATGAGAAAGGCTATAAACCATCCGGCCTAATTGGCTCCATACCATTGCACCGGAACACATACAACACGGCTCACAACTGGTATACAGCGTATAATCGGACAAATCCATGACTTTATGTTCAGAACAATACTGGCGTATGAGACCCAACTCCGCATGATAGGTTGGGTCACTTTCAGTATGAATATGATTTTCACCTGTCATAACGACTTGGTTATTTTTAACTAATACTGCACCAAAGGGTTCATTGCCATTTTTCGCAGCATCCGTTGCTAAAGCCAAAGCCTGCGTCATAAACTGAATATCTAGCGCATTCTGTTGCTCATTGTTGTTAAGCTTATTTTCCATATACACACCCTTTATGCATAAATTAATTTAATTTAAAAATAACCTAAATAGGTTATATCAAGTCTAGTTATGAATTAATACAAAATAACCTGCATGTACACAATTTCCTTGCACATTTGGGAGATGAAAAACATTTCGCCCATGTTTTGTTAGTACAAGGGTGCTACTGAAACTATCAAGCTTAACTATATGAAAAGGATTTCAATTTTTAGGTCACCAAAAGGATTGCAATATCAATCATATAATTTCAAAAAGCCAGTAAATATCTGAGTTAAAAAGAAATGAAAAGCTGAAATGAATTACAAAAGTATTTGGGGGTAATTAGCGTGATATACTTTAGAAAAACAAAAAAGCCACTTCTTTCAAAGTGGCTTAATGTGCTGATTTAACAGCTAAAATTTGGTGGCCCCTACTGGACTTGAACCAGTGACCAATCGATTATGAGTCGACTGCTCTAACCAACTGAGCTAAGGGGCCAAAGTGGAGAGGATTATACGTGTAGTTTTAGCTTAGGTCTAGTATTTCGAAACCGTATGCTGAAATTATGCTCAACTCAATCACTCTTCTTATAATTCAAGGCGATAGCATAAGCAATTGCTATTATTTGAAAGTCGTTTTCTGCAATTTTAATGAGCCCTACTCTTTTTTATTTAAATCAGTTTCTCACGCCTTATCTATATTTAACGCTTACCAATATCAAATTAATAATAAAAACAACATCATAATTGCAACTAAATTTATTAAAAATTCTTTATTCAAATAATTGATATAAAACAATATTTTTTACATTCAGATCTCACAATATAGTTTATAGATAATTCGCATATAGGACAAAAATGATGAAAAAAGTACGTGCAGTTCAATATGGTTGCGGAAAAATGGGTAAATTTTTGATCCGTTACTTGCAAGAGCATGGCGCTGACGTTGTGGCGGCTTTTGATATCAATGAAGCGGTTATTGGCAAAGATATAGGCGAAATCGCAGGGACGACGCTAACAGGGGTAAAAGTACAACCGCTACATGAAGCAAATAAAACCCTCGAAACATTAAAGCCTGATGTTGGCATCATCGCCACATTGAGCACCATGGCTGATCTAGAAGATGCATTCTCCTTATTTGCTCGCCATGGTGTGAATGCAATTTCAACCGGAGAAGAAGCCCTGTATCCATGGAATTCATCACCAGAAATTACACAAAAACTCGATGCACTAGCCAAAGAAAATAATTGTACCCTTGCAGGTAGTGGCTACCCTGATATGTATTGGGGCGTACTCATTGACACCTTAGCAGGCTCCATGCACAAATTGGTAAAAATCAAAGGTTCTAGCTGCTATAACGTTGAAGATTATGGTATCGCTCTCGCCGTTGGCCACGGTACTGGTTTAACCGTTGATGAGTTCGACAAACAAATTGGTAACTATAACGACTTACCTTACGATGTTATTTCTCAGAAAATCGAAAGTGGTGAATATGCACCTCCCTATATGTGGACACAAAATGGTTGGCTATGTAGCCGGCTTGGTCTGACGATCATCAACCAAACTCAGCGCTGTGTACCGCAAATTGCTCAACAAGATATTTACTCCGACACCCTCAAAATGACCGTCAAAAAAGGAGATGTACTGGGCTTATCTGCCGTGGTGATCACCGAAACAGCAGAAGGTATTACCCTTGAAACAGAGTGTATTGGAAAAATCTTAACGGCGGATGAGTGTGATAAAAACAGCTGGCAATTCATTGGTGAACCCAACACCTCAATTGAAGTGAATAACCCAGCAACTGTAGAATTAACTTGTGCAAATTTGGTGAACCGTATTCCGGCATTGATTAATAGCCCTGCAGGCTATACCACCACAGAAAAAATGCCAAACAATGTGTTTATGACCAAACCTATGCATGAGTATTTATAGCGAACGCCGCCCACCTTTCGGTGGGCGACTTACCGGCACCTAGCCTCAGCGCGGTTTCACCATCTGCCATTCTAAGTGATGTTTTATCGACGGCCATTCTGACTCGATAATACTATATACACAGCTATCACGTAGCTCACCTGTTTTAGTTTTCATATGGTTGCGCAAAATACCATCGAGCTTGGCCCCTAAACGTTCAATAGCTCGACGACTTTGGCTATTTAAAAAGTGCGTACGGAACTCCACTGCAACACAATTTAATTCCTCAAAAGCATGCTTTAACAGCAAATATTTAGCCTCTGTATTTAATGCGGTGCGTTGTACTTCGACCCCATACCAAGTAGCGCCGATTTCAACCCGTCTTACCGCATGGTCCACACGGTTATAAGAAGTAATACCCACAGGCTGACCACTGCGTTTATCTATTACCACAAAAGGTAAACATTCCTTTTTCTGGAAATTTTCCAGACGCTTTTCCACATCTTGAGAGAAATGCTCAGGCTCAGGGACTAAGGTATACCACAAATTATTCAACCCATCTCGTCGAATGATATCTGCCAGTTCGGCATCATATTGGTGAGATAGAGGCTCAAGGCGAACATATTCACCTTCTAAAGTAATAGCTTGGCAAATCTCTTTCATCATGGTTTTCCTATATTGTTCTTTATGCTCTGTGTCTCTTTTTTTAATCTCTTTTTATGACATAAAAAAAGAAAAACGCCTATTTTTTTATGACACTCAGCTATTTAACCGAAAACATATGATAAAAATCACAAAATTTTAACATCTTTACCAAATTGCGGCTTCATTACGCTACAGTTAACTCATCTGACCTGTTAATGAAATCCCGAATGGGAGTATAATAATGAGCAATTTCCCACACCTTTTTACCCCGCTTGATTTAGGCCATACCGTCCTAAAAAATCGCATTTTGATGGGCTCAATGCATACTGGGCTTGAAGAACACCCACAAGGCAGCGAACGACTGGCGCATTTCTACCGCTTACGCGCTGAAAATGGTGTCAGCCTCATCATTACTGGTGGCATTGCCCCCAATCCTGAAGGGGCACTTACTGCACATGGCGCAGTACTAAATGATGAAAAACAGCTGTTATTTCATCAACAAATCACGGATGCCGTCCACCAAGCTGACGGTAAAATCGCCTTACAAATTTTGCATGCAGGGCGCTATGGGCTACACCCCAAATTAGTTGCCCCAAGCCCTATTCAAGCTGAAATTATTCCATTCGCCCCCAGAGAGCTCGCAACTAATGACGTTGAAAAAACGATTGATGACTTTGTGAAGACAGCCAAACTCGCTCAACAAGCAGGCTATGATGGTGTCGAAATTATGGGCTCCGAAGGTTATTTAATTAACCAATTCATCACCAAACGTACCAACCATAGAACCGATAAATGGGGTGGAAGCTACACAAACCGAATTCGGTTTCCTATTGAAATCGTACGGCGAATACGGGAAGCCGTTGGTGCTAACTTTATTATTATTTATCGACTTTCCATGTTGGATTTAGTCGAAGAAGGTTCAATATGGGAAGAAATCGAATTACTTGCCAAACAAATTGAGAATGCAGGCGCCAGTATGATTAACACGGGTATTGGTTGGCACGAAGCTCGAATACCGACGATAGCAACGCAAGTCCCACGTAGTGCATTTAGTTGGGTTACCCAGAAATTAATGGGAAAAGTGAATATTCCGCTGATAACCACTAACCGCATCAATGACCCTTTTGTTGCAGAACATATTATTGCCAATCATCAAGCCGATATGGTTTCAATGGCTCGGCCGTTTCTTGCTGATGAAGCGTTTGTTCGCAAAGCGGCAGAAAATAGAGCAGACGAAATTAATACCTGTATTGGCTGCAACCAAGCCTGTCTCGACCTCATTTTTAGTGGAAAACTGGCCAGTTGTTTAGTTAACCCACAAGCCGTTAGAGAAATGGATTACCCCAACGAAAAAGCCCCTCTGAGTAAATCTGTTGCAATTGTTGGCGCAGGGCCTGCTGGGTTATCTTGTGCAATATACGCTGCAAAACGGGGGCACCGCGTCACTTTGTTTGAAAAATCTAACCACATTGGTGGGCAATTTAATCTTGCAAAGCAAATACCAGGTAAAGAAGAATTTCATGAAACTATCCGTTACTTCTGCCGACAACTAGAACTATTAAATGTTGATGTGCGCCTTGAACACCAAGCCGATGTTGACTGTTTATCGGGGTTTGATGAGGTCATTATTGCAACGGGTGTCATCCCACGGAAAATCCAGCTTGAAGGGGTTGATCACCATAAAGTCATTTCTTATATCGATGTCATCACCAAACAACGCTCGGTTGGGAAAAGCGCCGCGATTATTGGTGCTGGAGGGATTGGCTTTGACGTTGCTGAATTACTAACCCAAGAAGGGAAAAGTAGCAGTTTAGATGCTTCACTATTTAATAAAGAGTGGAATATTGATACCACAATTCATTCTAAAGGTGGCGTATTCCCCCCACAAAAAGTCCCTATGGCATCAGCCCGTCAATTGTACTTATTACAGCGTAAAAATAGTAAAGTAGGGGCGGGTCTTGGTAAAACGACGGGTTGGGTTCATCGTTTGTCACTGATGAAACGTGGTGTTCATATGCTAAATGGTGTTGAATACATGCGAGTTGATGACGAAGGGCTCCATATTCGCTATCAAGATAAAACCCAATGCCTTCCCGTTGACAATGTGATTTTATGTGCAGGTCAAGAGCCTTACCGCCCATTAAAAATACAATTAGCAGAACGTGGCATTAATGCCCATGTTATTGGTGGCGCTGATGTAGCAGCCGAACTTGATGCTCGCCGCGCCATTGAACAAGGAATGAAAATCGCGTATCAGCTTTGAGTGCTTGTTCTATTGGTGAGGTTTGTCACTGAAATTAATCGTATTTTCAAAAATAAAGGCAGAGATTGTTTTCACGATCCCTGCCTTTTTCTTTAGTTTATTTGCTCGTTAATCACGGTGAGACAACCGCGCTTCCGCGTTCGCCAGTTTCTCATCTTCGGCTAAGCACACCGCCGCAGTAAATAACACGTCAGTTGAAGAGTTAAGCGCCGTTTCTGCTGAATCCTGTAACACGCCAATCATCACACCAACCGCGACGACTTGCATCGCAATCTCATTTGAAATACCAAACATGTTACAAGCTAATGGGATCAGTAATAGAGAGCCCCCAGCAACCCCTGAGGCACCACACGCACATACTGCAGCCACAACACTTAATAACAATGCCGTTGGGATATCAACAGGGATCCCTAACGTATGTACCGCAGCTAACGTCAGAACAGTAATCGTTACCGCTGCGCCTGCCATATTGATGGTTGCGCCTAATGGGATAGAAACAGAATAGGTATCTTCATGCAGATTCATACGACGACACATCCCCATATTCACAGGAATATTCGCTGCAGAACTACGTGTAAAGAATGCCGTTACCCCACTTTCACGTAAACAAGCGAAAACTAATGGATATGGGTTGCGTTTCATTTTCCAATACACAATTAGTGGATTAACAATGAAAGCAACAATCAACATACAGCCAATCAATACGGCGAGAACATGTATATAGCCTTTTAAGGTTGCAAAGCCTGTCGTTGCGATAGTTGAAGCAACCAAACCAAAAATCCCTAAAGGCGCTAAGCGGATCACAACACGTACCAGCTGTGTTACTGCATTAGAAAAGTCATGAACTAAATTTTTTGTGGTTTCATTTGCATGGCGCAGCGCAATACCCAGCCCGATCGCCCACGCTAATATACCAATATAATTACCCTTAATCAGTGCATCGATAGGATTCGCAAATATGTTGATTAGCAAACCTTTTAACACTTCGGCAATATTACCCGGCGGATTTAACTGTGTATCCCCCACTGCTAAAACTAAACTTGACGGGAACAGGAAAGAACCAATAACTGCAACAACCGCGGCAAAAAATGTTCCCAAAATATACAACACCAGTATCGGTTTGATATTGGTTTTTTGCCCTTGACGATGGTTAGCAATGGATGACATCACTAATACCCATACCAATACCGGAGCAACCGCCTTTAACGCACTAACGAATAAATCCCCTAACAACCCGACATTTTTTGCAGCAGATGGCCATAACCATGCAAGCAAAATACCCGCGACCAAGCCAACCAGTATCTGCTTGACTAGACTACCTTGGCTAATAACTCGCCATAACCCTGTTTTATTTGTATCCATAATAGACCTATATTATTTATCTTTATTAGGAATTAAATGTGTTTGCACAGCAAGTATAAGGAATAATAGTCGCCTGAAAAGGCAATTATTCAAAATATACACAATGATTGACTTTGTTTAACAAACATTTTACATAACTGTGATCTCAATAGAGTTTTGTTTCTTATAGTAGAATGAGAGGAGTAAAATGGTTGAGTATTTTCATAGAGTTAAAAAAAATCCCCTACTTTTACAGTAGAGGATTTAAAAGTGAAAAAGTTAAATTAACTTTTTGCTTCGTTACGTTTATTAACAATGGCATTAATGATTAACGTTACGACTAAGATTGACGCAATCACCCCCAACGAAATCGGCGTTGGAATATGAAAAATATCGATTAACAGCATTTTTATACCGATAAAGCTTAAAATCACTGCTAAACCGTATTTTAGCATTGAGAACTTCTCAGCAACCCCAGACAACAAGAAATACATCGCACGTAGGCCTAAAATGGCAAATAAATTCGATGTTAAAATAATGAATGGGTCAGTTGTTACCGCAAAAATAGCGGGTATGCTGTCCACCGCAAATATCACATCGCTAATTTCAACTAAAATCAGTACTAAAATAAGTGGAGTCGCAAACAGGACACCATTACGTTTAATAAAGAATTTTTCACCATGCAATTCATCCGTCATACGTAAATGAGAACGAACCCATTTTACTAACGGTTTATCCGTAATTGGCGAGTCATCTTCTTTAGCAAAAGCCATTTTCAAACCAGTAAATAGCAAGAACAAGCCAAATACATATAAAATCCAGCTAAATTGTGTGACTAACCAACTGCCTGCAAAAATCATAATTGTACGAAGTACGATAGCGCCTAATACTCCATAAACCAGCACACGACGCTGTAAATTTGCAGGGATTGCAAAATAACTAAAGAGCATTAACCAAACAAATACGTTATCAATAGCTAATGCTTTTTCTAATAAATAACCCGTTAAGAACGCTATTGTTTGGCTATCGGCAAACTCACGTCCCACGTTTTCATTAAGATACCACCAAAAGCCCGCCGCAAAGAGAAGCGAAAGCGTTACCCACACGATACTCCAAGCCGCAGCCTGTTTCATCGACATTGCTTGGCCTTTGTGTTTCCCTTGCCAGAACAAATCAATGAGTAGCATAAGTAAAATAATAACGGCAAAACTACCCCATAAAATAGGGTTACCAACTGAGTGCATTTTCCTTTCCCTTAAAAACAAAAAACGGCTGATATCCAGAAGACATCAGCCGCTTAAAATTCATTAACCACAAGTTATTTCTTTTGGTTGTAAATTATGAGCAAACCTCGCCTTCTGGCAAGGTCTCACTTACAACACAAATAACCCGAAAACAGGGAACTGTGGTGCTCGGCTACCGGGTGTAATGAGTACACCGTAATGACGATAAACCGACAAGAAGAAGTTACTCCCCTTTGCTATGGCGATAAGATACGGTAAATAGTCTTAAAATGCAATAATTAGCCATTATTGTTTTATCGTTATTTTTTTACATTAAAAGATAAATTAACCAGTATATTTCGCATACTCTAAGCAAAAAGCAGGCTAATAGCCGTTTTTAAGCAATTTACATCGTTACATGCCACACAGTAATTTGTAAAAATCAGCCGAAACTTAAATGAATTCTAAAAATAAGCTTAAAATTTGCTGTTTAGTTATTTTCTGTTTTGTTAAAGTGAGCGTGCTTTACACTAACAGCCTGAGGAAACACTACTTTCACTTTGGCATTCACTTAATCCATTTCTCCCTGCCCAACAACAAGTTTGTTGCTGTTATTGCCGTTTAGGAAACATTAATGGAATTAGTTAAAGAACTTTTTTTCGCCCTTTGGCACCAAGATTATGTCACCCTATCTAACCCTGCGTTAGTGTGGTCGATTTATTTCATGCTGTTCGCTATCTTGTTTCTTGAAAACGGGGTATTACCTGCAGCGTTTTTACCTGGCGATAGCTTGTTGATTTTAGTTGGTGTACTCATCGCTAAAGGCACATTAAGTTATCCACTCACCATCGTAATTTTAACCGCTGGCGCCAGTTTAGGTTGCTGGGTAGGTTATATACAAGGGCGATGGCTGGGGAACACACGTATTGTTAAAGGCTGGCTAGCACACTTACCCGAACACTACCACCAACGCGCTCATGGCTTATTCCATCGTCATGGCCTCACTGCCTTATTAATTGGCCGTTTTTTAGCTTTTGTTAGAACACTACTTCCAACAATTGCAGGTCTCGCAGGTTTACAGAATGGCCGTTTCCAAGTATTTAATTGGTTAAGTGGTCTGTTGTGGGTGTTAATTTTAACTGCTATCGGTTATGGCTTTGGTAAAAGTCCAATCTTCCTACAATATGAGCATCACATTATGAATGTATTAATGCTAATTCCTGTAGGCTTATTAATCCTTGGGTTAATCGGTAGTATTGCTGTTGTCGTAAAGAAAAAACTGTCTAGCAAAAAAGCAAATTAATCCTACATGCGGGAACCAATTTGTTCCCGCATTATTAATTTTACTTAATTTTACTTCCCTCCTTTCTCATCACATGCTGTATTTCTAATTAATTGATTACACGATATTTTTTAAATCTGTAATTTTTACATTTTTTCTTAATATCGGGTTTATTATTGAATAACTCATTGCACTTAATGCAAAAACAGTTATTGTTAATACAGTGAAGTTTCTTTTCTATTGATAGGAGGTTCTATATGTCATCAAATCATTCATCAGAAGACCTACGCGCGGAACTAAAAGCGTTAGCAGATTCTCTTGAAGCCGTATTGAATGATACAGGCGAGAAGTCGAAAGAAGAGATTGAAAGCTTGAAATCCAAAGCGAAAGACGCACTTTGCTCATCTCGTGCTAGGCTCGGCCAAACCACCGAAAGGATCACTGAACAAACTAAAGAAATTGCGGGTCGCGCAGACAACTATGTCAAAGAAAACCCATGGACTGGTATCGGTATTGGTGCTGCCGTTGGTGTAGTTCTTGGCGTACTTCTCGCGAAACGTTAATTGCTTATGGAACAAAATCAACAACGTCAGGGCCCCGGTAAAGGGGTCCTTGAAATACTGCAACGCATCGCCAGTATTACCGTTAATATTGTTGAAACTCGCCTTCAGCTCATTGCCGTCGAGCTCGAAGAAGAGAAAGTTAATTTTATCCAGCTGCTATTATTAGTTGGGCTAGCACTTCTTTTTACTGCTTTTGGCCTGATGTGTCTAATTGGACTCATTTTTTGGTCTGTAGACCCTATTTACCGATATCAAGCACTGGCTATCACGACAGGGAGTTTGGTTCTACTCGCCGTTATCTTTGCTGTTTGGGCGCTCAAAAAAGCGAAACAGTCTACTTTATTGAGCTCCACACGGGAGCAACTAAGCCAGGATGCAAATGCATTAGCAGGTAAGGATAATGACCAGAAATAAACGCCAATTACTTGCCGAAAGAAAACAACGGTTACTCAACAGAATTGAGCAGCAACGGAATGACCTTGCTGCCAGCTCTGAAGATTGGCTGCATGTGACAGCCCCTTATGACCGTACATGGAAAACCTTCGTTACCTTCCGTCCTTTATTTATTGCAGCAACAGGCCTGCTTTCGATTTATTCACTAAAAAAACCACAACGCATACTTCAATTAGGAAAAAAAGCCTTCACAATGTGGGGCATAGTAAGAACAATTCAAAGTACAATTAATGCAGGAAAGAAATAATTCAACTTAAAATCAATAAGTTAGTCTAACCACGACACTTCAACTCATTTCCCCTCATCACTATTCAAATTTTTTGACCATCTTTGTGAATAAGCTTTGCTTTTTATTGAATAAGCAAATGACTATTATAAGTCCATCGAATGTTTTCTTACCTATTTGTGCTGAAAACAACACTACAAAGCGACATATATCGCAACTAATTTATATTTAATGACTTATTAGTCTGGAGAATCTCAATGAAAAATTTAGAAAGTGGTGCGGTATTATTAGCTCGCATTATGATGCCAATTCTGTTCATTGTCGCTGGGTATGGAAAACTGGGAGATGCATACGCAGGAACACAACAATACATGCAAGCAATGGGCGTTCCAGGCTTTTTATTACCTTTAACCATTTTATTAGAATTTGGCGGCGGCTTAGCAATTCTGTTCGGCTTCTTAACTCGAACTGTCGCTTTATTTACAGCAGGCTTTACGGTATTAACCGCACTCCTGTTCCATATCGATTTTAGCGTTGCACCAAATAGCTTAATGTTTATGAAAAACTTTACTATTGCCGGCGGTTTCTTACTGTTAGCTGTGACTGGCCCAGGGAAATTTAGTATTGACCATTTATTAAACAAAAAATGGTAACTCCGATTTCATTATCACCCTTATTACCTTATTGATTTTGTTTGTCCAACTTATACCTCCCTCGGGAGGTATTTTTTTGCCTAAAAAAGGCGTTGAATCAGTTGGGGGAAAATCACTTAAGTGAGCGATTCTCAGTAGGCAGTAAATTGATGTTGATGGGTTTATTTTTCAATCTCAGGTTAACTTCTAAATAATTTATACGGTAACAGGCCTAAAAATATTTTATATCTATTAAACCGCGAGTCACAAACTACATACGTAAACTCTAAATAGTTTGAGTTGTAGGTAGGCGGCAAATTGAGTCATCCCGTGAGCATACATAAGTATGTGACTCGGGTGACTCAATGAAGCCAACACCCCTACGGCTCAAAATATAACGAGTTTACACCCTGAATAATTTGGGGATTTCTCGGAGACACCACGACTTAGCCTCCCCCATACTATCTCGTCGCCATGCCATAATAATATTCGTCTCATGGCTATACTCTGCGCCAACTACTTTTAAACGCCCTTCACGAATATCTTGTTCAACCATTGGATACGGCATCGTTGCAACACCAAGGCCTGCCAATAAAGCATTGTGTTTATCTTCAATTGTTGACACTGTTAATCGTTGTTGTTTATCCAACAACTGTACCGTGATCACAGGCCGCTCACGTGCGGTATCAGCCACTGCAATTCCACGGTACTTCACTCGAGTCGCATCAGATAATGGTTCAGGTTCTTGATGAATGGGGTGATCCGGGCTCGCTACATAAATATGATTAATGGTGTATAACGATTTAGAGTTAATTTCTGAAGATGACCGAAAATGCATATCAGGAGCAATGACGATATCCGCTTTGCCGCTTTCAAGGCGTTCCCATGCTCCCGCCAATACTTCAGTAATCAAAGATAACTGTGTTTCTGATTTTTCCGCCAATCGTTCCACCAGTGGAAAGAGTGAATGAGCAGGAACTAAAGCCTCGCACACGATGGTTAAATGCGTTTCCCATCCTTTTGCAAGGGCTTCCGCGTCAGATGTTAGCTTATCAGCAGCTTCAAGTAGGATCCTTCCTCTATCAAGTAACATCCTACCGACATTCGTAAATTTAGTTCTATGCCCTGAACGGTCAAATAAAATGACATCGAGCTCTTCTTCTAATTTTTGCATGGTATAGCTTAGCGCAGATGGGACCCGCCCCAACTCTTCAGCAGCTGCAGCAAAACTACCACGGCGATCGATTGCATCCATAACCCTTAATGATTCAAGCGTTAATGCTCTCTCTTTACTCATGAAGTTTCTCTTTCAGGAAATTTGAACAAGGGAAACAGATTAACTGGCTAACAATTCAACGTCCAGCTATTTATTATAACAATAGATTATTAACTTATTTATTTTCGATGGGGGTTAACCATTATGATGACACTGAGACCCGCTAACCATTGCGGAAAAGCTGATTATGGTTGGCTGCAAGCGCGTTATTCCTTTTCATTTGGCCATTATTTTGACCCAGATTTTATGGGTTTTAAAACACTCAGAGTGCTGAATCAAGAGGTTATTGCGCCACAAAATGCGCTACAGCCAAGAACCTACCCACATGTCGATATCTTAAATATCATCCTAAAAGGGCATGCAGAATATCGAGATAGTCTAGGTAATACCATCCAAGCGGATGAAGGTGAATGTGTGCGTTTTTCACCACGCCCAGATCTTAGCTACAGTGAACAAAATGTGTGCCCTAAAACACCACTAACGCGTTTGCAGCTGTGGCTAAATGCTTGCCCACAGCAAGAATCTTTACCCTTGCAAAAAATAGCCATTAGTGAAAATGAGAGTAAGCTTATCGCCTCTCCTGACGGGGAAGATCAAAGCATTCAATTACGTCAACAAATTTGGATCACTCAAATTCACTTAGCAGCCAATGAATCAACAGCGATCACGCTAAAAGGAAAAAATTCATTCCTTCAGTCTATACATGGTGGAGCAACATTACGAACACCAAAAGGCGAACAACTCAGGATGAATTGCAATGATGGGGCATTTATCCAAGATGATAATCAAATCATCATTAGTGCAGATAAACCGTTTAGAGGCCTGCTAATCGACCTTGGGGAACAAAACTAGTCATTTTCCTGCTATAACAGCATGAATTTTGCGAACGGATTCGCAAATTTCATGATTTACATATCCTACATATTGACACGCTTGTGTTAGAGTCCTGCCATTAGCGAGCAAAAAACACGTAATTTTCTTGCTCAAATGCTTTTTCGTTTTGATTTTAAAGGTGTTTCCGTGGCTCTATTCACTCAACAACGACATAATCAAATTTTTGCTCAAATTCTGAATGAGGTTGTTCCTCAGGACGAATTAGCAAAAAATTTTTCCGTTTCTACTCGAACTATTCGTTCTGATATCAATGAAATCAATGAATTGATACAGCCATATCGTGCACATATTGTGTATGAACGAGGTCGTGGTTACCGGTTGAACATTGAAGATGAAGCCCTATTTGCGACCTTTACTCAGCAAAATGACGAAGACAATCATATCCCTCGAACGAGCAAAGAGCGCATTGATGCACTGCTATTAAAGCTCTTAATGCTATCACTTCCCGTAAAGCTTGATGATATCGCTGAGGAATGGTTTATCAGCCGAGGCACTTTACAACAAGATATGGGTGCGGTGAGAGAACAGCTACAAAAATACCAAATTGCATTAGAAAGTATTCCTCACCAAGGTATTCGTTTGAATGGTAGCGAGTGGGCGGTTCGAGCTTGTATGACTGAAACTTTATGGCGTCGTTATTGCGCACAGATAGCACCTGATTTAACCACTTTCCGCCCCGATTGTCTGGATAATTTAGACCTGTCATATATCGATAAAGTATTACATAACAGTTTGAATCGTTTTGATATTCGGATTAGCAATGAAGGCCATTTATACCTAGTTTTTAATTGTGCGGTCACTATTTTGCGTATAACTCGCGGCCATGAGCTCACCACTGCGGTCAAAAACGATGATAGTGAAGAAGTGATCCGTAAAGCGTGCGATGAAATCTCCAACGGTTTGATCTACTTTCTTGGCAATGATCTTTCTGGGGCAGAACTGAGCTATTTGCATGACCAAATTGTTGCCCAACGTATTAGTAACCAAGACTCTAGTGCGCAAAAAAGTGGTACTCATAATGAGCTATGTGAATATATTTTAAATTATATTAATGAATTATATAATTATGACTTACGAAATGATGAAAAGCTCAAAAAAGATCTCAATACGCATCTTGCGGCCTTAATCACGCGCCTGCAGTATCATATTTCCACGCCAAATCCATTATTATCTGATATTAAACAATATTATCCGTTTGCCTATGACGTCACACTCAGTGCATTAACCAGCGCAAGTAAGCAATTACTTCCTCATCCAATCAGTGAAGATGAACTGGGTTACCTTGCAGTTCATATTGGTGTTAGCCTCGAACGTAACTATGGCGCAGGGTCAATTCGCCAAACAGAAGTACTGGTAGTCACCGATGCAGGAAACTCCACGTTTCGCGTGGTTGAATCTAAAATCATGCGTGAGTTTCCACAACTCAAATTTAGCCGAGGGTTAACATTACAAGAGTATGAATCCTTGGATGAAGTCACTGAAGATTTCGTAATTACCACAGTACGAATTTCAGAGAAAAACAAGCCTGTCATTAAAATCGCACCTTTCCCAACGCCCTATCAGTTAGAGCAAGTTGGTCGCCTAGCTATGGTAGATCAAACCCGCCCTTATATTATTGAGCGTTTTTTTGATGAACGGTTCTTCATGGTCATTAATGAAAAAATTAGCCAAGAAGAGCTCTTTCAAATGGTTTGCCATAAATTACAGCAAGAAGGCTGTGTAACCCCTGATTTTTATCCATCACTACAAGAACGTGAATCAATTGTTTCCACATTGCTTGGGGAAGGCATCGCATTACCCCACTCTTTAGGCTTACTTGCTAATAAAACGGTGGTTGCAACCGTTGTGGCCCCGAAAGGCATTGAATGGAATAAAGAAACCAAAGAGAACGCTTATGTCATTTTCTTGTTAGCTATTAGTAAAACAGACTATGAAGAAGCGATGGCTATTTATGATTTATTCGTTACCTTTGTAAAGGAAAAAACGACTCGCCGCTTAGTAAGTGTAAAAAATTTCAATGAATTCCAAGTGATAGCTAAAGATAGCTTAGCACGTATCCTCTAATCTGATAGCAACTTCCACTTCGTAGTGGAAAAGTGGAAATTGCTGACTTTTACGTGATCCTAACCACAACTCTCGCAAATATTTTCCTATCCTAAACGGCCTGTTTTACGCACAGAGTAACTAAGTGGAAGTTATTACAATCAACACAACATAGTTTCCATTTATTGTTTCCACTTTTCTTTCCAGTTCTTTTTTTCAATTCCATTTTTTATGTAAAAAAATAATCAATTGATAAACAACATATTTTATTCGAAGTATTGTTATTTTTATCCTTTTTCGATAGTTGATCGATGTCAATTTTTCCACTTAATTTCCATATAGAACAAAAAACACACCAATCCAGCTAATATTTATTTCCAAATAATTTCCACTTTGAAGTGGAAATTCACTGCCTGCAAAAAATCCCAATAAACGTCTAATGTATAAGACATGAAGGAACAGAGTAGTCTAACTTGCAATATTACTTTGGATTTTAAATAGTTATGAGTGAATCAGTTGTCGTTTTTAAAATGTTAGAACATAACCTTGATATTGATGAGGTGACACAAAAACTGCTAGCAGTGATTACTGACTGGCTCAAGCAGGAGGATTGCTATACCACGGATGTACAACAACAGATGTTGGAGTCTCATTTACGTGCCATGGTCGGTAGAGCAAAAACGGGTGAAGCCTTACCAGAAGTTGATATCAGCCTATTTGATGAAATCTCTGAACATTCGATTACGCTCGCGCAACGGGTTGTTGACACACTTCCCGGTTTAGCACCTGAAGAGACCTATTTACTCTCTGTTCACTTTGAAGTTGCACGTTCAAATGATTAATTACTAATTTGGTAGGATTTGGAGAATATTTTATGAAACAGATAGTTGTTGTTATCGGTGACCGTTTAGGTAAAGGCCAAAAAGTAGCCGCGGGTGTTGAAGCTGCTGGCGGTAAAGCGATTGTTGTTCCAGGTGTCGCCGCTGACATGAAACTTGGCGATGTGATGAACGCAGAACAAGCCGATTTAGGGATCTCATTTTGTGGAAGTGGTGGCGCTGGTGCAATCACGGCTCAAACTAAGTATGGCTATAAAGCTCGCTATGGGATGCGCTCCATTGAAGAGGGAGAAACCGCAATTGCAGACGGTTGCAATGTATTAGGTTTCGGTTTTATGGACAAGGAAGAGTTAGGCGAGCGCTTAGTAAAAGCATTCAATAAAAAATACGGCAACGCTTAATGAAAAAATCTATCGAAACGGTTGTACGGGTTACAGGGCAAGGCGACACTAAGCAAAAAGCGATAGCTGACGCCTTAAATTCAATTCAAAAAACCGTACTGAAAAACAGCACAGACATCATCCTACGAATTGAACCAAAGGATGTTGAAGTGATTAGTGCTCACTCTCATTCGCGGACAGAAAAATTTCTTTTTCTCTTTTTGCCACGCAAACGTGAACATTTTCGTGTTGTACTCGACGTTTCGCTGGATGTCACTTTACTTTCTGTCAACGAAATACCATTTACAGAACAATAATAGCAATCAGGTCTGGAGTTAATTCCATGAGTGAAACTGCATCTTTTCTAGAAATATTGGGCATGTCCCTGATCATCGGTGGGCTCTGCGGCTTTGGCTTAGGCGCAGGGGCTGCGCGTATGTTCCACGCACCAACCATACAAGGCATGGGGGCATTCCGTACATTGGGTGAGCTGAACGCGTGTGAAGGCGACCCAGCATCTCACTTTTCTTTTGGCTTAGGATTTTTCTTTAATGCATGGGCATCATCAGTTGCTGCAGGGGCATTTACACAAGACGTTGACCACCGCATCATCCCAAACTGGGGTGCGGCAGCGCTGTTAACCAAAAACCGTAGTGTTGCTGACACACTGCATAACCCGAAAAAAATGGCGATTGCTTGTGCCATCATCGGGGCATTAGTTGTCGCCTTCTTAAACACAACCGCTTCCGCAGTTCCGGCTGCACTGCAAACAACAGCTATTAACGTACTAGTGCCTGCCGCTAACTTGTTAGTTAACACGGTGATGCCAGTCATCTTCTGGTTAGCCGCCATGGATGCAGGGCGTCGTTCAGGTTTCTGGGCAACATTATTTGGTGGTTGTGCTCAGTTAATCATGGGGAATGCTATCCCTGGTTTAGTTTTAGGTATCTTGATTGGTAAAGGCGTTGATGACAACGGCTGGAACCGTATCACTCGCACAATGATGGTAACCGTGGTTCTCTTGTTCGTTCTCAGCGGCTTCTTCCGTGAATTCGACCTGAAGATGATCACCTCTTTCAACCTAGATAAACCATTGTGGCTTGAATACGTCCACGGTCTGCTGAGCGGGAAATAATCATGACAACTGAAATTAACAAACAAGATTTTTGGTACGCAGAATGGTCCTTTCCGATTTTTGTTGGGTTGCTATCCGCAGGGATCTTCGCAGGTACCCACATGTATGTCGTCTACGGCTTTGGCGCATTTAACGAAGTGGCGTTCGTCGCCATGTTACGTGCAGGCTTAGATACAGGGGTTTACGGTGCAGTCGCCGCATTCGGTGCAAGTTTCTTATTTGCTCGCATTATCGAAGGATCACTAGTCGGTATTTTAGATATTGGTGGAGCGCTGCAAACTGGTATTGGGCTCGGTGTTCCTGCCCTATTCCTCGCTGCGGGGTGGGATATTCTAGTCACTAACTTCTGGCTTTCATTAGTGACGGGTTTATTCCTTGGTGTATTAATCGGTTTACTGATTGTCTTTGCACGTAAATTCACCATTGCCCAAGCCAACTCAACCTTTGGTGCAGACGTCATGATGGGTGCGGGTAATACTTCAGGTCGATTCTTAGGCCCATTGATTATCTTAGCCGCCATGGCAGCTTCTATTCCAATTGGGATTGGTTCTTTAATCGGCGCATTGATTTTCTATGTATGGCAAAAACCGGTTGCCGGTGGCGCTATTTTAGGTGCGATGTTATTCGGTTATTTCTTCCCAATCGTCGCCTAACAAGTATCCTCCCGGAGCATCTGCTCCGGGTTACTGAATAACATGATTAAAAACAGGCTCGAAATAGTTCAAAGAGTTGCGTAAGAGTAACCAACAACGCTGCGA
>NZ_JAMPOT010000003.1:0-94885 GCF_028480685.1 Providencia sp. PROV174
TTTGAAGTATGACGAGCATCGAGTATGAGTATAAAGAGGGCAACTATGTACACTCTAATCATCAAACAAGGTAAGCGTATCGATGGATCGATTATCGATATTCTTATCAAGGATGGAAAAATCGAAGCGGCAGGCCCTGAGTTAGCCTGCAACCAGCAAGCTGACAAAATTATTGATCTCCAAGGTAAAACTTATGTCAGCGCCGGATGGATTGATTCACACGCACACTGCTTTGTTGAATCACCTATTTACTTCGATGACCCTGATTTAGCAGGAGCCGCTGGCGGAGTTACCTCACTGGTTGATGCAGGCAGTGTCGGTGCTGATGATATTGATAAATTTTATCAACTGACACAAAAATCGAAAACGAATGTCTTTTCTCTGTTAAATATTTCTCGTATTGGCATCATTGCACAAAATGAATTGTCCGATATGAACAACATCAATGACGCCTGCTTTCAAGACGCTATCGAGCGCCACCAAGGCTTTGTGGTCGGAATGAAAGCCCGCATGAGTAAAAGCGTTGTGGGCGAAAATGGTATTGCACCACTGGTTAAAGCCAAAAAGATGCAGAAAAAATACCATCTTCCATTGATGGTGCATATCGGTAATAACCCACCAGACATTGATGAAGTCGCTGATTTACTGACACGCGGCGATATCATCACTCACTGCTTTAATGGTAAACCCAATAAAATTTTAGGCGAAGATGGCTACCTAAAGCCCTCAATTGCTCGCGCCCTCGCACGCGGAGTCATATTAGATGTTGGCCATGGTGGTGAGAGCTTTAGCTTTAAAGTTGCCGAACAAGCCATGCGCATCGGCACTTATCCTGACATTATCAGTTCTGATATTTACCACCGCAACCGCGTTAATGGCCCTGTTTATAGCCTCGCTTTTGTAATGACCAAATTCCTGTGTATGGGCTTTAGTGCGGAACAAGTGCTTCGCTGCGTTACCGAAAAAGCCGCTAATTTCTTATCATTACCCGCGAAAGGCTATTTAAGGCCGGGCTTTGACGCCGACATTACCCTTTTTGACCTTAAAGAAGAGCAAACCGAGCTCACGGATGCAGAAGGCGAACACCGTATAGGCACTCACCGCTTCGTTCCATTGGCTGCTATCGTCGGTGGAAAACACATTATTCATGCACAAGGTGAATCAGAACATGCAATCGATTTATGATAAATATCAGTTAAAACACGTTATTAATGCCTCTGGCCGCATGACAATTCTGGGAGTTTCAACGCCAACTCCGGAAGTTGTTGAACGCGTTGCTTATGGGCTAAATAATTACTTTGAAATTAAAGACTTAGTTAATAAAACTGGCGAATATATTGCAAATTTATTGAATGTAGAAGCCGCTGTAGTGGTTTCTTGTGCTTCCGCTGGGATAGCTCAAGCCGTTGCCGCTGTTATTGTGCAAGATGATGATGATTTACTGCTTAATTTGCATTCATCCGACAAAGTGGTTCCTCGCGAAATTATTTTACCTAAAGGCCATAACGTTAATTTTGGTGCCCCTGTCGACACAATGGTGAGCTTAGGTGGCGGTAAAGTGGTCGAAGCGGGCTTTGCTAATGAGTGCAATGCCGCCCAGTTAGCTGCAAAAATCACCCCCAATACCGCTGCTATTTTGTACATCAAATCGCATCATACTGTACAAAAAAGCATGTTAACCGTGGAACAAGCCGCCAAAGTGGCTCATGACCACCAGCTACCACTGATCGTTGATGCTGCCGCTGAAGAAGAGCTCACAGCTTACTACCAAGCAGGTGGCGATATTGTGATTTACAGTGGCGCAAAAGCGATTGAAGGCCCAACAAGTGGTCTAGTTATTGGTAAAAAACAATATGTTGAGTGGGTAAAACGCCAAAGCCAAGGTATTGGCCGTGCGATGAAAGTGGGTAAGGAAGGCATTCTTGGTCTGACACTCGCCATCGAACAATATCTCACCGCTACCAAAGAAACAGGGGCAGAGATGGTCAGCCGCATGGCTAAATTCATCAGTGACTTAAATGCGATTAAAGGTATCTCTGCTCAAGTCGTCTGGGATGGCGCTGGACGTGATATTGCTCGTACTGAAATTAGCTTTGATGAAAAAGCGATAGGCAAAACCACTTACCAAATCATGGCTGAACTCAAACAAGGCGATACCGCGATTTACTTCCGTGAATACAAAGCCAACGAAGGAAAAGTGGAAGCTGACATTCGCAGTGTTAGCACTGAACAACTTGATGTTATTTCTCAGAATATTCGTTTGTTAGTAGAAGGAATTTAAAATGAAATTGTCACCAAATTTTTATCGTGACCGCGTCTGTTTAAACGTATTGGCAGGCAGCCATCAGAATGCAAAAGATATCTACGCTGCAGCAGAAACCTTTGTCGTCGTCGGTGTTTTATCTAAAAATTACACTGACTTAGAAAGCGCGATTGCTGATATGCGTATTTATGCCCAAGAAACCGATAATGCATTATCGGTTGGCCTTGGCGCTGGCGATCCAAATCAATCAACGATGGTGTCTTTAATTTCAAAAGAAGTTCAACCACAGCATGTTAACCAAGTATTTACTGGCGCACCGATTAGCCGTGCATTATTAGGCCAAAACGAAACCTTCGTTAACGCATTGATTTCACCAACAGGTACCGTTGGTATGGTTAAAATTTCCACAGGCCCGCTAAGTTCTCAAGCGCCAGATGGCATTGTACCGATTGAAACCGCCATCATGATGCTAAAAGACATGGGTGCCGACTCTGTTAAGTTCTTTAATATGGAAGGGTTAAAATATATTGAAGAATATAGAGCCATTGCCAAAGCTTGTGCTGAATTTGATTTTTCTTTAGAGCCTACAGGCGGCATTGATTTAGATAACTTTGCAGAAATTTTGCAGATAGCCCTTGATGCAGGTGTGAAGAAAATCATTCCTCATATTTATAGTTCAATCATTGATAAAGATACGGGCAATACGCGCCCTGAAGATGTGCGTCAGTTATTGCAGATGGTTAAGCAAGCGGTTAACTGATGGGTAGTAAGTAGTATATAAGAAAATAAATATAAGCGAGAAATAAGTATAAATAAGCAGTACAGAATCTGTCATCATGACAAAACAACAAGTTGCCCCGCTCATTATCATATGTAGCGGGGTTTTTTATTGTGCATCAATGACCTATCATTCTTGCATTTGGAATAATATGAAACCAATAATTATCGGGTACTGGGCTATCCCAAATGCCAAAATACATAGCAATCCCAATAACGATAAATAAAATTGCCAAGGTTAAAATAGCCATCATCCTACCCGATAACCGAAATTGATGTTTTTTTGCTGGCAATTGCAATGAAAAATCCAGCGTTGATGCAACAGGGCAAGACTCAACGCAAGTCATACACCCGGTACATTCAAGCGTTCTTACCTGAATTAATTTATCAACAGGGATGCGGGATGGGCAGTTTTTGGCACATTTTCCACAATCAATGCAGCTTTCCACATTTCGCCGAATTTTAAACGGTGAAAATAACGAAAACAGCCCTAGCAATGCACCATAAGGACACAAATAGCGGCACCAAGCATTACGAATAAACAAGCTGACCACCACTAAAACCGCAACACTGACCAACGCAAACAAGCTAATATAGCGAAAGAAATCGAGCATTTTAACATCAATGATGATCCCATAAGGTGACATCATAAAGTATTGGATCATCTGCGCTGGCATGGATAGCGCAATGTAGAGAAAGAAGGCTAACAATAAATATTTTAAGCTTTTTAAGGGAATATCTAGCCATTTAGGTAAACTGATTTGTTTTTGATAACCAAACAGTTTTTGGCCTATTTTTCCCGTATATTCCGATATAGTGCCTATCGGGCACATCCATGAACAAAATGCTTTTTTGAGCAGTAAGCTAATCAATATAAAAGAAACAAGCAGAAACATTGAAGCCGCATGAATTGGCGGAAAATTCCCCGTTTCCAAGGTATATTTTAAATTCATTAACCCCGCGATCGGCAGCCACCCCTCAATTCCACCAGGGCGAGGAAGGTGAACTGTTGCCCCTCCAGTTTCGTAGTAACGCACCCAAAAATAGAAAGTGATGCCAATATAAATATTGATCGCCAATAGCGTTAACTGTACAAATTTACGCCATGTTGATGCATTACGCCAATCATTCCAAGGAAGCTTACCCCCTGTAGTACCCGGGCGACGTTGATACCTTACACGTGGTTTTTCTTTCATGTCCGCACATCTCTTTAACATGCATTATAAATACCACTATTGTATTTACATATTTACAGAGCGCATTGATTTGCATCAGAGGGTTGTGATGTTGATGGTTTGATGCAAGAAAAACCAGAAAAGAAGAGTTTTTATATAAAACTAAAAATTATGATTTTTTCTAAATAGTTAGTGCTGTAACAAGGCAGCGAAGTGAAGACAGCGCGGGGAGCATACAAAAGTATGTGACTAGGGTTGACGAGTGACGCCAACACCGGACAGCTTAAAGCCTTATAAACTCAGATTTTTTCTAAATAGTTAGTGCTGTAACAAGGCAGCGAAGTGAAGACAGCACGGGGAGCATACAAAAGTATGTGACCCGTGTGGCTGAATGAAGCTAACGCAGTGACTGCGCTAAATATGACGAAAAAATGGGAGTTGGCCGATAAGCCGGGTTCTGTCATGGACAACCATTCATCTAGGCCAGCACTTGCGCACTGGCTCCAGCAACCTACCCGAGTTCAATGCGGGCCGCACCATATGAACCCCTATTTGGTCTTGCTCCGGGTGGAGTTTACCGTGCCACGAACTGTTGCCAGTCGCGCGGTGCGCTCTTACCGCACCCTTTCACCCTTACCTGATCCTGTAAACAGGCCATCGGCGGTTTGCTCTCTGTTGCACTAGTCGTAGGCTCGCGCCTCCCAGACGTTATCTGGCACCCTGCCCTATGGAGCCCGGACTTTCCTCCCCTCTACCCGTCTCCCGAAGGGACTACGATAAAGCAGCGGTTGTCTGGCCAACTCCGCGGCGAATTATAGGCACTTTGCTGAGTCTTGTACAGACTCTAACGACTTTCATTTACCACTTATATAAATGAACTCGTCTATTTGCTCAAGAATCATTCACCAACTTGATTATCAAGCATCAATTTATACAGCATATTTTTCTTGAGGCCATAAATTTCAGCCGTGATCGCTGCCGCTTTTTTAGGAGGTAATTCTTTTTGTAATAAATTTAATGTTCTCACCACTTCAGGGGAAACTGCGGAGTCATCCGCGAGCTTTTTGTACCCTTCGACAATCAACACCATTTCACCACGGTGACGATTTTCATCTTCTTTTACCCAAGCGAGTAACTCTCCCACAGGGCGGCCTTCAATAGACTCCCACGTTTTCGTGATTTCACGCGCTAAAACAACATGGCGCTCTGGCCCCCAGACTTCCACCATATCTGCTAAACTGTCTAACAAACGGTGGGTTGATTCATAGAAAATCAGCGTGCGGGTTTCTTGTTCGAGTGATTGCAATACATCTTTACGGCCTTTCGTTTTAGCCGGTAAAAAACCTTCATAACAAAAACGGTCTGAAGGTAGACCCGCGGCGGATAACGCAGTGATAGCAGCACAAGGCCCCGGTAAAGGTACAACACGAATACCCGCTTCACGACAACGATTGACGAGATGATAACCCGGATCATTAATTAAAGGTGTACCCGCATCGGAGACTAATGCGATACTATCACCTTGTTGAAGTCGACTAATTAATTGATCTGCCTTTTGCTGTTCATTATGATCATGCAGAGCAAACAACCGTGCATTTATCGCAAAATTCTGTAATAGAATGCCTGAATGCCGAGTGTCCTCTGCAGCAATAAGGTCAACATGTTTAAGAACATCCAACGCGCGTTGCGTGATATCCCTCAAATTACCAATTGGGGTAGGAACGATATACAGCGTGGATGCCATAACCACAGCTTGATTAGGTTGGTTCATTGTTTCATCCGAATAGCCGGTTTAAAATTAAGCAATTGAAAAATACACCATTGGATACAGTATGCGTCCTTCAATTTTTTTGCATTTGAAAAAAGGGTTAATCTGCACAGCAATGCTGTCCACATTTGCTCTGTCTGGGTGCCAAATTGTCTCGGAATATTTTCCGTCAACCCAAAAAACACCTGAGCAAAGCACATCTGATGATGCTAGCCGTTACCAAGCAATCATTGATGCAGCACAAGGTAAGCCTTCAATGGAGGCGATACGCGCCTACATTAGCCAAGAACCTTTATTAAAAACAGCCGCTGAACGCCAAGCTAATATTGATGGGTTATGGCAGATGTTAACACAGTTAACGCCAGAACAAATTCATGGAATTAGTACCGATGAAAATATTCTCCAAGGCTGGGTCGATCTTTTAGATATTTATCAAAATAACCGAGATGACACAGATGCCTTACTTGCTGGCTACAACGATTGGAAAATGCGTTACTCAAATAACCCTGGAGCGACGACAACACCAACCCTTTTACTGCAAGCGATGATACCTCAAGTGGGTAAAAATCCTAAGATTGCTTTATTTTTACCCATGAGTGGGCAAGGACAAGTATTCGGCCAAGCGATTATGCAAGGCTTTATGGATGCGCAAAAAGGTCTGCCTCAAGGGTCCCCCTCTCAAGCAACTATAGCTCCCCCAAGTAGTGGAAATGATGTCCTCGACCAAATTTATGAACAAGTTGCGGCAACAACAGGTAATGCCCCTACTGCTAGTGATAGCGATATAGTGGCATCCACTTTACGTATCGATGCAGCCCCTGTGAATACCCAAAGCGTCAAGGTGTTTGATACCACTAATAAACAAATGCCTGCGCTTATTGAACAAGCAAAAAATGAAGGTTTTAATCTGATTGTTGGGCCATTATTAAAAAGTGACGTTCAAGTTATTACCCAAATGGGCGCACCTGTTAGTGTACTCGCACTCAATGAACTCGATGCAAACCAATTACAGCCTCGACCAAATCTTTGCTACTTTTCATTATCACCAGAAGATGAAGCGCAGAATGCGGCCGCTTATATGAGAGCTGAAGGCAAACAAATGCCATTGGTGTTAGTTCCCGCTAATGCTTTCGGCGATAGGATAGCCAAAGCCTTTGCTCAAGGGTGGCAAGAAAAAGGGGGGGGAACCGTTTTAATGCAAACCTTTGGGTCCATCCCTTCATTAAAAGAGTCAATTAATCGTGGTGCTGGCATCCGTATGACAGGAACACCAGTGAATACCGGAGCGCAATCGATAGATTCACAATATGTCGATTCAACCGGTGCGATTGACGGTGTTTATATTGTTGCCACTCGTGATGAGCTCACCTTGATCAAGCCAATGATTGAAATGGCAATTAGTTCTCGTTCTCGCCCTGCACTTTATGCAAGCTCTCGCAGTAACCAAGCAGGGTCTGGCGCAGACTACCGCTTTGAAATGGATGGCGTTAAATTTAGCGAAATCCCTTTACTCGCAGGTGCAAACAATAACTTGCGTAAACAAGCCCAACAAAAGCTGAACAATGATTACTCTTTATTCCGCTTATATGCCATGGGTATTGACGCATGGTCTTTAGCCAACAATTACGACAAGCTGCAACAATCAGGGCAATTTCGTATTAATGGTGCGTCAGGAACCTTGAGTACCACACCAAACTGTGTGGTGTTCCGAGAATTACCTTGGTTGCAATTTAAACAAGGTAAAGTGGTTTCCGCGCAATAATATCGCTCAATACTTCATCTTTTTTCAGACAAGGACGTCATGAAAATTATGCCAAAAGCCATACAATGGTTAACAGGCCGGTACTATGAAAATCAAGTGCTCGCTTTCCTGAAACAGCAGGGACTAACATTTATCGAACGTAATGCAAGAAACCGAGGCGGAGAAATTGACCTCATTATGCGAGATAATACAGGTTGGGTATTTGTTGAAGTTCGTTTTCGCAAAAATTGTGATTACGGAGATGCACTTTTATCAGTAAACTGGCGCAAACGTCGAAAGCTATTAGCTGCTGCCAAATTTTGGCTCTCACAAAGGCAAGAAAGTTTTGAAACCAGCGCATGCCGTTTTGATATCTGCGCCATCACGGGAAACCAATTTGACTGGATACAAAATGCATTTAATGAAAATGATGTTTATTAACCAATGATATAGTCTGCTTTATATACTGATCATGCAGTCAACAAAGCTATAATTCAAATATAATAGCAACACAAAAATGATTTGAATTATATCGAGGCGACAAAGGAAAAACTCGTGCTAGACCGAATAAAAGTTTGTTTCACTGAAAGCATCCAAACTCAAATAGCAGCGGCTGAAGCGCTGCCTGATGCCATATCAAGAGCCGCAATGATGATGGTTCAATCTTTACTCAATGGCAACAAAATTTTATGTTGTGGTAACGGTGCTTCCGCCGCTACCGCACAACGTTTTGCTGCGAGTATGATCCATCGCTTTGAAACTGAGCGCCCTAGCTTACCCGCCTTAGCGCTTAATACCGATAATGCCGTGCTAACTGCGATTTCGGGTAGTAAGCAACCATCTGAAATTTATGCGAAACAAGTTAGAGCATTAGGCCAACATGGTGATGTTTTGATGGCAATTTCAACCCATGGTAATAGTAGTGATATTATTAAGGCCGTTGAAGCTGCGGTGACAAGGGACATGACAATTGTCGCCTTAACAGGTTATGACGGAGGGGAACTCGCAGGCTTACTAGGCCCTCAAGATGTTGAAATCCGTATTCCATCCCAACGAAGTGTTCGAATTCAAGAAGTTCATCTTCTTACTGTAAATTGTCTGTGTGACCTTATAGACAATACTCTTTTCCCACATCAGGACGATTAAGGAGACAAAATGCGATTAATACCGATTTTTGCCATAGTCATCAGTACTGTTTTATTACAAGGCTGTATTGGGGCTGCAGTCGTAGGTTCTGCTGCTGTTGCAACGAAAAGTGCCACAGATCCTCGCAGCGTTGGCCAGCAAGTTGACGATGGAACCTTAGAAGCTCGAGTTAGTGGGCAGCTAAATAAAGATAAGGACATCACAGGTAAGGCTCGTATCATTGCGACCGCTTATAAAGGTAATGTCCTGTTAACTGGCCAAAGCCCTGATATGGCTTGGGCTGAACGAGCAAAACAAATAGCCTCTAACGTTGATGGCACCATCGCAGTCTATAATGAAGTTCGTAGCGGTGAGCCTGTTGATTTGGGTACAGCTTCAAAGGACACGTGGTTAACAACCAAAGTGAAATCGAAAATCCTTGCTAGTGATAGTGTTAAATCTGGTAGTGTAAAAGTTATTACTGAAAACGGTGAGGTTTTCTTGCTAGGTGTTTTAACAAGGCAAGAAGGTGATGCAGCGGCAAAAATTGCCAGTGAAACAGACGGTGTTCGTCGAGTTACGACCGCTTTCACTTATCTTAATTAATCATAAACAATAATATATTGTTATAAAAACAAAAGCCGTGGGTTAAAAACCATGGCTTTTTTCTTATTCATCCATTAATTGGTTTATTTTCAGATAATTCTTACCTCCTAATAAGTGCATTTGATTCAAGATCCAAGCCTGCCTTTTGAGAACATAAGAAGATGGGCTTTTCACGCTATATCTATGAGGATTAGGCAAAACTGCAGCTAATAGCGCTGCTTCATTCATTGAAAGCTTGCTGGCTGGCTTATTAAAGAATTTATTTGCAGCCTCTTCCACACCAAAAACACCATCTCCAAACTCAACTATATTAAGATAAACTGTCAATACTCTTTGCTTTGACCATAAGAGCTCCATAATAGGAGTCATTACTGTCTCTAACCCCTTTCTTAACCAGCTTCTTCCATCCCATAACCATAAGTTTTTCACTGTTTGCTGAGAGATCGTTGAAGCCCCTCTAATTGTTTGTTTATTACTCAAGTTGTGTTTGTAAGCACGCTCTATTGCATCAAGGTCAAAACCCCAGTGATGAGGAAAATTTTGATCTTCCGCAGCAATTACTGCTAAATAAATATACGGAGAAATGTGATTTTCATCTACCCATTCAGAATGAGATACATAAGAAAAATTTAAGTTTATCCATGCAGTGATTTGTCGTTCAATCATTACCGCAGAAAAAGGCACTGGTATGTATTTAAATAAAACGACTGAACAAATCCACACCACAAGTAATGAAAATGTGATCTTCTTTAACCAGTGCCATAATTTAGAAACAATAGTTCGCATTCAAATAATCACGCCATTTCCAATACTTTCTTAACAAGCTTATTAATACCCGTATTTGCTTCAGAAATTGATTGAGCCAGCATATAAGCAGGTGTTGTAACAACTCGGTTAACTTCATCAATTACAATATCATCAACAGCACATTTAATATGTTTCCCACCCATAAGTTCTATTTGAGCAATCGTTTCACTATCATCACCAATAGTTAGTACTACTGATGTATTTAACATTTTAGGAAGCATCACAGGAGCAATACACATCAGCCCTAGTGGCTTTTTTTGTTGGTGCATTTGGCGTACTAAACTTAATAGTTCTTTATTAATTTCACACTCACTTCCTTTAACTGCGAAATCACATAAATTTTTTGCCACACCAAAACCACCAGGAATTATGAGGGCATCCAGCTTTGAAGCATCAGCTGAGGATAAAGGCGATATTTTTCCACGTGTAATGCGTGCAGACTCCTCCATTTGGTTACGTTTTTCTGATTTTAACTCACCATTAATATGATTAATAACAGTTGGTTGAAAGTCATCAGGCGCAAAAAAATGAACTTCAGCATTATATTGACTCAAAGCTAGCATAGTTAATACTGACTCATGGATCTCACTTCCATCAAAAACACCACAGCCACTTAAAATAACCGCAATTGATTTCATATCTTCCTCCATTTGTAGTAAATTATCTCTCAGGCGCTAAGGTGCACAAACATCAATCTTCATCACAGATTTTAATGAATCTTGTAACAGATTCGCTAAATTTTGGTATCTTGATGTTGCCCTTTACAGTGATATACCTAATTTAATGATTTGCAAAATACAAAAAACATATGCAAATCAATGATTTCCCTGGTGTTGGCGCAGTATTCGCGCACCCCAACTTCGGTTGGGGTTATTTTTTTGTACGCTGATCAACCCAGTTTCTCAAAGTTTCTATATCTGCTTTCCAATCCTGTTTTAACTCATCCACCCATTCCTGTACATTGTCCCACCATGCTGGTAAATCAGGAGATTGAATCTGTTGTGCGATTTTCTGTAAGTTCTTTAAGCCAACAGAGCCTGCCGCTCCTTTGATTTTATGGGCTTCCTCCACAATGCCTTTTTGGTCTTTAGCCACCATGTTCGAATCAAGAATAGCTAAGTAACCTGGAAGCATTTTTTCAAAGACATCTAGCCCGTCATAAATAAGCTTAGGGCCAACCAATTCAATATACTGCTCTAGCATATCGCAATCTAATTTTGATTCATCAACACTTGAAGCCTCATGTTTACTCGGTGCTTCTTCTGATCGAGCGGATTGCTCCCCCCAAAATTGCTCAATAATCTGGGTCAGTGCTGGAACTGATAATGGCTTACTCAATACACCATCCATACCTGCATCAAAGTATTCTTTTTTGTCTTTCAGAACATTTGCAGTTAATGCAATTAATGGTGGTAAATCTTGCTTATCGTACTGCTGTTTGAGTTGTCTAGAAATATCAAGGCCTGTCATATCAGGTAATTGGATATCCAATAACACTAAATCATATTCACCAGGAGCAAACATCTCCAGGGCATCTTTACCATTCATTGCCACATCAACGGTATTGCCTAAATTTTCTAGTACAGAACAAGCAACAACGACATTCAGTTCGATATCTTCTACGAGTAAAATATGTAATGCAGGCAATGGGTAATCGTCTTCACTTTCTTGCTGTTCAATAACGTCACTTTCAACCACAGGCGCTGTAATGGATAAAGTAAAAGTAGAGCCTTGCCCTATTTCACTTTCAACTTGAATATCGCCGCCCATATTTTGTGCTAAACGACGAGATACAGAAAGCCCAATCCCCGTTCCAGTAGCCGGTTTACCGCCAGCAGAATCTGTTACCTGGTAATACATTGCAAAGATTTTATCTAGCTCATCCCTCGGGATACCTATGCCACTATCCTGAACCCTAAAAAACAATTTATTTTCAGCGTCTTGCCAAATACTAAGCTTCACTTCACCTTTTTGTGTGAACTTAACTGCGTTACCAATTAAATTCCAGAGTATTTGCCGTAAACGAGTCCCATCGGTTAAAACTGTTTTTGGTAATGCAGGAGCGACATCCATGACAAATTTAAGCCCTTTCGGCTGCACTAATAACCCACTCAAATTCTCTAAATCATTCACAAATTCAGATAATGTGATTGGTTGGTTATCTAACTGAACCTTACGACGCTCAATTTTATCCATCTCAATAATATCATTGAATATATTACCCAACGTGACAGCGCTTACATGAATCGTTTTTAAATAGCTAGATTGTTCCGAAGTTAAATCTGTGTCTAATAAAATTCGGCTTAAGCCGACAATGCCGTTAAGGGGTGTACGAAGCTCGTGGCTGATTGTAGAAATAAAGGTGGTTTTCTCCCTGCTCGCGTTCTCTAACGCCTCCTGATAGCGTTTACGCTCCGTTATATCGCGCCCAAAGCCCATCAAGCCATGTCGTTTGCCAACCCGGTCATAAAAAGGCACTTTACGGAGTTCAAAACAAGCTTTACGGCCGTCTGGATATACCAACCATTGTTCATAAGTAAGAGAAACATTATGACGAAAAACTTTTTCATCGGTTTCCATAACCTTAGAGGCAATTTCAACATCATAAATATCTAACGGAGTTAACCCAACTAAGTGTTTTTCACTTTTTCCAGTCAACAGTTCCATTGCTCGGTTACAACCTGAAAACTCATTATTTTCGTTGCGGTAATAAACCAAGTCAGGTGAGGCATCAAGAAATGAACGAAGTAAAACAGATTGCTGTTCAAGTTCAATTTGTGTTTGCTCACGATATTTCATTTCTTGCTTTAGTTGTTCAAGGAGTTCTAAATGAGCACGCTCAGCTTTTTCTCGCTCTTGAATTTCAAGGTTAAGCTGTTCAATATTTCCCTGTAATTGAGTATTTAAATCAGCATCACGCTTTCTCATAACTTCAAGTTTATCAACCATTCGCGATAAACGCTGCCGAGATTCCTCAAGTTGCTCAACCACCACTGACAAAAAATAAACGGCTAACGGAGTGATGATTAACCCAAAGAAAATTGACCCGACCATATCGAGGCTATCAACATGCCCTCTTAAAAAAATTGTCACTGCCATTTGCATTATCATGGCGAGAACAACCAGTGCCGATGCGAGTAATAGGGAAAAACGCACTAACCCGAGCTTCATCATTAAATCGACATAGTATTGCGCAAGGCCGCGAAGTACTTTCATAACCACCCCTTAGTTAAATTCTCTTTGAATCATATATCAAACAAGGCTGTTTCGGATGATTATTCACTCGAAATGTCGATCCGGCTCATTCAATAGCCATTTTTTACTATTAATGATAAAAAACAATCAGGTATTTTCTTTGTGTTAGCTAAAGTAAAAATTTACCTTGGATAGTTTTTAATCATAATTACATAAAAATCAAAATAATAACGCTATTGTTCCTTAGGCAAGATCGCTAAAATCAAAGAAAAAGCCCCTGCTATCTCAAGTAAAATCAGACAAAATTCAGTAAGGAATGCCATGAATTCAAATATTTTCGGTTCCCAACGTCGCGAGCCGCCCAAAAAAGCGCTGGCAATCCGCAAAATAGCGTTTACTGAAATCTATGCACCCGATAATGCCGTTGATGTACAACAGCAAGCGAGCCGCTGTCTATCTTGTGGTAGCCCGTTTTGTGAATGGAAATGCCCACTACATAATCCAATATCAAAGTGGCTCAGTCTTGCTGCTGAAGGGAAAATTATCGAAGCTGCTGAATTATCTCATCATACCAACAGTTTACCTGAAATTTGTGGACGCGTTTGCCCACAAGAAAAACTGTGCGAATTAGCATGTGTACTTAATGATACAACCGGTTCTATCACTATCGGTCATATTGAACGGTATATTAATGATACGGCTTTTGCGATGGGGTGGCGCCCAAACCTTTCCCATATTAACCCCATTAACAAACGTGTCGCCATTGTTGGCGCAGGCCCGGCGGGTCTTTCTTGCGCAGATGTGCTTATTCGAAATGGTGTAAATGTTGTCGTTTTTGATAAACACCCTGAAATAGGGGGGCTACTAACATTTGGTATTCCGTCATTTAAGCTAGAAAAGGAACTGATGGTTCAACGACGGGAAATATTTACAGAAATGGGCATTCAATTTCAATTAAATACCGACGTAGGTACAGATGTCTCTCTAGATGAGCTCATTTGCGATTATGACGCCATTTTTCTTGGTACTGGCACATACCAGGCTATTCGTGGCAACTTACCTGAAAAATCGATCCACGGCGTTTTTGAAGCACTTCCCTATCTAATCGCAAATACGCGCCATTTAATGCAACTTCCCATCTCTAAAGACGAACCCTATGTTAATTTACACTCAAAAAGAGTTATCGTGTTAGGAGGTGGAGATACTGCGATGGATTGTGTACGTACCGCTATTCGTCAAGGCGCAAAGCAGGTTAGCTGTCTTTACCGTAGAGATGAACAAAGTATGCCAGCCTCACAAAAAGAAGTCGCCCATGCGTTAGAAGAAGGCACTCAGTTCCATTTTAATATGCAAGTCACTGAATTTGTCGTTAATGAGCAGCAACAACTAATAGGTGTTTATACCACTCGCACACAAAATGCCGAATTAGAAAATGGTCGTTATCAAGTAGAACTTGTTGAAGATTCGACCTTTTTTATCGAAACCGACACCATAATTGTCGCTTATGGATTTGCTCCTCATAACCAAAGTTGGTTAGAAAAACCGTTAATTAAGCGTGATAAGTATGGTCATATTTTAGCAAATCGTAATAGCCGATTTCCTTTTCAAACTTCTCATGAAAAAGTATTTGCCGGAGGGGACATAATCAGAGGCTCAGATCTTGTTGTGACTGCTGTTGCTGATGGGCGCAATGCTGCCGAAGGTATTTTATTATTTCTAGAAGTTTAATTTCTCATTGATATAAAAAAACAGAGGGTTTTGCCCTCTGTTGATTAATATGCTGTTAACCTGACTAATGGATTATTTGACAACCCTTAATGAAGGCCGACCTTTTGGTGGTCGTGGTGGCTCATCCCCCGATGGCTCATGTGAATTTTCATCCACAGATTCAGCTTCATGAACTAAAGTAATGTTGTCTTCAAGCTCTTCAACTTGTTCAAAACCCGCTGATAACTCTGCATCATACGCAGCTTCAGGCTCGAACATCATTCCAGCCCCATTTTCACGTGCATACACCGCCATAATTGCGGCCATTGGGACATAAACTTGGCGAGGTATTCCACCAAAGCGAGCATTAAAACGCACTTCTTCATTGGTTATTTCAAAATTCCCAACAGCTCTTGGCGCAACATTCAATACAATTTGCCCATCACGAGCAAATTCCATAGGAACGTTAACAGCAGGAACGGTGACATCAACCACCAAATGCGGAGTCATATCGTTATCGAGCAACCACTCATAGTGCGCACGTAACAAATAAGGGCGACGTGGTGACATTGCTGTCATTTCCATCATTCTTTTAGCCTCTTGTAGACAAACGCATTTCGCGCTCAGATTCAGTCAACGATGCTAAAAATGCGTCACGTGCAAATACACGTTGCATATACAACTGCAAGTATTTGCTACTAGATGGGTTCAATTCAATACCCAGTACAGGTAAACGCCATAGTAACGGTGCTAAATAGCAATCTACAAGACTAAATTCTTCGCTCATGAAGAATTCCATTTCAGCAAAAACAGGTGAAACCGCGATCAGCTCTTCAGATAGTTGACGGCGGGCATTTGCTGCCTCTTGCGCACTACCGTTCTCTATTTTGCTCATTAATGAATACCAATCGCTTTGAATACGGTGCATCAATTGACGACTCGTCCCACGTGCAACTGGGTAAACAGGCATTAATGGTGGATGAGGAAAACGCTCATCAAGATATTCCATGATAATGTGTGGGTCATAGAGAGTCAGGTCACGATCGACTAATGTTGGAACACTCTGGTATGGGTTGAGATCGATCAGATCTTGAGGCAGATGACCGGGTTCGACATGTTCAATTTCAACACTTACCCCTTTTTCAGCCAGAACAATCCGTACCTGATGGCTAAAAATGTCAGTAGGGCCAGAGAACAATGTCATTACCGAGCGTTTATTAGGAGCGACAGCCATTAAAACCTCCAAAATACAAAATGGACGAAATGTAATTAATTTTTAATTACCCATTACCCATTTTAAAATCCCCTGTGTTTAACTTTCATTTATCCATATTGGAAGTCAACACAACCCTCCCGCACAGTAAAGGCGAGAAATGCGAAATAAAAAAACAGGGGCGTATTCTAACAGATTTTGTACAACTTAGGGGGGCTGCATCGAAAAAACCATAGATTTATTTCATTTTAAAGATTAAAAGCCCAAAGTTTTAGATTTTTAACAATGCAAAATTTAAAAATAAAGAATAAAATCCCTTAAGTTAACTCCAAGGTTTGAGTTGCATTCAATTAAAAAGATCCCAGTACTGCTCACTAATGATTATTTTAAACTAAATTGTTATTTTTCTCTTTAGTTTATATTCGTTCTTTTATAAAGCGTCATAATTAGACACTGTTATCTATCATTAATAATAAAAATGTAAGTAAAACAATAGGCAATAAAAAACCCGCCATTAAGACGGGTTTTTTCATCAATTTTATACCCAAAGGGTAATAAATTAACGTTTGGAGAACTGTGGACGACGACGTGCTTTGCGCAGACCCACTTTTTTACGTTCAACAGAACGCGCATCACGGGTAACGAAACCAGCTTTACGCAGATCAGAACGAAGAGTCTCATCATAAGCCATCAGTGCACGTGTAATACCGTGACGGATTGCGCCTGCCTGACCTGAAATACCGCCACCTTTAACAGTGATGTACAGATCCAGTTTTTCCAACATTTCAACCAATTCTAACGGCTGACGAACTACCATGCGCGCAGTTTCGCGACCAAAGTATTGTTCCAGTGTACGTTGATTGATTGTGATGTTACCGCTACCCGGCTTAATAAAGACACGAGCAGATGAGCTTTTGCGGCGACCAGTGCCGTAGTATTGATTTTCAGCCATTGCTATAATCCCGATTAAATGTCAAGAACTTGCGGTTGTTGAGCCGCGTGGTTGTGCTCATTACCTGCGTAAACTTTCAGTTTACGGTACATTGCACGACCCAGAGGTCCTTTTGGCAACATGCCTTTAACCGCGATTTCAAGCACACGCTCAGGACTGCGAGCAATCATTTCTTCGAAAGTTGCTTGCTTGATTCCACCTACATGGCCAGTATGGCGATAGTAGATTTTGTCTTCGCGTTTATTGCCGGTAACAGCAATTTTTTCTGCATTCAGAACGATGATGTAATCACCAGTATCCACGTGCGGAGTATATTCCGCTTTATGCTTACCGCGCAGACGGCTAGCAATTTCAGTTGCAAGACGGCCTAAAGTTTTGCCATCTGCATCAACAACGTACCAGTCGCGTTTTACGGTCTCTGGTTTAGCTGTAAAAGTTTTCATTAAAACTTACCCAATATTGAAGTTACACGTTGGTGAACACTCATGTTCATAAGCTTTCTGAGGTTCACACGACTCTTTGTCCAGTAAACCTACCCCTTCGAGCAGCCTAACTGGCATTAATGCGTTATTTTTTGGGAAATAAAAAACAACGCTGTAACGTGGGGTCGCAAGATTATAGAGAAGTCAGAAACAAAAATCGACCCCAAATGCATTTTTTTTACGTTTGCTCAAATAAACATCGCATCTTGTGTTTAAATTATGCGATTTAGGCGATTTGTTCGCTAACAACTCAGCTTTATCACTAACCTTAAGTTAAATGCGGTATTTTCAAGTACTCTTCACTTTGCATTTCTTGCAATCGAGATAAGCAACGTTGATATTCGAATGCTAACAATTGCCCCTGATACAACGATTCCATTGGTACTTCAGCATTAATCACTAATTTAACTTTTCGTTCGTAAAACTCATCAATTAACGCTAAAAAACGACGTGCTGGATTTTCGTCTTTTGTTCCCATCACAGGTACATTGTACAACAACACTGTGTGGTAGCAATTTGACAAATAAATATAGTCATTTTGGCTACGAGGCTCTTCACACAATACTTTAAATTCTACCGCTAGCACCCCTTCCGCAGAACGAATCGCTTGCATTTTACGATGATTAACCTCTAAAACTGGATATTCATCCCCTTGCTTACCAGCCAATTTAACAAAAACCTCATCTAAATGCTGACGATTTTGAGCGTTAATCGGGGATAAAAAAAGATGCGCTTGCGTTAAAGTTCTTAAACGGTAATCAATACCTGCATCGACATTCATCACATCGCAGTATTTTTTAATTTGCTCAATAGCAGGTAAAAAACGTGCTCGTTGCAAGCCATTTCGATAGAGATTATCAGGGATGATATTTGAAGTAGCGACAAGCGTGATGCCTCGAGCAAAGAGCCCTTCGAGTAAAGTGCCAAGGATCATAGCATCTGTAATATCTGACACAAAAAATTCATCAAAACACAAGACATCTGTTTGTTTTTTAAACTCATCTGCAATGATATCTAGCGGGTTTTCTTGCCCCTGTAATGCCATTAAATCCTCTTGCACTTTTTTCATAAACCGATGAAAGTGCAAACGCAGTTTACGCGTTCCTGGCAAGCTTTCGTAAAACATGTCCATTAGCCACGTCTTTCCACGCCCCACCCCGCCCCACATATACAACCCTTGGACAGGCGCTACAGATACTACGGGTGTTTTGCCTAAAAGACGGCTAAACCGTTGTTTTAAGCCAGATGGTTTATCTTGTGAAGTGAGAGTAGCGGCATTAACAAGCTGCTGATAAATTTTATCTAAGCGTTCTACAGCGAGCTTTTGTACGTCATCTGGCTGGTAATTGCCATCCGCCAGCGCTTGTTGATAACGCATTGTAGGGGTCATCGGTGACATTAACTGAATAATCCTTAAAAAATTTTCGGTTTTTTTACCGTTATTTGATATACACTGCCTTTATTATAACCAGATTCAGTTATCATTTAACTTTCGGTTAACGAATCGCTATAGAGTAAGGAAATTCGAGTTAAGATTCTACTCTAAAGTTGCTACGATTTAATTCGAGACTTGCCGGTTTTATCATCATTTAATCGCCCAATTTACAATATGTTGGGATACTTTACTTGACGTCTACATGCAACTTGAATTATTTAAGGTATAGTAACGGTAACGACGCATAATTTCTGCAGACATTGAATCTGTGAACATTGAAGTAATGAAGGAGTCAGCATGACCTGGGAGTATGCATTAATAGGATTGATTGTTGGTTTTATCATCGGTGCATTAGTTGTGCGCTACGGTAATCCGAAACTTCGCCAACAAAAAACAGCACAAGCTGAATTAGACAAAAAAAGTACTGAACTGGAAGAATACCGCAAAGAACTGGTCAGTCATTTTGCCCGCAGCGCAGAATTATTAGATAAAATGGCGCGTGATTACCGTCAGCTTTATCAACACATGGCACAAAGTTCATCTGAATTAATGCCTGACATGCCGGCACAAGATAACCCATTTAACTATCGTTTAACCGAATCTGAAGCCGATAACGATCAAGCGCCAGTTAAAATGCCACCAAGAGATTACTCAGATGGTGCATCGGGTCTTTTCCGGCCTATTGAAGAGAAAGAAAAGTAAGTTTTTATTTTTTATCACCAGTAAGCTCCACTTACTGGTGATTTCCTACCAAATGCACTAAATTTAGTCGCTTTCCGTGTATCTTTCATGATTAAATTTTTATTTAATAATTCTGAACAAGATTTCCATCCAAATATAATTTAATAATTTATTTACCTACTGTATAGAAGTTATGGTTTCACTTAAGTTGCATGTAAATAGATGTAAAAGAGTGGATATTCGCTACCCGGAAGGGGAACTTTTGCGCATAATCGGTAGTCATAGTCATCAGTAAAATTGAATCTGATACCAACCAATATTATCTCAACGCATTGTGTTTCTTCTAAAATTGTATTCACAATGAGTTGATAATTTATTCTTGAGAGAATCGACTAAATTATGAAAAGAAAAAACTTTTTTCTTACCGCGGTAGCAATGAGCTTAGGGTTATCTTTAGCGGCTATCCCTGCCGTAAGTAGCGCAGCATTACCTGCAACTTTACCTGCAACAGCACAAAGCCAGAACATGCCTAGCTTAGCTCCAATGCTTGAAAAAGTATTGCCTGCTGTAGTTAATATTCACGTGTCAGGTACGCGCGTACAAAACCAACAAATTCCAGAAGAACTTAAATTCTTTTTTGGCCCAAATGTACCACAACAGCAACAAAGCGTACGCCCATTTGAAGGCTTAGGTTCGGGGGTCATTATTGATGCTCAGCAAGGTTATATTTTAACCAATAACCATGTTATTGATGGCGCTGACAAAATTCAAATTCAATTAAACGATGGCCGTGAAATTGCCGTTAACTTAATTGGTAAAGACCCACAAACAGATATCGCGTTATTAAAAATCAGTAATGCAAAAGATATCAAAAATTTAACAGCTGTTAGTATTGCAGACTCCGACAAATTACGTGTGGGTGATTTTGCGGTCGCCGTCGGTAACCCATTTGGTTTAGGCCAAACAGCGACATCAGGCATTATCTCTGCATTAGGCCGTAGCGGTTTAAACCTTGAAGGCCTAGAAAACTTTATCCAAACCGATGCTTCCATTAACCGTGGTAACTCTGGTGGCGCACTCGTTAACCTAAACGGTGAATTAATCGGTATCAATACCGCTATTTTAGCACCTGGCGGCGGTAATATCGGTATCGGCTTCGCAATCCCAAGTAATATGGCGAAAAACCTTAGCGAGCAGTTAATTAAGCATGGTGAAGTAAAACGCGGGATCTTGGGTATCAAAGGTACTGAAATGAACTCCGATATCGCTAAAGCATTCAATATTGATGCACAGCGTGGCGCTTTCGTGAGCGAAGTTTTACCTAAATCATCCGCAGCTAAAGCAGGTATTAAATCCGGTGACGTTCTCGTCTCTGTTGATGGTAAACGTATTAATAGCTTTGCAGAGTTAAGAGCTAAAATCGGTACTAGCCAAATTGGTAAGGAAATTACTATTGGCTTGATTCGCTCAGGTAAACCAATGGAAGTCAAAGTGGTTCTCGAGAACGACGAAGGCTCTGCAACTAAAGCCGAAAAATTGAGTGAATCTTTATTAGGTGCAACGATTTCTAATGCAACGGTAAGCAACACCAAGGGTGTTCAAGTTGATAGCGTCGCACCAAAATCACCGGCGGCTGCCATTGGCTTAGTAAAAGGCGATTTAATCTTTGGTGTCAATGACGCTCGTGTTGAGACGATTGAACAATTCCGTAAGATTATCGATGCTAAACCTCCGGTATTAGCCATGAAAGTTTTGCGTGATGGTGAAACATTATATTTACTGATGAAAAATTAATTCATCAAAAACCATCTGAAAACCAATAAAACAGGTACAGTATCACTCTGCTGTACCTGTTTTTTTATGTTATGCTCTGAACATGTTTAAGCAATAACTAAATATTCTATATCCTATGGTGAAGAAGCTAACTTTATCTGTCATGCTTGGCCTGTTGACTGCATTGATTATTATCATTGCGGTTCCTTCGTTGCGCCCTCAAGGTTTAGCCGACTTATTATATGGTAAAACAAATAGTGAACCCGTCAGCTATAATAAAGCAGTACGCCGCGCTGCACCTGCGGTGGTCTATGTTTATAGCAGTTCAAAAGGCAGCTTTTCCCAATCCGGACGTGAATTAAAATCCCTCGGTTCAGGTGTGATCATGAGCCAAAATGGCTACATCATCACGAATAAACATGTCGTTGATAACCCAGACCAAATTTTAGTGGCTTTACAAGATGGTGCTATTTTTGATGCCCTTCTAGTTGGCTCAGACCCATTGACTGACCTCGCCGTATTAAAAATTGATGCTGATAACTTACCTGTCATTCCAATTAATACGCAACGAGTCACTCATGTTGGTGATGTCGTACTGGCAATTGGAAATCCTTATAACATAGGTCAAACCGTTACTCAGGGGATTATCAGTGCAACAGGTCGCGTTGGATTAAGCTCCACTCGCCGGCAAAACTTTCTTCAAACCGATGCCTCAATCAACTCAGGTAACTCTGGCGGAGCATTAATTAATACCGAAGGTGAGTTAGTCGGCATCAACACGCTTTCTTTCACTGCAGGTCAAGGCATTAGTTCTGAAGGGCTAAGCTTTGCTATTCCTACCGCGCTAGCCACCAAAATCATGGATAAGCTAATTCGTGATGGCCGAGTGATCCGCGGTTATATTGGTATCACCGCACGCGAATTACCTCAAATTAGGTCAAACAACAATAATATCAATCAAATACAAGGCTTGCGAATTTTCCAAGTTGCCCCAAATGGACCCGCGGCTAAGGCAGGTATATTGCAAGGGGATATTATTTTATCGGTTGATGGTAAACCAGCTATTTCAGCCGCAGAAACTATGGATTTAGTTGCAGAAATTCGTCCCGGAAGTAAAACGGCAGTACAGATTTTACGAGATGGCGAAATTAAAAATATTGATGTGATTATCGAAGAAATTCCTGAAGAACAGGCTGGGTAGTCATTAGAAATACACTTGCGTAAAAAAGGTTGTTCGATACCGAACAACCTTTTTTGATTCATCGAATGGGTAAATGAAGCCACCAACCCATTTACCTTATCAAAGTATTAATCATCTGAGTGTACGCGCTGAATATCAGCACCTAAACCACGTAGTTTATCTTCGATATGCTCATAACCACGGTCAATATGATATATACGGTCAACTGTCGTTGTCCCTTCCGCAATACAGCCCGCTATAACTAAACTCGCAGAAGCTCGTAAATCTGTTGCCATCACCTGTGCACTGGTTAATTTTTCAACACCATGACATAACACAGTATTACTTTCAATTTCAGCATGAGCACCCATACGGATTAGCTCAGGGATATGCATAAAACGATTCTCAAAAATCGTTTCAGTGATCATGCCAGCGCCATCAGCAACAAGATTAAGTAAGCTAAACTGTGCTTGCATATCCGTTGGGAACCCTGGGTGTGGTGCCGTACGCAATGTCACTGCTTTCGGGCGTTTGCCTTCCATATCTAGGCTAATCCAGTCATCACCGATTTCAATTTTAGCCCCAGCTTCACGCAATTTAGCTAATACCGCATCTAGAGTGTCTGGACGTGCATTACGACAGATGACTTTGCCGCGCGAAACCGCGGCTGCAATTAAAAATGTTCCCGTTTCAATGCGGTCAGGCAGTACTTTATAAACGCCCCCACCTAAACGTTCAACACCTTCAATAACAATACGATCAGTCCCTGCGCCAGTAATTTTTGCACCAAGAGTATTTAAGAAATTGGCGGTATCTTCAATTTCAGGTTCACGTGCCGCATTTTCAATTGTTGTGGTTCCTTCAGCTAAAGTCGCAGCCGTCATAATAGAGACTGTCGCACCCACACTGACTTTATCCATTACAATGCAAGCACCTTTTAAGCGGCCATCGACCGTTGCTTTGACATAACCATCTTCTAAAACAATCTTTGCGCCTAATTGCTCTAAACCTGAAATATGTAAATCAACTGGACGAGCACCGATAGCACAGCCACCTGGTAAAGAAACTTCACCATGACCAAAACGAGCAACCAATGGCGCTAAAGCCCAAATGGATGCACGCATGGTTTTAACAAGGTCATAAGGTGCACAGTATGTCGTTACAGTACTTGCATCGACGTACACTGAGCCATTGCGTTTTACTTTAGTACCAAGTTGATTCAGTAATTTAATCGTTGTGTCGATATCCCTCAAATGAGGGACATTCTGTATTTCTACTGGCTCTTCAGCCAACAGAGCAGCGAACAGAATTGGTAATGCCGCATTTTTTGCGCCAGATATAGTGACCTCACCCTGTAAACGGGTTGGTCCTTTAACTAAAAACTTATCCATTCAAGTATTCTCGTATGTCGAATTTTACAGTCTGTTCGCTTAGGCTTTGTAATCAAAGGCCACTAAGTTTACGATCGCGCTCCCATTGCGCAGGGGTGTACGCTTTAATAGACAAAGCATGAATGCGGTTATCCGCAATATACTCCATTAAAGGCGCATAAATTGCTTGCTGTTGCTTAACACGGCTCATACCGTCAAACATGTCACCGACCGCGATAACCTGAAAGTGGCTACCATCACCAGTAACAATAGCCTCATTCAGAGACAATTTTTCCATCAATACTTGCTTAATTTCGTTGGTATCCATAATGACTCAATTTATTAATTATTTGTGATTTATAATTTTACTCTAAATAGTGCAAATTGCATGCATAGCGTACAGAAACATCGCAATAAGAACAGTCAGAGCTCAATCCTCTATCCTAAAGGATTAGGCTTAACACTTAAACCAAAGAAAACGCCTCTCGTGCCGAAAAGCACATAGAGGCGCTTATTTTTACATAACTTGACCCAATTTAGGATATTTAACCTAATTGAGGATAATCTCTTGAACCCCGTATAGCTCAATCAATGTATTCAAGTTATCACTGACACCAGTTATATTCAGTGAACGGTTTTTAGCTTGGAATTCACCTTTTAAGCGAACTAGCATCGCCAAGCCTGTTGAGTCAACATGCTTGAGACCAGAAACATCTATATTTTCAATGCGTTCCAGCGATGAGTCTTTTTTATCCCAAAACGACATTAGCGAATCACGGTCTAACGTCCCGGTGAGATAAAGTGTTGTTTCATTGAGTTCCCATGCTAACAACTGACTCATATTACTTTTTCTCTTCTAAAGTAATTGGCGCTTTTGCACTGATTTCTAACTGTTTTGTTAAACCATCGACACCTTGCTTACGTAAAATATCACCCCACTCATTTTGCTTAGTCGTGATCATACTCACGCCTTCTGCAATCATGTCGTAAGCTTGCCAGTAACCTGTTTTGCTATTTTTACGCCATTGGAAATCTAAACGGACAGGAGGACGTCCATTGGTATCAACAATAGTCACGCGAATGGCAACAATGTTTTTATCTCCCAACGGTTGTTCTGGGGCTATTTGATACGTTTGGCCATGGTACATTGCTAAAGCTTGACCATAGACTTGCTCAAGGTAATCTTCAAATGCGTTGAAATAAGCCTCACGCTGTGCTGGAGTTGCCCCTTTATAATAGGTTCCTAACACCAAAGCCCCAGCATATTTAACTTGTACATAAGGTAATAATTCCTCACGAACAATTGTTCTAAGATACTCGGGGTCTTGCTTAATTTTCGGTTGCTCTGATTTCAAGCGGTTAAACGTTTTCGCCGCCGCTTCATCCATTAACTTATAAGGGTTGGTTTGGTCTACTGCCATGGCAAATGGCGCGATTGCCAACATAGCAACCATCATTAAACGTTTAAACATAATTCATTCCTTTATTCTTCAAAGGGAGCATCAAATTACTGCGCAGTTGACTCTGGCTCTGCACCTTGGCTATCACCACTTTTATATAAAAACTGGCCAATTAAGTCTTCTAATACCATAGCCGGCTTAGTATCTTCAAGACGCCCGCCATTTTTTAAGATTGCGATACCTAATTCTTCGTCATCAGGGCCAATATTCATCGCAATATATTGTTCACCCAACAAACCTGACGTCCGAATTGACAGTGAGCTCGAATCAGGAATATTGTCGTACTCACTTAATAAATCAATTTTAACTTCAGGAACATAATTCTTTTTATCTAGCGTGATACTGGCAACTCGCCCAATCACCACACCACCCACTTTGATTGGCGAGCCTTCTTTTAAGCCACCAATATTTTCAAAAGATGCTGAAATTTGATAGGTGGATTGGCTTCCTATCGATTTTAAATCAGCAACTTTTAAACACAAAAAGATAATTGCGGCAATCGCCAGCAACATAAAACAACCAACCCATATTTCACTTTTTTTACTTTGCATGACTTAGTTCCCAAACATCAGTGCGGTAAGTACGAAATCCAGTCCTAAAACAGACAATGACGCATGCACAACTGTTCTAGTTGTCGCTTGGCTTATCCCCTCCGAAGTTGGGATGGCATCATAGCCATTAAATAATGCGATCCAAGTAACTGTGATAGCAAAGACTAAGCTTTTAATCACACAGTTTACTAAATCTAGTCGCCAATCAACGGAAGATTGCATTGAAGCCCAAAAAAAGCCTTCATCAATCCCCTTCCAGTCAACCCCAACTAGTGCGCCACCTAAAATACCGACAGCAACAAAAATTAGAGATAACAATGGCATACTAATAAAACCAGCCCAAAAACGTGGCGCGATGACACGCCTTAGAGGGTCAACTGCCATCATTTCAAGGCTAGAAATCTGTTCTGTCGCTTTCATTAAGCCAATTTCAGCTGTTAATGCAGAGCCCGCACGGCCAGCAAATAATAATGCGGTTACAACAGGGCCTAGCTCACGTAACAATGAAAGTGCGACCATCATACCTAAGCTAGCTTCAGCACTAAAAGTGGTGAGAACCAAATAGCCTTGTAACCCCAATACCATTCCGATAAATAAACCGGAAACAGCAATGATAAGTAATGATTGCACACCAATGGCGTACAATTGCTTCATCAATAATGGCCATTGTTTACGAAACTCTGGTTTACCGAGTAAGGCGCGAAACAGCATGTAACCTGCTCGACCAAACGCGGAAAATATATCAATCCATCGGCGCCCGAAGCCTGCTATCGCCTTTAATATCATCTTATTTTACCCTAATAAATCAGCCAGATAATCATTGGCGGGAAAACGGAATGGCACAGGCCCATCAGCAATACCATCAAGAAATTGTCGCACACGAGGGTCTTGGTTTTCTCGCAATTCTTCACCCGTTCCCTGAGCAATGACATGCTGCTGCGCAACAATATAAGCATTATCTGCGATACTCAATACCTCTGGAACATCATGGGAAACCACGACACAAGTGACACCCAGTGCTTGATTAAGCTCATCAATCAATTTAACCAAAACACCCATCGTAATGGGATCTTGGCCGACAAAAGGTTCATCAAACATGATTAAATCTGGGTCAAGTGCAATAGCACGCGCTAACGCGGCGCGCCGTGCCATACCCCCTGACAACTCAGATGGCATTAATTGAGCAGCACCACGTAAGCCAACTGCCTCTAGTTTCATCATCACCGTCGTATGGATCAATGATTCTGGCAGGTTAGTGTGCTCACGTAGAGAGAAAGCCACGTTATTAAATACGTTCATATCCGTGAATAACGCCCCGGATTGAAACAGCATGCTCATCTTTTTACGAGACTGATACAGCTTTGAGCGTGACAGCGCTGGAATATTATCGCCATCAAACCAAATTTCACCTTCATTTGGCCGTAATTGCCCACCAATCAAGCGCAGTAATGTGGTTTTACCAATCCCTGATGGCCCCATAATTGCCGTAATTTTTCCACGAGGAACGGTCAGATTAATATTTTCAAATATTTTCCGATTTCCTCGAGTAAAGGACATGTTCCGTACTTCAATTAAATTGTCTGTCTGTGCTTGCATTGTTAAATAACTCGTTATACACCACGCGTAAATATATTTTATCCGTTCAGATGTTACCGAAAGATAAACTGAAAATCGTCAAATATCACAACAAAATAGAATTTATAGTATTATAGCGTCGAAAATATGACTTTTAGTGTTACAACTCTGTTTTTATCTAAGCGAAACAGAGAAAAAAACAATATAATTTACTTATAGTCAGCAAAAGCTTTCACTATTAACAGCAGATAGCTCTTAGAATGTTGTGATGTTACCTAGCTTGAGGATACGCGAATTTGCCTATCCATTTTTGGTTCAAGATGCTAATGAAACCGTCTTGTACGTATTAAATTCTACATCGAAGTGCCCAAAAATACTCATTAAGTATAAAACTAACATTAAAAATAGCTTAACTGACAAAATACTTACTGATACCAAGTATTCGTTATACAATTTAATTTCGCTAATCCGATTAACTTAAAAGCTACGCATGGAACTAGAAATGTCAAACTTCGATTTTCAGAAAGTAGGTAAAGAAGTTCTCCATATCGAACACGAAGGTTTAAAAAACCTAGAACAATATATCAATACTGACTTTGACCGCGCTTGCCAGCTTATTTTTAACTGTGAAGGCAAAGTCGTCGTAATGGGAATGGGGAAATCGGGGCATATTGGCCGTAAAATTGCCGCTACACTAGCGAGTACAGGAACACCATCATTTTTTGTTCATCCAGGAGAAGCCAGCCACGGTGACCTTGGGATGATTACTCATAACGATGTTGTGTTAGCCATTTCTAATTCTGGTGAGTCAGGAGAAATTTTAGCCTTACTCCCTGTTTTAAAAAGAATTAAAGTGCCTTTAATCTGTATGACTAACAATCCTGAAAGTAATATGGGAAAATATGCAGATGTTCATTTATGTATCAAAGTCCCTCAAGAAGCCTGTCCATTGGGGCTTGCTCCTACCACGAGTACAACAGCTACACTCGTGATGGGAGATGCATTAGCGATAGCCTTATTAACCGCCCGCGGCTTCACTGCGAATGATTTCGCACTTTCACATCCGGGTGGCGCACTTGGGCGCAAACTTTTACTCCTCGTTCGTGATTTAATGAATACGGGTGATGAAATCCCCCATATTCCTAAAAGTGCGTCTTTACGCGAGGCTTTAGTGGAAATTACCCGCAAAAAACTGGGTATGACCGTTATTTGTGATGATGATATGAATATTGAAGGTATTTTCACTGATGGGGATTTACGCCGTATCTTTGATATGGGAATCGACCTGAATAACGCTAAAATTGCTGATTTAATGACCCCCGGTGGAATTCGAGTATCACCAACCATGTTAGCGGTTGAAGCGCTTAATTTAATGCAATCTCGGCATGTGACTTCGTTATTAGTTGCAAATGATAACAAATTAGTTGGTGTGCTACATATGCATGATCTGCTACAAGCAGGTGTTGTATAACATAAGGAAATACCATGACGTCTACCTTGTTGGAAACCTGCTATGGCCCTGTTGCCAATACTGTTTTAACCAAAGCAGAAAAAATCAAATTATTGATCTGCGATGTTGATGGTGTCATGTCTGATGGCTTGGTCTATATGGGAAATAATGGCGAAGAACTCAAAGCCTTTAATGTCCGTGACGGCTATGGAGTACGTTGCTTATTAACTTCCGGTATTGAGGTCGCCATCATTACAGGAAGAAAAGCGAAGCTTCTTGAAGATAGGGCTCAAACATTAGGCATTACATATCTTTACCAAGGTCAAAGCGATAAGCTTTTGGCGTATCACGAACTGTTAGATACACTACAATTATCAGCTGAAGAAATAGCTTATATTGGGGACGATCTGATTGACTGGCCTGTTATGGCCAAAGTAGGCTTATCCGTCGCGGTCGCGGATGCCCATCCTTTGTTATTACCGCGAGCGGATTATGTGACTCGCATTGGCGGAGGAAAAGGCGCAGTCCGCGAACTTTGTGACCTTATTTTGCTTTCTCAAGGCAAACTGGAAGAAGCAAAAGGTTTATCAATATAACGAATAGATTGAATTCATGAGCAATGCGAAGAAGTGGTTAATTATTATTTTATCCTTGGTTGTATTAGGGCTTATCGGTTGGAATTTAGCGGGTAGTGATTCTGACAACCCAGAGGATAAAGTAATTAATGATGGGCAACCTAATTATCAAACTGATGATTCAGTGACTTTTGTCTATAATCCAACGGGTAATTTAGCGTATAAACTCGTTTCAGATAAAATAGATAACTACACTGAAGGAAAAATCACGTGGTTTTCAAAACCGGTTCTAACCACTTATAACGAAGCGGGCGAGCCAACCTGGACGGTTAAGGCTTTCAAGGCCAGGTTAACGAACGATAGAATTCTCTATTTATATAGCGATGTTCAGGTTGATAGCTTGACCAAAGACTCGCAGATCCAACGAATTACAACTGAAAGTGCAGTTGTCAATTTGACAACACAAGACGTTTCATCTGATGATAAAGCGACCATTATTGGACAAGGTCTCAATTCTACCGGTATGAAAATGAAGGGAAACCTTCGTACAAGAACGGCTGAATTAATCGAAGATGTTAAAACTCATTATGTGTTACAACCAGAAGAGCATTAAAATGAATCAAGTAACTAAGAAACGTTTTATTCAAGGAGCTGTTGCCAGTGCAATTTTGGCTCTTAGCCTACCTGCGATGGCATTAAAAAGTGATACGCAGCAGCCAATGACGATTAATTCGGTCAAACAATCTCTTGATTTAGAAAAAAACGTCACCACCTTTACTGATGATGTTGTTATTAAACAAGGTTCTATTGATATCAGAGCCAATAAAGTGGTTGTAACACGTCCAAGTAGTGACTCGGATAAAATTGTGATTGAGGCCTTTGGTACCCCGGTTACCTTTTACCAATTACAGGATGATGGCAAACCGATTAAAGGCCATGCCAGCAAAGCCCGTTATGAGGTCGATAAACAGCTCGTCACCTTAACAGGCAATGCCTATCTTGAGCAATTAGACAGCAATATTCAAGGTGACAAAATTACCTATTTAGTGCCAACGCAGCAAATGGAAGCATTTAGTGATAAAGGCAAACGCGTCACCACTGTAATACTGCCAGCCCAATTGCAAGAAAAAGGCCCTGCAGCGAATAAAAATTCATCAGCAAGTAAGAGTAAATAACTGTTATGGCGACACTAACCGCTGAAAATCTAGCTAAAGCCTATAAAAAACGTAAGGTCGTTGAAGATGTCAGCCTGGAAGTTAAATCAGGTGAAATCGTTGGCTTGTTGGGACCAAACGGTGCCGGTAAAACCACGACCTTTTATATGGTTGTGGGTATTGTTCAGCGGGATGCTGGCAAAATTATGATCGATGGTGAAGATATCAGCCTTCTACCGCTACATGAACGTGCTCGCCGTGGAATTGGCTATCTTCCTCAAGAAGCCTCAATTTTTCGCCGCCTCAGCGTTTATGATAACTTAATGGCTGTGTTAGAAATTCGCGAAGATTTGAGTTCCCAGCAACGTAAAGAACGTGCTGAAGAATTGATGGAAGAATTTAGTATCACCCATCTTCGAGACAGTATGGGGCAGTCGCTATCCGGAGGGGAACGCCGCCGTGTGGAAATTGCGCGTGCACTGGCTGCTAACCCAAAATTTATTTTATTAGACGAACCTTTTGCGGGTGTTGACCCTATTTCCGTCTTAGATATCAAAAAAATCATTCAGCACTTAAGAGATTACGGCCTCGGCGTTTTAATTACCGACCATAATGTGCGGGAAACCTTAGATGTGTGTGAAAGAGCCTATATTGTCAGTCAGGGGCACTTAATTGCTCATGGGTCACCAACCATGATCTTAGAGAACGAACAAGTGAAACGTGTATACTTGGGTGAAGGCTTCCGGTTATAAATTATCGTGTTGTCATTTTTTAGGGAGAATAAAACAGATTCATGAAGCAAAGTTTGCAGCTTAGAGTCAGTCAACAACTTGCAATGACCCCTCAATTGCAGCAAGCTATCCGCTTGTTGCAGCTGTCTACACTTGAGCTTCAGCAAGAAATTCAACTTGCCTTGGAAACCAACCCACTTCTTGAACAAGAAGAGTTAAATTCTGAGTCCGAATCTATTGACTCCCTAAATGAAAATACCGATACCAGTGAACTCGACACCAAAGACGCTCTTGAAAATCATGATATGCCAGATGAGCTCCCTTTAGACGCTGATTGGGATGAAATATATACGGCAGGAACACCGTCAGGGACCAGTAACGATTATAGTTTTGATGAACTACCTGTTTATCAAGGTGAAACAACACAAACGTTGCAAGATTACCTAACGTGGCAAGCTGAACTGACCCCGTTTACTGACACAGACAGGGCAATCGCCACCGCCATTATTGATTCAATAGATGATTCCGGTTATCTGACAACAGCAATTTCTGATATACATGAAGGGATTGATAACCCTGAAATTACCATAGAAGAAGTCATTGCTGTCCTAAAGCGTATTCAGCATTTCGACCCACTGGGTGTTGCAGCACAAGATTTAAAAGAGTGTTTATTAATCCAATTGTCGCTGTATCCTCAGCAAACTGATGGGCTACAAGATGCAAAGCGCATTATTAGTAACCATATTGATTTGCTGGCTAACCGTGATTTTCGCCAGCTGAGTAAATTAACTCGCTTAAAAGAAGATGCACTAAAAACTGCGATAGACCTGATTTTAACGCTGAATCCAAAACCCGGCCAATCCATCAATACTGGGGAATCGGAATACGTCATTCCTGATGTTTTAGTGAAAAAAATTGCTGGGCACTGGCAAGTTGAGTTAAATACAGATAGCATTCCTAAACTAAGCATTAATAACCATTATGCTTCAATGCTAAATAATTCAGCAAATGAAGATGACTCGCAATATATTCGTAGTCATCTGCAAGATGCAAAATGGTTGATTAAAAGCCTTGAGAGCCGCCACGAGACACTCTTAAAAGTCGCGACTTGTATTGTAGAACAGCAGCAAGAATTCTTTGAGCTAGGTGAGGAATACATGAAACCGATGATACTGGCCGATATCGCCTATCAAGTGGACATGCATGAATCAACTATCTCACGAGTAACAACTCAAAAGTTTCTCCATAGCCCACGAGGCATTTTTGAGTTGAAGTATTTTTTCTCCAGCCATGTTAATACGGACACAGGCGGCGAAGCCTCCTCAACCGCAATTCGAGCATTGGTGAAAAAACTGGTTGCTGCTGAAAACCCAGCAAAACCATTGAGTGACAGTAAATTGACGAGTATGCTGGCAGAACAAGGCATTCAAGTCGCTCGCAGAACTGTTGCTAAGTATCGAGAATCGTTATCCATTCCGCCCTCTAACCAGCGTAAGCAGCTGGTTTAATTGATAAAATAAGGAAGATTGTATGGAATTTCAGATTACTGGACACAATATTGAAGTTACTCCTGCATTGCGCGAGACTGTTGAGAAAAAACTCAAAAAATTGGAACAATTGTTTGATCGTATTAATGGTATCCAAGTTGTCTTGAAAGTTGAAAAAGTTCAGCAAATTGCAGAAGCAACCGTGCAAGTCAATGGAGCGGAGCTCCACGCATCAGCGGAAGAAAACGATATGTACGCTGCTATAGATATACTCGTAGACAAACTGTCGCGCCAATTAACCAAACACAAAGAAAAACTGAGACAACATTAATACATTGATGCGGCTTATTAATTAGCCGAATAATGTTTCAAACCAGATGATGGAATACATCATCTGGTTTTGTAGTCCTAAGTGAACAATAAAATGAATAGTGATATAGAAATCCAGTTAAACGTTGTTTTATCATCAGCCTGTACACGTAATAATATTGTGTGCACCAGTAAAAAAAGAGCTTTAGAAATTATTAGTGAGCTGGCTGCCGTTGAATTGGAATTACCTGAAAATACGGTATTTGAAGCGTTATTAACCAGAGAAAAAGTTGGCACAACAGGTATTGGCGGCGGTATTGCCATTCCTCATGGGAAGCTGAACGAAGGTGAAAGTAGCCGTGCTGTCGGTGTCTTTTTACATTTAGAAGAACCGATTGCGTTTGATGCAATTGATAATCAGCCTGTTGACTTGCTTTTCGCTTTACTCGTGCCATCAGACCAATGTAAAACGCACCTGCATACGTTGTCGCTTATCGCCAAAAAACTAGCCGATAAAACGCTCTGTAAACGCCTGCGCAGTGCACAAAGTGATGAAGAGCTATACAGCATAATTACAGAGTAAGTGATAAATTATGTATCTTGCCATATGCAAATGATATTGTTATGGTTTCTAAGTAATATTAATTGGCAAGTACTGCTTTTCAAGAAACACATTATTAGGAAACAAAAGGGAGCAAGCTCATGGTGCTGATGATAGTCAGCGGCCGTTCCGGTTCGGGGAAATCCGTTGCCTTACGTGCGCTGGAAGATATGGGTTTCTATTGCGTAGATAACCTACCGGTTGTATTACTGCCGGAGTTAGCGAATTCACTGGCTGATCGTAATATTTCAGCAGCGGTAAGCATCGACGTGCGTAATATGCCCGACAATCCAGAGATTTTCGAAGAAGCGATTGATAAATTACCATCAACCTTCTCTCCTCAATTATTGTTTCTAGATGCCGACCGTAACACGCTTATACGTCGTTACAGTGACACTCGTCGGTTGCACCCACTTTCAAGTAAAAACCTTTCGCTTGAAAGCGCGATAGATGAGGAAAATGAGCTACTTGAACCTTTACGCTCTCGTGCTGATTTAGTTATTGATACTTCAGAAATGTCCGTTCATGAATTAGCTGAAATGCTAAGAACACGTTTGATGGGCAAACGTGAGCGTGAGCTGACAATGGTGTTTGAATCCTTTGGTTTCAAACATGGTATTCCTATTGATGCCGATTATGTATTCGATGTGCGTTTTTTACCAAATCCGCACTGGGATCCGAAATTACGCCCAATGACAGGTCTTGACCGGCCCGTTGCTGCATTCTTAGATAGGCATACTGAAGTCCATAACTTCATCTACCAAACTCGTAGTTATTTAGAATTATGGCTACCAATGTTAGAAACCAATAACCGTAGCTATTTAACTGTCGCGATTGGCTGTACGGGGGGGAAACACCGCTCAGTATACGTCGCAGAACAACTTGCCGACTATTTCCGTTCCCGTGGTAAAAATGTGCAGTCACGCCACAGAACATTGGAAAAGCGCAAATAACAGCAATGACCGTAAAAGCCACAATAACGCTCAAAAATCGGCTTGGGATGCATGCACGACCTGCCATGTTACTCTATGATTTAGTTAAACAATTTAACTCTAGAGTTATTTTGCGTAATAATAATCAAATTGAGGCGGAGGCCGATAGCGTTATTGCGATGTTGATGTTAGACTCAGAACAAGGCAGTAAGATTGATATCGAGGTTAGCGGTCCGGATGAAAATCAGGCCTTGTCCGCAATTATCAACCTATTCGAAAACAGGTTTGACGAAGAATAGTTGATGAAATGATGAAAAATAGCAGAATTTCAAGCTAGCTATAGCATGTCAATCAGTAGATTTTTATCTAGGCAGGCTTAGAGATCGTGATCATGATCTCTTCCCTTTAAAGCGTATAGCGCCTAATATTTTACACAAACTTATTTCTAGCGACACCCCCTACCTTATGGGTGGGGGGTGTTTGCTTTGTATGTCTCTATTGGAGTGTGGTATGACAAAGCCAACAATTATTATCAATGATTTAGATGCTGAACGTTTAGATGCACTGATGGAACAGCCGGCTTATGCGGGCACACCGGTTGCCGAAGCGCTCAATGATGAACTTGACCGTGCGGATATTCTTAGCCCACAAGAAATTCCTGCCGATGTGGTCACGATGAACAGTACCGTTCGCTTTTTAGATTTAATCAGCAACGAAGAACGCACACGTACCTTAGTTTACCCTGCGTCACTGAAAGATAGTGCGGAGCAACTATCTGTGATGGCTCCGATTGGTGCAGCCTTGTTGGGCTTGCATGTAAACGATGAAATCAGCTGGGAATTGCCAAACGGTGTTCAAACACGTGTTCGTGTACTTGAAATCGTTTATCAACCAGAAGCAGCTGGTGAGTTCCACCGTTAATCACGACAACGGCTGAATTAAAGAAGGCTTAGCGAAAAAAGTTTTATTTAAAAAACTCAGGCAAGTCCTCTAACCTATTCAGGCACTCAATTGAGTGCCTTTTTTGTTTTAATAGGTAGTAAGGATATAAGCTAGTGCTTTTTAGTCATATTTATCAATCTATTATGTTCCCATTGGTGAAAGAGCTTATCCAATAAAAATAGTTTGATTACCTTTATCGCTAACAGCCCGCCCCAAATAGCACTAACCCAAATAGGCCAATAGCTCTCTGGTGCATAAATATAATTAGCGGTATACAGTATTACGCATACAATAATCGCTGTTATTATATTTTTAAGTAACTTTGTTTCATTTCTTACCCGCTTTTTAGCCTCTTCTATCCGATTATCTAGCTCAATACTTTCGGGTAAAGGTGTAGATGTCAGTTCAGACACACTCACATTAAATACTGATGCTAATGCACTGAGTGTTTCTAAGCTAGGTACTTCACCGTTTTCAACTCGTTGGATAGTTCTTGTGCTCAGTGATGATAGTAGAGCGAGCTGTTCTTGAGACCAAGCTCGCGCTAATCTCAATTGTTTAATTTTATTTTCCATCATAACCTACCTTAAAAATCGAATGATCTTAGGAGATGGCTATACTGTCAGCATAATGCAATCATGACCACGACAGCATGACGACAGAGCGACGACACCGCAGTGACAGTGATAAATACTATTTTATAGAATAAAAAACGCCCAATAACAAATGTATAAGGCGCCTTGTTTCACACAACACAGAGGAAGAACAAAAGGAGTTACTCTCCTGCAATACTCATTTCTGGGATCAATACCGAACCACACTGAATATTACTGCGAGTTTCAATATCATCAGCGATAGTCACCATATTCGCCCACATATCTTTTAGGTTTCCAGCAATAGTAATTTCACTCACTGGATACTGAATCTCACCGTTTTCGACCCAAAAACCTGAAGCACCACGAGAATAATCGCCTGTAATCCCACTCACCCCTTGGCCCATTAACTCTGTAACGATTAGCCCTGTTCCCATTTGTTTCAGCAATGCATCAAATGAAAGCCCTTGGCCTGCAATACGCCAGTTATGGATGCCACCTGCGTGGCCAGTGCTTTGTAAACCTAGTTTTCTTGCTGAATAGCTGGTCATCAACCACGTTTGTAGAACACCATTTTCGATGATATTGCGTTCACAAGTGCGAACACCTTCGCTATCAAAAGGTGATGATGCTAATCCGCCCATTAAATGTGGTTGCTCATTGATAGTTAGCCAGCTTGGTAGAATTTGCTTTCCTAAGCTATCGAGCAAGAAAGAAGATTTGCGGTAAATACTGCTGCCACTAATGGCACCAACTAAGTGACCAAACAGACCTGTTGCCACTTCGGCCGCAAAAATAACAGGCGCTTTCATCGTAGGTAATTTACGAGGTGATAAACGAGATAAGGTGCGTCGAGCGCATTCCTGCCCAACCCACTCAGGGGACTGTAATGCACCTAAGCTACGACCGATCGTATAAGCGTAATCACGTTCCATCTCACCATTTTGCTCTGCAATCACGCAACTCGACATCGAATAGCGGCTTGAGCAGTAGCTTTGCAACATACCGTGGGAGTTGCCAAACACACGCACACCATAGTGCCCATTAAAGCTGCCGCCTTCCGTATTCACAATGCGGGAGTCTGCATTTAATGCTGACATTTCTGCAATCGATGCTAAGCGGATGGCTTCTTCGGGAGAAAGTTCGCTCGCTTGGAACAAATTGAGGTCGGGAACCTCAAAAGCCAGCAAAGATTTGTCTGCCGGCCCTGCACACGGGTCTTCTGAGGTGTAGTTAGCGATATCAATTGCCGCCTGAACTGTGCGTTCAATCGCTTCAGGGCTTAAGTCTGTAGAAGAGGCACTACCTTTACGTTGTTGATGATAAACGGTGATCCCTAATGCCCCATCACTGTTAAACTCAACATTTTCGACTTCCCCTTGGCGGGTACTCACACTGATCCCAGTGCTTTTGTTTACTGCGACTTCCGCGGCATCACAACGTGTTTTTGCAAATTCTAATGCGTGTGCGACGGCTTCTTCGAGTTTTTTACGTTGTTCAGTGACTTGTTCAGTTACACTCATGCTTTAGTCCAATCAATAATATGGGGGAAACGTGATTTTCTGCCCTAACACGTAAATGCTAGGTAGTCATAGAGGGGTTTTCCCAGTTACAATATATAATAGATGAATGTTAACACTCACAACACAGTAAATCATATTAATTACGCGTAATTAAACGACTGTGTTCGGTAAAAAGGAAAATCGATATGGCCAAACAGCCTGATGACTGGCTGGATGATATCCCAGCGCCGCAAGACGAAGAAGACGAGGAAATCATTTGGGTCAGTAAAAGCGAAATTAAGCGCGATGCTGAGATCCTCAAAAAATTAGGGGCTGAGCTCGTTGATTTAAGTAAAAGTGAATTAGAACGTATTCCGTTAGATACTCAATTACTTGAAGCTATTGAACTTGCCCAAAAAATCAAACGTGAAGGCCGCCGTCGCCAATTACAATTGATTGGTAAGTTATTACGTTCACGTGAGGTTGAGCCGATTACAGAGGCTCTGGATAAGCTTAAAAACCGTCACAACCAGCAAGTAGTCATTTTACATAAGCTGGAAGACTTACGTACCCGTTTATTAGATGGCGGTGATGAGGTCATTGAAGACGTGGTTGCCCTGTTCCCACAAACAGACAGGCAACAATTGCGTGCATTAGTGCGTAATGCAAAAAAAGAGCGTGAAGGCAATAAACCGCCAAAAGCCTATCGCCAAATTTTTCAATATTTGAAAGATCTGTCTGAAATGGCTTAATCGATAATCCCCTACGCTACGGCTAGGGGATTTTTCTTGGTAAATTAAGCATTAATCTGAAAAACCTAATAGCGTGTTGATAGCGCTGCCGAAACAACTTATCATGCCATTGTTAGTCATACTCTGACCCGTATTATCGCGGCTGCTGAACCCCGATAAATAATGAGGAAGATATGGATAATACCCGAAATAGAGCATGGCGCAGAGCCAAAGCTCGTATCAATAAATCCCGCGATCAACTAAATTCACGCCTAGTTGACTGCTATATACCTGAAAAAAACTGGAAACAGATGTACGGTCGAAGCGAAAAAATGATCCGTGCAGCCCAATTAGGTATGGCATACCCGCAAGTAAGTAACATACAACTTGCCCGTATTAGCCTTGAAGAGATACACAACAACTCGTGAATATTTTATTCATCTGCAGTAAAAACCAATGGCGTAGTCCAACCGCTGAGCAGATCTGGCGCAACCATGAAAGTTGGGTCACCCGTTCAGCGGGAACGAGCCGTAATGCACAACGCCCCGTCAATGCAGACTTAATTCGTTGGGCTGATGTCATCTTTGTGATGGAGCAAAAACATAAAAACCGCTTAAAAGCAGATTTTTCCCGCCTTTTGGAATACAAACCGCTTCATGTTCTGGATATCCCTGATGACTATCCATATATGGACCCAGAGTTGATTGAAATACTCAAAGCCAGTGTGCCTAGTATTCTTACAAGCCATAACTAGCTAAAATGCGCTTTGATTGTATCAAGTAGTGTTTTGAACTCAGTATAGCCTTCTCTATCAAGGAAATGCCCGGCAGATTCCTCAATAATAACCTGTGTTTTTAAGGCCTCTGCCAATGCTTTCGAAGACCTCGGTGACACAATTTCATCATTAGTTGATATAATCGATATTCGATTATTTGCTATCTGTATGAGTTCATCATAATTCAATGGCTCAAGGGTGTGGTGCTGTAGTTCTGGCAATGTTTCTTGCGTTTCATCAAACCCTGATACCAATACATAACCCGCTACCGATTGTCCCGTATTTTGCAAAAATCGTAATGCGGTAATGCAACCTAAGCTATGACCAATCAAAACCGTATTTTCATCAATATCAAAAGGTAAGTGTTGTAAGCGCTGCTGCCACCTTTCAGGGTGAGGAGCTAGTGAGTCAGGCATGGTGGGTACGTTAACAAAAGCGCCTAAGGCTTCAAGCTCTGATTTCAACCATGGAAACCAATTTTTATCCGGGGATGCCGTATACCCGTGAACAATAAGGAATTTTTTTTCTTTTAGCGGAAATGCAGTGCAGGTAACGTTATTCATCCTAAAAACCCCTATCAGCTCAGTTATCTTATTTAGACTTTACCATGAGTGATAGGAATATTAGTTAGAGCTTTTTGTTATATCTAAAGCAAAAACGAACTCTTCTTCCCACATATCTTGTGCGTCATTCATTACATCAATAACATCTGCGAATTTTATACGTTGTTCGGCTGTCATATGTGAAAACGTGATGGTTACAGGCAATTCAATGCCTGCGGAAACCATGTCCCACAGGGCATCAAGATTATGTCCAAACCAATCAGGAAGGGAAAATTGTTGAGCAAATTGGTCATAAAAATCATTCAATGAGTTTATCTGCCTGAAATCAAAGCTCACCTGTTTGCTCATTATGATTTTCCTTTAGTTGACTTGAGTAAAGCTCTTATAGTGGTCGTGAGTCACAAAAATCATCCCATCCGATGAGTATAGCAAACGGTCTGCCCCGCGATGACCACAGCGATAATTGATATCTGCTTCAAACCACTGACGCCCTTGTGCAATTGGTAAACTTTTTTCGCGGTTAGAAAAACGGTCGCCGCCAATCGCTCTTCCAGGTAACACATCGCAAAGGTTACCTTTTTTCGCATCCCATCCAGCTTCACGGGCTTGTTTTTTCGTCATATAGAAAGCTGGAAGTTTTTGATATTTTTCCATAAAACTAACCACGTTATCTTGTGCAGTTAGCTTATCAATCGGTTGTGGTGTTTCTTTTGGCGTTATCACTTCACGAGAAGGTGGATTGCTTTGATTAACGGATGGTTCAGATGCTGTTTTATCTCCACCATTAAAATAAAGGCTAATCACAATCAAAATAGCCATCAATACAACGGGTAAAAAACGTTTATTCATAACACCTCAGTTGTTTTGTGCTTTGCAGGCACACAATCGCCCCAGTCACAACATCGACAAGAAGTTGTTACAGGGGCGAGCAGAGCCTAGTTTATATTGCCATGAACGATTATGCGGTACCGCCAACAGTCAGTTTGTCCAGTTTTAATGTCGGTTGGCCTACACCAACAGGAACACTTTGGCCTTCTTTGCCACAAACACCAACACCTTTATCTAGCGCTAAGTCATTACCAACCATTGAAATCTGCTGCATAGCTTCAACACCCGAGCCAATTAACGTCGCTCCCTTCACAGGAGAAGTAATCTTACCCTTTTCAATCAGGTAAGCTTCTGATGTTGAAAATACAAATTTACCTGAGGTGATATCTACCTGACCACCACCAAAGTTTGGTGCATAAATGCCTTTATCCACACTCGCAATAATTTCTTCTGGCGTTGATGTACCTGCTAACATGTAGGTATTGGTCATACGCGGCATAGGTAAGTGCGCATAAGATTCACGACGTGCATTACCTGTTGGATTAACTCCCATCAGGCGTGCATTCAGTTTATCTTGAATATAATTACGTAAAATACCATTTTCTATTAGGACGTTATACTGACCAGGTACCCCTTCGTCATCAATAGCGAGAGAGCCTCGACGGCCCGCGATTGTGCCATCATCCACAACGGTACACAGTGGTGATGCCACTTGTTCACCAATTTGGCCAGAAAAGACAGAAGTGCCGCGACGGTTGAAGTCCCCCTCTAAACCATGCCCCACCGCTTCATGCAATAGAACCCCTGGCCAACCGGCACCCAGCACAACAGGCATCATTCCCGCAGGAGCCGCAACCGCAGACAAGTTCACCAGTGCCATACGCACTGCTTCTCGTGCATATTGTTCAGCAACCACTTGCCCTTGGTGAATTTCCAAGAAATATTCATAACCATAACGACCACCACCGCCACTTGCACCGCGTTCGCGCTTACCGTCATGTTCCACCAGCACGCTGACTGACAAACGCACTAACGGGCGAATATCTGCCGCCAAAGTACCATCTGTTGCAGCGACTAGCACTTGCTCATAAACACCGGTTAAACTGGCATTGACCTCAATGACACGTGGGTCTTCTGCGCGTGCAACTTGGTCAACACGGTGCAGCAAATCAATTTTTTGTTCCCGCGATAAGCTTTGCAGTGGATCTGCCACTGAATACAGTTTTTTATATTCAACGTTAGTTAAAATTTGTGATTTACCAGAGCCTTGCTCATTCACAATGCTGCGTGCAGCGGTAGCACTTTGTGTCAGCGCGTGTAGTGAAATTTGGTCTGCATAAGCAAAACCCGTTTTTTCACCACTGACAGCTCTCACACCAACACCTTGGTCGATATTGTAAGAGCCATCTTTGATGATCCTATCTTCAAGCACCCACGACTCATGGAAGCTCGATTGAAAGAACAGATCCGCATAATCCAGATGGCGCTCAGATAACAAACCTAAAATGTCATACAGATTTTCTTGCCCAAGGCGGTTGGCGGCCAGCAAATGTTCGCTGACAGAAACTAAACTCATATTCGTTACTCTTTGGTTTCTTTTTTAATCAATGATGTCAATTGCGGTCTAAAACGATTGTGTTTCACCACTTTTATTTGCTCGCGCATGACACTCAAGCTGTCTGTTTTAATATTCAGCACCGTAGAAGCGACTGCATCCACGTTCTTTTTCATCACTTTACCCCACCCATCAACTGCAAGGCTATGCCCCCACGTGCGACGTGTGCCGTGCACACCGACTTGAGCAGGCGCTAAAATATAGCATTGGTTTTCTATCGCACGGGCACGTAATAACGGCTCCCAATGTGCTTGACCGGTGTAACGAGTAAATGCCGCTGGTACAGAGATAATTTCTGCACCTTGCTCACGTAATGCTTGGAATAAACCAGGAAAGCGTAAATCATAGCAAATCGTCATGCCAAGGCGACCCACTGGCGTATCAACAACAGTAATATGTTCACCACGCTGATAGATCACCGACTCGTTATAAGTGCCTTGTTCATCTTCGATATTGACATCAAACATATGAATTTTATCGTAGCGTGCTTTAATATTTCCTTCGGCATCAAACAACAAGCTACTACTTGTAATACGTTCGGGATCTTCACGGCTAATCATTGGCATTGAGCCAATTAAAATCCAAACATGATAACGTTTAGCCATTGCGCTGATCGCTTTTTGCAAAGGGCCTTTCCCCTGCTCTTCCGCTTGTTTACGATAGGTCGCAGCATCTGCAAATAACAATGCGTTTTCAGGTGTCAGTACTAACTCAACAGTTTCTGGTAACTGTTTGATCTGTTGTTCGATTTGCGCCAAATTGTGTTTAGTATTATTTCCGCTACATAACTGCAAAAGTGCAACGTTGCCATTTTTCATTACTCTTGAGTCTCCTTCAGTTGACGTAATACTTCATCAATTTTCGGCTCGTCCAAGCTACCTGTTACTCGGTAACGAATAACGGAAACTTTACTCCATAGTGGACCGAGCACTTTCGTTGCCGCAAATACGGCAGCGCCTGCAAATGGGTTTACCACAAACGCGGTTGCTACTCCTACTGTAGCAGATATTTCCGGTGTAATGACGGCTTCAACATTAATTTGGCGTTTAACAAGGTCAATTTGACCATTAAAAGCAATATCGGCAACTAAACCATCAACATAGGTATTTTTCGAAACCAGTACACCATTTTTAATGGTCGCATCACCTTTAATGGAATCAAAATCAAAGTCATCACTAAATGTATCGCTAAAATCAAATCGTAGTTTACGTAACAGCGCATCAAAGCTAACTAGACGCAATATTTGCCCTGCACGACCGCCGCCCATTTGTGCAATCGCTCCTTTACCCAATTTCGCAGACATTTTACCATTTAAAGAGGCAATATCTGGTGACCAAGGCAAATTAGCCCAATCTAAATCAAATTCAATAGTATAAGGTGATTGGGTAATAGGAACCAATATACCAAAATACGCCGCTGTTTCGTCAAAAGCTTCGCCAGTCAATGAACCTGCAATTTGCGTTTTATTGCCTTTTTCGCTATTCCAAATAGCATCTAGCGTTAATTTCGTAACACTGTTATCTAGCGTGCCATCCGTCAGTTGCAATAACGTCCCTTTAGGTTGGATATTCGCACTAATTTCACCCAATTTCTGCCCAGCAACCCAACACTCTTTACAGTAAAACTGCAATTGTGGCCATTGGCTAAAATCAAATTGCGTCGTGGCAAGGTCATTGATTTGAGCACTAGAGGAAGTACTAGGGTTGTAATACAAATAATCAATAGCAACCTGCCAAGGCTGTGAAGCAAAGATTTGTAACGAGCCTTTTAGGTTTTCACTGTTGATACTGACCAATTGCTCAGCCCGTTGTAAATCATAAGAAAAGTTTACTGCGTTCCATTGCTGCCCAGCGAGGTAGATTGATGGAATATTGACCTGTAGCATATCCGGCAAGCCAATATTCATACCACCTTCGCGACTATGGGATGACACTAGTAACCCGGCCAATTTCTCCCAGTTCATATCGGTAATCGCTGGCAAATCAACAATAAAAGCTGAATTTTTTGGGAGTTCAGGGATAACATTACGCCATTGAGCGATATGGGCTTTTAATAAACTCAGTGGCTTGTCACTCAACCCCCATTGGGTATTAAAACCAATGCGCTTACCAATATCACCACTAACCACCAATTGTTCTGTCGTCCCTTTTGCTTGAACATTAATTTGCCCAAGCTCTGCTAACAAAGCGTTATCAATAGCAGGTAGTTGGCTTCTCAGTTGTTTTAACCCTGCCGTAACATCGATTTGCAAGCCAACAGGTTCTTTTGTCGTATTCGGAATGGTGATGGCAACTTGGCTTTTCCAGTCAGTGGTTCCTGATAATTTTTGTTTAATCTCAGCAGGTAACATTGCCAGCTTATTCACCGCCCAGTTTCCGTTAATATTCACATCCACTAAATAATTTTTTGCTTGGTCAGTGGTGGTAAAATCGACAGTAATCGGCTGTTCAAACCAGTGTCCACGCAGGTTTTCACCGCGTAAATCTCCATTGTTAAACTCAAAGCTGCCCGTTAAAGCAGAAATAGTGCTATCAATTGGCTGAATATATAAATCATTTTTATTGAGATTGACCTTTCCTTTGGCAACAACATCCTTACCCGCCACCAGTGGAATAGATAACCCTAACTGGCCATTAACAGTCCCCCCAATTTGTAACTCTTCAAGCGTATCGCCAATTGAGTGGTTCATCGGGGTATGCACAAAATATTGCTGGATTTGTTTTCCAGTTCCACTGATATCTGCATTGATATACAGCATTTCTTTAGTGTAATCAGGGATGTTGGCATCAAGGTTGGTTGCTGTGGCATCCGCCAGTTTCACCGTTGGTGCATGCATAAATAGCCCTGCACGCCTAAAGTCTAAATCCATATCTAAGTTCAATAATGCAGGCCATTCACTGTCATATTCGAATGTCGCATTACGCAGAGGGACATAAACCTGGAATTGCCCATCATTGTTATCGTATGGGAAATGAGCTGGATCACCTTTGTAGACTAACGTCGCATTATCTACACTACCTGCGATAATGGCTTTCGTCAGGTAATCCGCCACATCTTGTCCCATTAATTTTTGTGGAAAATAACGCCACGCATCCCCTGCATCATCTAAACGAATTCCGGCAAGAATGGAGAGATCGGCATAATTTCCTTTTTTCGCTTTTGCGTAATGAAACTCACCATTAGCCCAAAGAGACTGAGCTTGTACCCCTAATGATGGGCTCCACAGTTTAAACTCACTGTCATTATTTACCCAATGGAACTGGCCTGTTGCCGTCTTTATTGAAAAAGGAGCCTTAAATTCATCGCGATAGTCCACTTCACTATCTTGTAAGCTAACTGTGGCACTACCACTTTGCATGCCACCAATTAAAGCACCCGAAAAGTGATTGACTGAAGGCAACTCTTTCCATTTTTTCCAGCTGACATTTTGCCAATCCATGTTGATTTGTACGTTTTCAGGCATGTTTTGCGTGATATCAAGGGCAAATTCACTCACGACACCAGTTGGTTGACGATGTTGCCAATCCTGTACCATATCAGGTGTCAAAAAAGAAAATGTGGGTAAAACTTCGCTTAAACGTTCGAGTTCAATATCTTTAGCACGGATGCGCCAATGGTCATTATCTTGATATTTTTTGCTGGCAGGCAAATACAATACAGAAACGCTCCCTTGCGGCCAGATAACCTCATTGGTTTTCAAGGTATCAAGCTCAGGAATGTTAAATAACCACCCATTCCCCTGCCTTTTCATTCGCAAAAGCAAATCATTAACTTGTAAGTTTTGGGCTAATTCGCCTGTTCCCCAGTTAGCTTCGCCTTGTCGTAGTTGAATAAGGCCATTATCAATTTGATTATTTCTCAGGGTTACCCAAGAAGACAGGCTAAAATTGGCATCCCGCAATGAAGTATTATCACGCAGCCAGCGGCTAAGCCATGGCTGCATATCAATATTATCCGCTTGCAGATAAAAAACCCCATCACTTAACACGCCATTTTTATCTGACACATCAAGCTTTACTTGCAGATAGCCATGCTGCTTATTAATGGTCTCAAGACTCACAAAACCTTGAGCACGATGCCGTTCATTATCATTAAGCCATGAAAGCTCAGGTAAAATCAGTGTTGTTTTTTGTTCAGAAGGTGTGAGAAAGGTTAATTGGCTTTCTTTTAATATAAAGTGGTCGAATTGCCGTAAAAATAGCTCTTCAATGCTATCTAAAGACTCGCCTTCCGCGGAGTCTCCAAGGCTTAAAGGAACTTTATAATCAACATTTAACTGATAAAAAGTTAAATCACGAAAGCGCCAGCGTAGAGAAAATAATGAGCTCCAGATATCTAATTCAACCGTAATGGCATTCGCGGTGACATCCGTAGTTTTACTCTGTAAAGCGACATCGGATAACGTCAGTACAGGGCCAAAAGATTGCCAAGCCCCTTCGATTTTACCAATTTGTACAGATACATCGGTCTTTTTTTCAACATAATCGACCAGATCCTGTCGATAGTTGTCAATATTTGGCAGAAGAAAACGCAGCCCTGACAGCACTAATGCGCACAGTAATAATATAACCGCAGTCGTCACCAGTGCTACACGTGGCAGTCGTCTCACTCAAATCTCCTTATTACATCATTACGACATCAAAACGTTCCTGACTGTAAAGAGGTTCAGTCTGAACTTTAACTTGCTTCCCAACAAAGATTTCAACTTCTGCAAGGGCATGTGATTCATCCCCTTTAAGAACATCAACCACCGCTTGGGATGCATAAACTAAGAACCTATCTGCATCGATAGTACGGTGAACGCGAACTATTTCACGTAAAATTTCATAACAAACTGTTTCTACCGACTTGACGGTTCCACGCCCTTGGCAAGTTGGGCAGTCATCACATAACACATGTTCTAGGCTTTCTCTTGTGCGCTTACGCGTCATTTCAACTAAGCCTAGCTGTGAAAAACCATTAATGGTGGTTTTGACTTTATCTTTACTCAATGCCTGTTCTAATGATGCTAGCACACGGCGACGATGTTCTGGGTCAACCATGTCGATAAAGTCAATAATAATAATACCGCCTAAATTACGTAAACGCAGTTGCCTTGCTATTGCTTGAGTCGCTTCGATATTAGTATTGAAGATGGTTTCTTCAAGATTACGATGACCAACAAATGCCCCAGTATTGATATCAATCGTCGTCATGGCTTCAGTTTGGTCGATAATCAAATAACCACCTGATTTTAGCTCTACTTTTCGATCCATTGCTCGCTGAATTTCGTTTTCAACGTCAAACAAGTCAAATATTGGCTGATTACCTTGATAAAGTTCGAGCTTAGCTGTCATTTCTGGCACATACTCTTCGATAAACTCTTGCAATTGAGTATAGGTCAAACGGGAGTCAACACGAATACGATCAAGATGAGCACCAGCAAAATCACGGATAATGCGGTAAGCAAGCGCTAATTCACCATAGATTTTTGTGCGAGTCACATTACGTTTTTTTCGTTCAATCACTTTCGCCCACAGGCGCTTTAAGAAGGCCGCATCCTGTTTAACTTCCTCTTCCCCGACCCCTTCGGCTGCCGTACGGATGATAAAACCACCATTTTCATCACAATACTGTGAAACACACTCTTTTAGGCGTTCTCTTTCAACTTCACTTTCAATACGTTGAGAAACGCCCACATGGGAAGCCCCTGGCATAAAGACCAAATAACGAGAAGGGAGAGTTATATCTGTAGTAAGGCGAGCGCCTTTGGTGCCAAGGGGGTCCTTAACGACTTGAACGATTAAGTCTTGTCCTTGCTTAACGAGCTCAGCGATGTCCCTAACATGAAAGTTCTTTTGTTCGTCACCCGCAATGCATTCCGTATGGGGCATAATATCCGAAGCATGCAAAAAGGCCGCTTTATCTAGACCAATATCAACAAAGGCCGCCTGCATCCCCGGTAAGACACGGCTCACGCGGCCTTTGTAAATATTCCCTACTAATCCTCTTTTTGCTTCTCGCTCAACATGAATTTCTTGTAATATCCCACCATCAATATAAGCAACGCGCGTTTCAGATGGTGTAATGTTCACTAATAGTTCCGCAGTCATGACTTCCCCTTACCATCACTTAACGCTAAAAATCGCTGAATTAGCTCGTCTGTTTCAACCAGTGGTAAACCAACAACCCCATGGTAGCTGCCATTGATTTTACGTATAAAACGCCCACCAATGCCTTGAATTCCATAAGCGCCAGCCTTATCCATTGGTTCTCCTGACTGTATATAATCCCGTATTTCGAGTAAAGATAACTCGCGGAATGTCACATCTGTCACAATTAGTGACTGTATCGTCTGTTGACGGTTGGATAAGGCAATAGCCGTCATCACTTGATGAGTTTTTCCCGATAACGCACTTAGCATCTCTTCTGCATGCTGGCCATCTCGCGGTTTTTCCAAAATTTTGCCTGCAAGAACAACGATAGTATCCGCGCCCAAAACAGGTTGATTATCGGGTGCTATCGCAACACCGGCTAAAGATTTATCTCGTGCAAGACGTTGCACATAGTCTTGAGGTGTCTCCCCTTCCTGCCACTGTTCTTCTACCTCTGGACGCAAGATTTCAAAGGTATAATTAAGTTGCTGAACAAGTTCACGTCGACGGGGTGAGCCAGACGCAAGATAAATTAAACACATAAACTGTATTCCCAGTCAGACCGACAACTAACATCCTAACATACTGAAAATTGCCGGCGAATTTTACGTAAAAGCAAAAATAGCCATGGCCATAGAATACCATTCACTACGCTATTCCAAAATACTTGCGGATGGAATAATACTTGTGATGATAGAAATTCAGCCCAAAAAACAGCAAGATCCTGAATGATAGTAAGCAACATAATCACCAGTGCTTGCTGCCACAGCGCCATGTTGCGCAACAACTGGTGCTTATAAGAGACGAGATAGCAAATAATGCTAAAAGAGAGGGCATGTACCCCCAGTGCTGAACCCTGAATGGAATCAACGATAATCCCTAAGATAAAGCTCGTGCCAACACTCACACGGTGTGGTAGCGCCATCACCCAATAAGTGAGAATCAACAGAAGCCATGATGGCCGGTAAAAGCTGAGTTGCTCCGGCCAAGGCATGACTTGCAATATCAACGCAATGAAAAACGATAACCAAATGATGGCACGGCCATTTCCACGATACTCATCCATGCTAATTTACTCTCTTGCCCATAACCATACTGTGTTTCCTCAACTTATGGTTGTGACGTCGGAGCCATTGAGGGTGGCAATGGAGGCCCCTGAATTTCATTCGGGTTAGGCAATACTTGTGGCAATACTTTCATTAAGCGTTCATTTGCTGCACGATAAACTTCCGAAGGCTGTAGTGGCGTTTTAGGATCGTTATCATTTCCCCATAATAACAAAAGATAACGTAAACGCTGTAATTCGGCGCTCGGCTTCGCGCTAATGATGGTATACGCTCGTTGTGTGTCATGTTTTACGGCAGAGACCACCCCTACTGGATAACCTTCAGGGAAACGCCCCCCTAACCCTGACGTGACAAGGACGTCACCAACACGAATATCGGTATTTTCAGGTAACGGTTCTAATTGGATATCATCAGCACATCCGGAACCGGCTGCAATCACACGAACATCATTACGTAATACTTGCACAGGCAATGCATGAGTAGTGTCACAAATTAGCAGGACACGGCTATTAAAGTTACTTACCCCAACCACTTGGCCAACAACGCCTTTATCACTAATAACGGGTTGCCCTTCATAAACGCCTTCATTACTGCCTTTATCTATAACTACTTGGTCACGATATGGCGTGTTTGCCCCTGAAATAACCTGCGTTACCATCATGTGTTCATCTTGACGAAGTGGCGAGCCAAGTAACTCCCTTAAGCGTGCATTTTCCTGCTTAAGTTGCTCTAAAAGCAAGTTGTCCGCTTTTTTCAGTAATAGCTCTTGGCGTAAGGCTTTATTTTCGAATTGCAGTTGTTCTCTTGAAGAGAAACTTTCGGAAATATTATCTAGAAATTGGCGTGGGCCATTCGCTAAAAAATAGAATGGGCTAACCGCCGTGTCTAAGTAGTTACGGACTTTATTGAAAGGCTCAAAACGATGGTCAATCACCACCAGTACAAGTGCAATGATTACCGCAAAAAATATGCGTAACTGTAGGGATGGACCTCGCCTAAAAATTGGCTTCATGTGTGGCTAAGTTTCGCTAATGTCAGAGGAACAAAAAATAGTCAAAACAGTTGGAGAACCTTCCCCAACTGTTTCTAAAAGGCCATTTAGTCTTCGCTAAACAGGTCGCCACCGTGCATATCAATCATTTCTAACGCTTTACCGCCGCCACGCGCGACACAAGTTAGTGGATCTTCTGCAACGATAACCGGAATACCCGTTTCTTCCATCAATAAGCGATCTAAATTACGAAGAAGCGCGCCACCACCCGTTAAGACCATACCGCGTTCTGAGATATCTGAGGCCAGTTCAGGAGGACACTGTTCAAGTGCTAGCATTACTGCGCTGACAATTCCTGTTAGAGGTTCTTGCAATGCCTCTAAAATTTCATTGGAATTCATTTTAAATCCGCGAGGCACACCTTCTGCAAGGTTACGACCGCGAACTTCAATCTCGTAAACTTCGTCGGTTGGGAATGCAGAACCAATTCCATGTTTAATGCGTTCTGCTGTCGCTTCACCTATTAGTGAGCCATAATTACGGCGTACATAGTTAATGATAGACTCATCGAAACGGTCACCACCAATACGTACCGAAGAAGAGTAAACAACGCCATTTAAAGAAATAACAGCGACTTCTGTTGTACCACCACCGATATCAACAACCATTGAGCCTGTTGCTTCTGATACAGGTAACCCAGCACCAATAGCGGCAGCCATCGGTTCTTCAATTAAGAAGACTTCACGCGCCCCCGCACTTAACGCAGATTCACGAATGGCTTTACGTTCAACTTGTGTCGCACCAACAGGCACACAAACAAGGACACGCGGACTTGGGCGTAAAAAACTATTACTATGAACTTGTTTGATGAAGTGCTGTAACATTTTTTCAGTCAAGAAAAAGTCAGCAATAACACCGTCTTTCATTGGCCTGATTGCCGAAATATTGCCTGGTGTACGTCCCAGCATCTGCTTCGCTTCACCACCGACTGCAGCAACGCTTTTTGGCGATCCAGAGCGGTCTTGACGAATAGCAACTACAGAGGGTTCATTTAATTTTACGCCTTGTCCTTTGACATAAATAAGGGTATTGGCCGTACCCAAGTCAATAGACAGGTCATTAGAAAACATGCCACGAAATTTTTTAAACATAACGAAAGAGTTATCCTGCAAGCTGGGGACGAATTTAAACCCGTCTACTCTACCAACCACTTGAAGCTGCCTCAAGGCGTTAATGAGCTGCTTCTATAAATATGGTTAATTCATCTATTTTTCACGTACCGTACTGTACATGCTTCTTATGTAAACGAAGCAGATAAAAACCCCAAAAATAGATATTAATTGTATTCTTTACCTACAGGATAAAATTATACAGAAAAACATCTACTCTTTGGTTGTTATATACTCCATCTTTTTCTTCCCAGTGTGACAAGTTATTGGGGCAACAAGTTCAAATATTCTTTAGTTCTTTTTATTATTGCTACACACTGGCTATTTCCAATACAAATTGGGTGAATTCGCTGGGTGTTCGCTCTATTATCTACCAAAAACGCGGCAAATTTATGTCAATACGCAAAATGAATCCGTCGAGATGCGATATTTTGCATGATAAAAGCCTATTTATGCCAGAAAAAAATGATTTTTTACAAATTAATTACAATATTAATAGCTTAAACACTGTCACTACGTCAATGAATTACCCGCAAATTTTAGGCATTTTTAAATACATATTTAATCATTTTACTAGGAGTGAAAGATGAAAGCTCTGGTCCTGCAACAATCGGAAGATAAAATTATCTCTGGCATTCAACCTCTAACGACAGAAATGCTCCCGGCCGGTGATATTATAGTCGATATTCATTGGTCCACACTCAATTATAAAGATGGGTTAGCCATTTGTGGAAAGGCAGGGGTTGTTCGCCAATATCCGATGGTACCTGGTATCGATTTTTCAGGCGTGATCCACCACAGTGAAGACCCCCGCTTCCAAATTGGCCAACATGTGCTACTGACAGGATGGGGGGTGGGCGAAACGCATTGGGGAGGTTTAGCGTCTCAAGCAAGGGTTCCGGCTAAATATTTAACGCCTCTTCCAGAGAATTTATCCTTAAAGCAAGCGATGGTTATTGGCACTGCTGGCTTTACCGCTATGCTCTGCGTAAACGCCTTAGAAGAGGCAGGCGTGACACCTGATAAAGGCGAAGTCATCGTAAGTGGCGCTAGCGGTGGTGTTGGTAGTACTGCCGTGCAATTACTGTCTTTACTGGGTTATGAGGTTGTCGCGATTTCAGGTCGAGAAGAAAACAGCGGTTACCTGCAAAGTTTAGGCGCTAAGAGAGTATTACCTCGCAGTGATTTCACTCACCCTGCTAAGCCATTAGACAAACAGTTATGGGCTGGGGCGATTGATACTGTAGGTGGCGAATTACTCGCCAATCTTCTTGCACAAACGCACTATAATGGTACTGTTGCTGCCTGCGGTTTAGCTGGTGGCTTCGACTTACCAACTAGCGTCATGCCATTCATTTTACGTAATGTCCGCCTACAAGGTGTGGATTCTGTCTACTACCCTGCTGCAAATCGCGCTAAAGTATGGCAGCGCCTTGCGGATACTCTCCCCGCTGCTTTCTATGAGCAAGTCAGCAATGAGATTAAATTAGAAGATTGTGTCGAATATGCAAAAAAACTCTTAAAAAATGAAGTCACTGGGCGTACGCTAGTTAACCTACGAGCTGAGTAACGCATTTATTGCGGTACTCCCGCCTAAATAGGGATTACCGCACATTTTCAAAAATAAATTCGGGTAATTTCTCTGATAAGACCAGTATTTTGCTGCTATATGTCACGAAATAATTATAATGACGGACTTTGTCAGTAGAAAATCCATTTATTTTTATGATAAAAGATGACAAACGCTTAGCATCGCGTTATGTTGTCGGGCTATTGATAATATCGTCGGAGTTAGCAGCATAATGGCAGAAGATATTCACATTTTACTCTTGAATGGGCCAAACCTAAACCTGCTAGGTACACGGGAACCTGATAAATACGGCAACCAAACTCTTGCTGATATTGTATCCAAGCTCGAGGCAGAGGCAAACCAGCTAGGAGTAAAACTGAGTCATTTTCAGTCAAACGCAGAATTTGAACTCATCGATAAAATTCATGCTGCACGTCATGATGTTGATTTTATTCTCATCAATCCGGCTGCATTCACACATACCAGTGTTGCACTACGTGATGCATTACTCGCGGTGAGTATCCCGTTTATCGAGATCCACCTGTCTAATGTGCATGCTAGGGAATCATTTCGCCAACATTCTTATTTCTCCGATAAAGCTATCGGTGTAATTTGTGGTCTAGGTGCTGATGGTTATAGTTTTGCTTTACAGGCAGCGGTTAACCGTCTGCGCCTAATTAATTCAATCCAAATATAAGAGTACGGAATCATATCCATGGATATTCGTAAAATTAAAAAGCTGATCGAGCTGGTCGAAGAGTCTGGCATTTCTGAACTGGAAATTTCTGAAGGGGAAGAGTCAGTACGTATCAGCCGCGTTTCACCTGCTGCTCAGGTTATGGCTGCACCTCAACAGTATTACTCAGCACCGGTTGCACAACAACCTGCTCTGGCTAATGCGGTTGCACCATCTGAAGCAATGGTAGCGCCAGCTGCACCAGCAGCAGTTGCAGGTCACCAAGTTCGCTCACCAATGGTCGGTACTTTCTACCGCGCACCAAGCCCAGAAGCGAAGCCATTTGTCGAAGTTGGTCAAACGGTCAGCGTTGGTGATCCACTTTGCATCGTTGAAGCGATGAAAATGATGAACCAAATCGAAGCAGATAAAGCAGGCGTTGTTAAAGCCATTCTGTTGCAAAACGGTGATGCAGTAGAATTTGACGAGCCATTAGTTGTCATCGAATAACGAGGCGTTTCCATGCTGGAAAAAATTGTTATTGCTAACCGTGGAGAAATCGCATTACGTATTTTGCGTGCCTGTAAAGAACTTGGCATCAAAACAGTAGCGGTTCACTCTACGGCAGATAGCGATCTAAAACACGTGTTACTGGCTGATGAAACAATCTGTATCGGCCCAGCAGCATCAGCGAAAAGTTACTTAAATATCCCTGCAATTATCTCAGCAGCGGAAATTTCAGGTGCGCAAGCGATTCACCCAGGATATGGTTTCTTGGCTGAAAACGCAGATTTCGCAGAACAAGTTGAAAACTCTGGTTTTGTTTTTATCGGTCCAAAAGCTGAAACCATCCGCCTAATGGGTGATAAGGTTTCTGCCATTAACGCGATGAAAAAAGCCGGTGTACCTTGCGTTCCGGGTTCTGATGGCCCATTAGGGAACGACACTGAAAAAAATAAAGCCATCGCTAAACGCATCGGCTTCCCTGTCATCATCAAAGCATCTGGTGGTGGTGGTGGTCGTGGTATGCGTGTGGTACGTAATGAGAAAGATTTAGAATCTTCTATCAACCTAACGCGTGCTGAAGCGAAATCCGCTTTTAATAATGATATGGTTTACATGGAAAAATTCCTTGAAAATCCACGTCATATTGAAATTCAAGTCATGGCTGATGGCCAAGGCCATGCGGTTTACTTGGCTGAGCGTGACTGTTCAATGCAGCGCCGCCACCAAAAAGTGGTTGAAGAAGCACCAGCTCCAGGTATTACACCTGAAATTCGCCGCAATATCGGTGAGCGCTGTGCCAATGCGTGTATTGAAATCGGTTATCGCGGTGCAGGTACTTTCGAATTCTTATTTGAAAACGGTGAGTTCTACTTCATTGAAATGAATACCCGTATTCAAGTTGAGCACCCAGTCACTGAAATGATCACTGGTGTAGACTTGATTAAAGAGCAGCTGCGTGTTGCATCTGGGTTACCGTTATCAGTGAAACAAGAAGATATCGTGGTGCATGGTCATGCTGTGGAATGCCGTATCAACGCAGAAGACCCGAATACCTTCATCCCAAGCCCGGGCAAAATCACCCGTTTCCACTCTCCTGGTGGTTTTGGCGTACGTTGGGAATCTCATATTTACGCAGGCTACACTGTTCCTCCGTATTATGACTCAATGATTGGTAAATTAATTACTTATGGTGAAACTCGTGAAATCGCTATTTCTCGTATGAAAAATGCGTTAAACGAACTTATCGTTGATGGTATTAAAACCAATATTGAACTGCACCAAATGATTATGAGCGATGAAAATTTCCAAAAAGGCGGAACTAACATCCACTATTTAGAGAAAAAACTGGGTATTGCTGAATAAGTCAGCGATAACCTGTTTAACTCATCGTTAATCGATACCGTAACGCGCTGCGTTACGGTATTTTTTTGTGCTAAATACGCTTTATTGCACTTTTCTTCTGCTATTTTTCACACTCAGCCCACGGATTATCGTACAATTGCTGATTATTTTTTTATGGGAATGAAGGGGAATAACGGGTGGATAAACGTTTTCTTCAATCAAATAAAGAAGCACGCTGGTCATTTTATTTGACTATCGCCTATCTAGTCGGCTGGGTTATTAGTGCTTACCTGCCGGACAATACACTTGGAGTTACAGGGCTACCACTGTGGTTTGAATGGTCTTGTCTCATCTTACCCATCATTTTTATTTTGCTCTGCATTATGATGGTTAAACTGATTTTTAAAGACATCTCTCTGGAGGAGAATGATGCAGATTGAAGTTCTCCTGCCTCTCGTCGGCTACCTAACTCTCGTCTTTTTGCTATCCATTTATGCATATAAAAAACGAACAAAAGGCGAGTTTTTAAATGAATACTTTTTAGGTAATCGTTCAATGGGCGGCTTTGTCCTTGCGATGACCATCACAGCAACTTATATCAGTGCGAGTTCATTTATTGGTGGGCCGGGAGCTGCCTATAAATATGGCCTAGGTTGGGTGCTATTGGCAATGATCCAACTACCTGCTATTTGGCTTTCTCTCGGCGTACTCGGTAAAAAATTTGCTATTTTGGCACGTCGCTATAATGCTGTTACGCTCAACGATATGCTGTATGCACGCTACCAAAGCCGGTTTTTAGTGTGGTTTGCCAGTGTTAGCCTGCTCATTGCCTTTTTTGGTGCCATGACAGTACAGTTTATTGGTGGGGCACGCTTATTAGAAACGGCAGCAGGTATTCCATATACTTACGGGTTAATGATTTTTGGGGTATCCATCGCACTCTACACCGCAATTGGCGGTTTTAGGGCCAGTGTCCTGAATGATGCGCTGCAAGGGCTAGTGATGCTATTAGGCACGGTGATCCTACTCGTTGCGATTATTTACCATGCCGGTGGTCTACCCGCTGCAATAGAAAAAATGCATAGCATAGATCCGAAATTGGTATCGCCTGAAGGTGCAGATGACATTTTAAGCGGGCCATTTTTAGCTTCATTTTGGGTTTTGGTCTGTTTTGGGGTGATAGGCTTACCTCACACCGCAGTTCGTTGTATTTCATATAAAGACAGTAAAGCGGTTCACCGCGGCATTATTTTGGGAACTATCGTCATGGCAGTGCTGATGTTTGGTATGCACTTCGCGGGCGCTCTCGGTCGTGCAATTTTACCTGACCTCACGATCCCAGACCAAGTGATCCCGACCTTGATGGTACAAGTTCTGCCACCTTTCGCTGCGGGGATCTTCTTAGCGGCACCAATGGCTGCAATTATGTCGACGATCAACGCACAACTGCTGCAATCCTCAGCTACCATCGTAAAAGATATCTATCTGAACACAGTGCCAACACAAATCAAAAATGAAAAGCGTCTTGCGCGGATCTCTAGCCTTTCCACTTTGGTCTTAGGTGCGTTGCTTTTAGTTGCAGCATGGAACCCGCCTCAGATGATTATCTGGCTGAATTTACTGGCTTTTGGTGGTTTAGAAGCCGTTTTCTTGTGGCCATTAGTCCTCGGACTCTACTGGGAAAAAGCCAATGGGACAGGTGCAATCAGTGGTATGGTCGTCGGTGGCGTCAGTTATGCCATATTGGCAAGTTTTAAAATTGAAATCATGGGCTTTCACGCTATCGTCCCATCACTGATTTTTAGTCTTATTGCCTTTTTTGTCGGTAATCTTTTTGGCAAAAGTTCAGTACAATCACCAGCAAACGAACAGGTAACTAGCACTCACTGATTCCTATCTACTGATAGGTGAATTTGGCGTTACCTAATGTAAATTAACAAATGTAATGCTCTCAATATTGGCGCGAAGTATGACGAGCATTCTAGAAGAGAAAAAACAATGCCTTGGATACAAATAAGACTAAACTCAACCGCAAAAGATGCTGAAAACCTTGGCGATGCGTTAATCGAAACAGGGGCGGTATCCGTCACTTTTCAAGACAGCCATGACACCCCTGTGTTTGAGCCACTTCCAGGGGAAACGCGTCTTTGGGGCGATACCGATGTTATCGGGCTCTACGATGCAGAAACCGACATGAAACTTGTCGTCGCTCAACTAGAAAATAGTCCTCTACTGGGTGCGGGTTTTCTCCATAAAATCGAACAATTAGAAGACAAAGATTGGGAAAGAGAATGGATGGATAATTTTCATCCAATGCGCTTTGGGGATCGTTTGTGGATCTGCCCAAGCTGGCGTGATGTACCCGATCCAACTGCGGTTAATGTGATGTTAGATCCTGGGCTCGCTTTTGGTACTGGCACGCATCCAACCACCTCATTGTGTCTTCAATGGTTAGACGGCCTTGATCTCGAAGGTAAAACCGTGATCGACTTTGGTTGTGGATCTGGAATTTTAGCGATCGCTGCATTAAAATTAGGTGCCGCTCATGCGATTGGGATCGACATCGACCCTCAAGCTATCACCGCAAGCCGCGATAACGCGCAACGTAATGGCGTTTCAGAGCGTTTATCCCTATATCTACCTAAAGACCAGCCTAATGACTTACAAGCCGATGTCGTGGTTGCTAACATCCTTGCTGGCCCATTACGCGAACTCGCCCCTATGATTAGTGTGCTACCACGTCCGGGTGGGTTATTGGGTCTTTCTGGTGTACTCGCCAGCCAAGCGGAAAGTGTTGCGGATGCATACCGTTCAACTTTTGAAATTGATCCTGTCGCTGAAAAAGAAGAATGGTGCCGGATTACAGGTGTCAAGCATTTTTAGTGATTTTTTTTATTAAAATCAGAGAATAATTTCTTTGAAAACAACGCCAGAATAGATTATCTTATAGCTCAAATATTGCTCAATAGCTGGCGATAATCTGTTCTGCACGAGATTTGAACAGCACAACAGTTATTTTAATAAATCGTTATGGAACCAACTTAACCATTTGTTAAATATAACTAATTTTATAATTGCAAAGATGCAAGATAAAAAAATTAGTGATAAATAACCGTTTGCTCAAAGTTTGTCCTTTCATATCTCGTAAAAAATGCGTAATATACGCGCCCTTGCAGTCACAGTATGGCCCCCATTTAGTTATGCGAATCGGACAATATCAGTTGAGAAACTGTCTTATTGCTGCCCCCATGGCAGGCATTACAGATAAACCGTTTAGGTCACTCTGTTATGACATGGGTGCTGGGATGACAGTATCAGAGATGCTTTCTTCTAATCCTCAAGTTTGGAAGACCGACAAATCTAGACTCAGAATGGTTCATCGCGATGAACTTGGGGTTCGTTCAGTGCAAATAGCTGGCAATGATCCCGATGAAATGGCTGCCGCGGCTCAAATCAACGTTGAGAGTGGCGCTCAAATCATCGATATCAACATGGGCTGTCCAGCTAAAAAAGTGAATCGTAAGCTTGCAGGCTCGGCACTGCTACGCTACCCAGAAATCGTGAAATCGATTCTTGAAGGTGTCGTCAAAGCAGTGGATGTGCCAGTTACCCTTAAGATCCGCACAGGCTGGTCACCTGAAGAGCGAAACTGCATAGAGATTGCCAAATTGGCCGAAGATTGCGGCATTCAAGCTCTCACTATTCATGGCAGAACTAGAGCCTGTCTGTTTAATGGGGAAGCTGAATATGACAATATTCGGGCAGTTAAGCAGACTGTTACCATTCCGGTTATTGCCAATGGCGACATTACTGACCCGCTAAAAGCCAGAGCTGTTTTAGACTACACAGGGGCGGATGCCTTGATGGTAGGCCGAGCAGCTCAGGGAAGACCCTGGATCTTCCGGGAAATCCAGCATTATCTGGACACAGGTGAAATATTGCCACCGATGCCTATGGCAGAGGTACAACGTATTATGCTAGCGCATGTACAGGAATTGCACGACTTTTATGGTCAAGGCAAAGGAGCCCGTATTGCGCGCAAACATGTTTCTTGGTACTTGAAAGAACATGCACCTGATGACCAGTTTCGGCGCTCATTCAACACCATTGAGGATGCCAGCGAACAGCTGGAGGTGTTGGAAGCATTTTTTGAAAATTTTTGCGTAAATAAAGATAAGAGCTGACAGAACTATGTTCGAACAACGCGTAAATTCTGACGTACTAACCGTTGCTACTGTAAATTCACAAGATCAAGTAACTCAAAAACCGTTACGTGACTCAGTTAAGCAAGCACTGAAGAACTATTTTGCTCAATTAAATAATCAAGATGTTAATGATTTATATGAGCTGGTATTGGCTGAAGTAGAACAGCCTTTGTTGGACATGGTTATGCAATATACCCGTGGAAACCAGACCCGTGCAGCCCTGATGATGGGTATCAACCGCGGCACTCTGCGTAAGAAACTGAAAAAATACGGCATGAACTAATCCTAGTCGGTTAATGCCGTATTTTTGTGAGCCCTCACTGTCATGCAGTGAGGGCTTTTTATTATCAAGCCGCAGATAGATTAAACTTCTGAACCGCTTGTTGTAGGTCTTGAGTTTGCTGTGCTAATGAGTTGGCTGCTGTAGCCACTTGCTCAACTAAAGAGGCATTTTGCTGCGTAACACCGTCCATCTGTGTAATAGCGACTCCAACTTGGGCGATTCCTTTGCTCTGCTCTTCTGAAGCTACAGTGATTTGCGCCATAATTGCTGTCACCTCATTGATTCCTTGTAAAATATGCTCCATCGTTTTGCCCATCTCGTTCACCAAACCAGTTCCTTTTTGTACACAAGTTCCTGAGTCTGCAATTAACCGTTCAATTTCCATCGCGGCTTCTGCACTATGGCTCGCTAACTTACGTACCTCTGCAGCGACCACCATGAAACCGCGCCCATGCACACCTGCACGAGCCGCTTCGATAGAAGCATTGAGCGCTAAGATATTAGTTTGGAAACTGATATCGTTAATCATGTTGATGATATCTGCGATTTTTTGTGAACTTTGGGAGATTTCACTCATAGTAACGACAACTGAATCAACAATGCTATTCCCTTTATTAGCGACCACAAACGCTTCACCGACTAGTTGATTAGCTTGGAGTGTGTTTTCCATATTCAATTGAACTGCCGCTGTAATTTCCTCCATGCTCGCTGCCGTCTCTTCTAACGCAGCGGCCTGCTCTTCTGTTCGAGATGAAAGGTCGCTATTACCGTTTGAGATTTCATTTGCCCCCAAATAAATATTGTCACTTCCTTGCCGGATTGTATTGACCTATTCACTTAAATCTTTTCTCATCCCTTCAAGTATTGGAAATAATTTTCCTACACAGCTATTTCCGAATGACTGTACAGGATGGCTTAAATCACCTTTTGCGATATCAATAAAATGCTGTCTCAGTAAACCTAGTGGTTTTTGCATCATCTCTGCCATATAGCGATCAGTAAAAATGAGCATGAAGATCCCTAATATTGCAGTGATTATCATAACCATTCGCGTAATATTCATCACGTTATCAACATGATTTCGAGCTTGGCTAATCAACTCTTCTGCTGTCTGGTTGAATTTTTGAATTGAAGAACCAAAAGCTCGGCTCAATGCGGGAGTGACATTATGGGCGTGGGATAAATATTTATTGGCATCACTTTCCATACTAAGGGCTAATTGAGGCTTTACCCCATCATCAAGTAGTGCTTGCCAACTGCTAATTACCTGCTCTGCAATTTCAGGAGTCATTGGCCCAGGAGAAATCAATTTTATCTGCTCTAAATATTTTTCCATATTGGACATCGCCTCTTTGACAGGGCCATAGTCCACTGTTTTTCCTTCACTTTTATTTTCCATTACCCGGGTTAACCGTGTAACAAAACGAAAATATTGGTCATTTCCCTGACTGATCACCGTCATTTGTTGTACTAATTGCCTATCAATATCGTTTCCATCAGCAATGCGTGATAGTGACCAACCACTGTATACATTCGTTCCCCCCAAGATCAGACACAAAATACTTAACAATACGAAGACCACAGTGCGAATTGAGTAATTTCGAAGTTTCTGCATAGAATTTCTCTTTTGGTGGGATAATCTGACAATATTTAACTTTATCGGCGCTATAGGAAAATATTTTAACCGCTAGATTTGGTCGCTCTTTACTCTATATAGGTAAAAATACTTATATTTCAAGGGGGTTACTATTTGATTTTGGGAATCAGAGAAAATTAAAAATTTGAGATTAATGTGAGTAATTTGAAGTAGATCGCTAAATACAAGAATCCAACCTGAGTAAATGAACCATCCCGATCACTATTTTCATATCTATCCTGACGTAAAAGCGACCATCCACTCAGTAACATATCCCCCCTAAGTCAACAATTTATTTTCACTTAAATCAAATAATTAGGCATAGAATAAATTGGTTTAAATTAATTGATCTTGAAATCAATAACAATATAATAAGATTGATTATCATTTGCATTATCATTAAAAAGGCAAACCGACTCCAATGAAAAATATTTCCTCCGTTGGAAACAATATGGTTAAATTTAAGCCAGATTTTATTTGTTTCATTATTTTATCAACACTTTCTTTTACCACTCATGCAGCCAATAAAGAGCTTAAATCGTCGCAGCCTCAAGATGCTACCGATGCAATTGAGCTTCAAGATAGTTATGCACGACCTGACTACGTTGAAATAGAACGTTTACGAGATACCAAGCAAATTATTGTTATTTCAAAAGAAGATATTCAAGGTAAAGGCAACCGCACAATCTCTGATGTGCTTAAATCCGTTCCTGGTATTAGTGTCGATACCTCTGGGCAAGGTAATATAGACTTGCGGGGACAAGGGGCTGAAACCTCACAACGTAACCTACAAGTATTACTTGATGGGGCTCCAATTACCACATTAGCAAATCACCCTTACACCACTAACTACGATATTATTCCCGTTGAACAACTTGAGCGTATTGAAATCATTCCTGGCGGTGGAAGCGTTATTTACGGCTCAGGAACTGCAGGTGGAGTCATTAATATCACTTCTAACCTGAGAAGTATGGCTAATCCCAAAACAAGTGTTTTATCTGAATGGAACTCAGAAGGATACCGTTTAAATGCTAATTTAGGGGCGCGGGTTAATGATAAACTTTCAATTTTAGGCACTGCCAGTAAACTAAATCGTGACCTTTACTATAAAGATACCTACCGTAATTCAGAATATTATTCATTAGGTGGAAGATGGGATCTCACTTCAGATCAAAGCCTGATGTTGCGAGGAAGCCATCTCACTGAAAGTTCTCAGTACGTAAAAACGCTCACATCACGTAATATCAAAAAGTATGGTAAAGACTACGTTCCACCAGACAAAACCGTCACTGTTGGGATTGATGAAAATGGTAAGTTAATTAAAAAAACAATCAGCGGTTATTTGACCGGTGACCGCGAGGTCGATAGCTATAATTTAAGTTACCAAAATGCATTTACGGATAAACTCAATTTTGCTACTGATGTTTTCTACACTGATGGTTTTTATACTAATAATGCCAACTGGGAACAAAAAGTTAATCAAAAAAGCCACGGAACAAAAATCAAACTAGATATCGGCTACCTTGATGATAGTAACCTACTTTTGGGCGTAGATTACGCTAAACAAAAGGCTTCTATTCATTATATTGGAAGCTATAAAAAAGACAGCAAAGGACGATATTATGGGGTTCCTCATAATTTCGATTATGATAAAACAACAAAAGCAATTTATGTCCTTAACAGCCTGAAATCAGACCAATTTGTTTTTACTCAAGGGCTAAGACGTGAATTGGCTGAATGGTCATTTGATAAAAGCGGTACGGTAAATGGATCAGGTACTTCAGACCGTTGGAATACCGCTGCAGAACTCTCTCTTGCTTACCTTTATCGCGATACAGGCCGAGTTTATGGGCGATATGAACGAGGCTACACCCTTCCTGATGGCTTGCAAATCAGTGACCAATCGGTCGTTAATGGTGAAAAAATTTACACACCGACTAAAGCCGAAGATGAGAAATATGACTTATTTGAGGTTGGTTTAAGAGACAAATTAGCGTTTAGTACTGTTAATGTCACGTTCTGGACATCCAATACGAATAATCAGTTAAATCGCATTTATCTCACTAGTGTCAATGATGCGAAGACAATGAATTTGTTGAAAACTCGCCGCTGGGGAGCCGATGTTGACTTCCAGCAAACGCTCGGTGATTTCACCTTCCAAGAATCATATTCATGGCTCAGAGGACGTTCTGATTATAACAACCATGGCCGTCAATTCTTGGAAGAAAACGGCAAAAACACCATTGATTACACGAAAAGTGGTTTAACTAAAGTGCCAGAGCACTCCGTTAAACTAAAAGTAAAATACGACTTTACTGAGGATTTATCAGGAGATATTCAGTACACCTATTATGGTTCGTACAATAACTTCCTTTCTGATGCCAATAAAGAAGAAGATGGCGTTGTTAAATCACGTGAGCTCATTGACCTGAGTGTTCGTTACACACCGATTGAACACATTGAATTATATGGTGGAGTCACTAACTTAATGAATAAAACCTACTACGACTATGTTACTGCAGGCTACGGCTCATTGATTCCTGGAAATGAGCGCTCATTTTTTGCAGGTATCAAAGCCACCTATTGATTTAAACAGGAAATGTTTCAGTGACTATAAACCCGTTTTTTCGCTATAAACTTGCTTTAGTACTGTCACTCGTTATCCATATCATTGCCATTATGTTTATCGCCCTACAAACAGGTAGGGCAGTACCTATGGTCGAAGGTGAGGAAACGATAACGCTATCTCTAGGGGGGCCAATGGGCTCCTCTGGGGGGCCAATGGGCTCCTCTGGGGGCTCAGGAGAGCAGAGTAGTAAGAGAAAAGCGCAATTACAAGAAGTTATATCAGAATCCCCTTCGAAGGCTGAAGCTGCTTCGCAACTGAAGCCGCTTAGCAAGTCTCAACCTAATGAAAGTAAAATACCCTCAAAAACCCAACTTAAAAATTCATTAACTCCTGTCAATGTTCCCGTTGATAATACAGTTGAATCACCTTTGCTCACACAGAAAACTAAAGTAAATACAAAACCGGAGATCAGTCAGCCCGTACAAGGAAAAAAACAAGAAAAACAAAGTAAATTACTGAACAATGACACTCGAAATAACACAGAAAATCAGCTTATTGCCAATAAAATAAGCCATAAAACACAGCAAGACTCACTAGAAACAGCTAAAGAAACACCATCCAATTCAGCTGCTAAAAATCATTCTGCCACCACCTCATCAACTTCAGAAAGTAGTCAAGGTGGTAAAGGGAATAATATATTATCGGGTAATAACCAATTCGCTGCTAATGGTGATGGAAGTTATACCGCACTCGGTTCGAGTGGTATTTCCTATACAATTTTACAGGATGCGACCCCTAAGTATCCAAAAGAGGCTCGCTCCTTAGGCTATACAAAAGTGGTTAAAGTACAAATTCGGTTATTAGTTGGATTAGATGGCCAAGTTGAATCCGTTGAAATACTAAACAACAAGATCCCTGATTTAGGTTTTAAAGAAGAAGCGGTGAAAGCGATTAAAAAAATGGCCTTTAAACCCATTATTTATCAAGGACAAAATATTAAAATGTACTTTAAAAAAACGGTCATATTTCAATACTAGTTTACAGTCAGCCATATTGTTGGATAGAAAAAGGTACAGCGAACCCTCACTGTACCTTTGCAGTTATTTTACAGCTTGTATTTTGAAAAATTAACGGTATATCGGTAACAAATTAAACTGCGCTAACAATTGGCAAATAATACCAAAGACACCAAAAGCGATTACGGCATAGATTAACCCCTTTCCGCCCCACACTTTAAATTTAGATTCAGGAAAACGCTCTCTTACCTTTAATGCCATAACTGCAGGGCAAATAATAGCCCAGATACATGCCGCCATACCTGCATAAGCTATTGCGATTAAAAAACCATTTGGGAATAACATGCAAAGAATAAGAGGAGGCAAGAAACATAATAATGCAGATTTCATTCTACCTGATGGGTTATCTTTAAAATTCAGCGAAGCAAGAATGTAATCAAATAACCCAATTGCGACACCTAAGAATGAACAGAATACAGCACTAATAGAGAACCACAGTAAGAATGTCGCAATATTTTTGCTATTCAGCACTGCATATAGTGATTCAATAAATGCGTCTAAATTACCGCCTTTATTAATAATTGTCAAAAATTCTGCCCGCGGTAGATTTCCCATTGTCCCCATGATCCAAAGAAAATAGAGAACCAATGCTAATACACAACCGATAACACAACTCTTAACAACCTTTCTTTCATTCTCATGATAAAGCTTATATAGACTACAAACATTCCCATGATAACCAAAAGAAGTAATTGCATAGGGGATAATAATAAAGACAAAAGGTAGCAATGCTGTTTGTCCGCCCTCAACCGGTGAAGTTAATAACAAATCTGTTTTTACAATAAAAAATAACCCAGAGAAAGCCAAAATAAATAAAACTATTTTAATAAATAAAAACAATGATGTTAAACGGCTTGCTCCAACGCCACTCCACCAAATACTCGCACCTAATATTAATGTAAAGATAATAAATATTAATCTTAAATTGATGTTGTATCCGTAAATAGCGGCGGCTTCTTTAATAACCGAGCCTGCAGCTGATATGTAGGCATAAATTAATATATAAAGTACAAATATTAATGCCATATTAGCTATATAGCATGCCCATTTTGGTAATAATTCTTTAGATATGAAAAAGTAATTCGTTCCTGATCCATATTTTGATATACATTCTAAAATATAAATCCCTGAGTGAAACATAAAAAAGCAAACAACTAACAAGATAGCTACAGAGTTAATAAACCAAGCTCCAGCCATAATAGTGGGCAAACTAAACATACCCGCCCCGATCATGGCACCGCCTAGCACAAAACCCCCTACCATTATGGAGGGTTCTTTTTTGGCTGCCGAATTATTCATGGTGTTTACCTTAAGAATAAGGATGAGGTTCCCGCATTGCACGGGAACCAGAAAAGCGACCGATTATTTAATTGGTTTTAATCTTGCTGTAAAGTGTCTTAATACTGGTGGTTCATATTCGAAATCAAGACCTTTCAGAGTTGCGAATTTATCTTTTAACCCAATGAGAGCATCTGCAATATAATCCATATGGTCATTGGTATATACGCGTCTCGCAATAGTTAATCGCATAAATTCCATGTCTGCATGTTTTTGTTTGCCCGTTTCAGGATCTCGGCCTAATAAGAATGAACCAATTTCAACCGCACGAACACCCGATTCTAAATAAAGTGCGTTAATAACAGCTTGCGCAGGGAATTGGTCACCTGGAATATGTGGAACCAATTTTTTACAGTCGACAAATACTGCGTGCCCGCCTGTAGGATATTGAATTGAAATACCACCTTCGCGTAAGCGGTCACCTAAGTATTTAACTTGCCCTATACGATAATGCAGATATTCTTCACCAGCCCCTTCTTCAAGACCCTGTACCATTGCCGCCATATCACGACCCGCTAATCCACCATAGGTCACGAAACCTTCCATTGGCACACAGCGTTGTCTTGCCAGTGTGAAGATCTTTTCATCATTTTTAATACAAACCAACCCGCCGATATTTAATAGTGGGTCTTTTTTCGCTGACATCGTTAATGCATCAGCATACTTATACATATCAAGAATAATTTCTTTAATTGTCGAATTTTTATATTTAGGATCACGCTCTTTAATAAAATACGCATTTTCACAAAAACGAGCCGAGTCCATGACAACAAAGATATTATGTTGTTTAGCAATCTCATAAACTTCTTTCAAATTCGCCATTGATACTGGCTGACCGCCTGCACTATTACAAGTTACAGTAGATACAATTGCAACAACGTTTTCTGCACCATGCTCCGCAATATTATCTTTTAATTTTTGGATATCAAAATTACCTTTCCAATCATCATAAGTATCCGAGTCATAGGCTTTTTCGGTAACAATATTAATTGCCTTACAACCGTTTAATTCAACGTGTGCTGCTGTTGTATCAAAGTGGAAATTAGAAATAAATACCGGTTTTTTAGCACCGCCTTGTTCCTGTTTTACTTTCAATAAAACAGGGAATAACATATTTTCAGCACCGCGACCTTGGTGAGCAGGAATGACGTAATCATAGTCAAACATCTCTTTCACTTTATCTTTTAAATCATAATAGTTACGAGATCCTGCGTACGCTTCATCACCAGTAATCATTGCTGCCCACTGGTGGTCACTCATCGCATTGGTACCTGAGTCAGTTAATAAATCAATATAAACCGCGCTGCTTGGTAGTAAAAATGGGTTATATCCTGCTTCTTTTAACGCCGCTTCACGTTCTTCTCTTGATGGAATACGGATATTTTCTACCATTTTAATACGGAATGGTTCTACGATTCTTTTAGCCATGATAATACCTTTAATTTTTCATTAAATAATAAATAATAGAGATTTAACCCATAGTGAAATAAGTTAAAAAAACTTTAAGAAAGGAAAATAGAAAGGTTATTTATTTGGGAAAAAGAAGGCTAAAGAGATATCAATATTGAACCATTTCTTCATATAGAAGAAATACCTTGAAATGAGAGATTCGTTTAACAAGAACATACTATGACTCCTATCAACGAGGAATTAGTACAACCGACTGCTATTATATATATAACAGTTGTATTACCAAAGTAATCGCTATTGTCATAATATTGTACCTCTATCACATTATTAGCAAGAGAGGCAGGAACAACTTGACTCAAGTCACAGTCTTAATTTATTTATTAAATAAGAGTTTAATTTTATTAAATTTAGTTTAACTACATTAGTAAAAGTACATATACTTAATATAACAACATAATTAAATACATTAATTTAACTTAAATAAAAGATAACTTAAATAAAATGGGTAAAATAGTTTTATTTTACCCATTATTAAAATAATTAATAATTACTGAGCATCTTTACCGTATTTAGGTGACCTAGGCCCATATAAGATACCATTAGGTTTACCTGCAGATAATAACCTGACACTTGTTATACCTGCAATTGCATAGCTTTTATCTGTCATTGTATCTACGATTTGGTTAACAACAGCAGATACTAACACCCCAATAATACTATTTGACGAGGAATTATTTTCAGCACTCGATGCAGTTGCGGAGCCACTCCATAATAACGCCCCTGTCCTAGCATCAACCAATTTTGCATCCGCTGTAACGCGAGTATCACTGGAAATAACCTGATAACTTGTTCCGTATTCAGTAATATTCAAATAAAGTACCGCATCATTACCAAAAATTTCACGTAATTTTTCTGGAGGAACAGCCTGAATATCACCCGAATTTGTCATCCCGTTTTGCTTAAAAGTTTCCTCAACAACAGCAACAGGGAACACATAATAACCCGCCTCAGCTAAAGGAAAGGTCGCTTGTGATAATAAACCATGACTTGCCTGTACCTCTGGTGAACTATTTTGTGGTAATAGCACCAGAATACTTTTTGGTTTACTTTGATTAAATGCCGTGTAATCAACTTTAGTTGACTGAGCACATCCCGTTAATAACCATGTCATCACCAATCCGCAGACTATAAGTAAATGTTTCATTTTACTTTTCCTTTATTTTTCATGAGAAAATCCATGTAAGCCGCAGATTCTGGATACAATGCTTTTTCTGCTGTGAATTCTTGCATTGCAAGATCAACCACTCCGGTTGTTGAGTACAATAACCCTAAATGTGCATGTAACCCTGGCGGAGTTGCCAAACCTTTTGCTTTGCTCATTTCCAAATTCTTTTTCAAAGCTTGAATTTGCTCTTGGGGGCTAGTTTCTGTTTGTTGATAATATTGGTAAACCGTTGTTTGATAACCATCCCAGTTATATAATGGTTTTGGTTCATTGGCACAGCCATTTAATAAAATCGCACCGGCCATAACAGCCAATAATTTAATTTTCATCGTATTTCCTTATTTAGCTGGCTGCCATGCACCACTTTCAATACCCGAAACTAAGTTATTTACAGCTTCCCTAATGGCTAAATCTAATACTTTTCCATTCAATGTTGAGTCATAACTAGCGGTGCCACCAAAACCAATCACTTCCCTATTTGATAATTCATATTCACCAGCACCTTGTGAAGAAAATACCACTTCAGATGTTTGAACATTAACAACGTTTAAATTGACTTTGGCATACGCTACTTGTGATTTACCCCGACCTAAAATACCGAATAACTGGCGATCCCCTACTTCTTTTCGCCCAAATTCAGTAACATCACCAGTAATCACATAAGTTGCACCTTTTAACTGTTGAGACTGACCTTTAATGCCAGCTTCTTCTTTAAGCTCTTGCATATTTGCACGGTCTAATACATTAAAACGACCTGTTTGCTGTAAATGTGTCATCAAAATGGTTTTAGATTGATTACCTAAACGATCAACACCATCAGAGAAAATACCATTCATATAACTAGAACGATTATCGAATTTCCCTATTGATATTGGGCTTTTTGGACCTGAATATTGAGTATTATATGTCGCAACTTTTTCTACAGCTAAAGAGCGAGAAGATTCTTTAGCACAACCACTTAATAATGCACTTGCAATAAAAATAGATGCAATACTGATTTTGGATATATTCATTTAGCTATCTCAATTAAAATAGAATTAGAATTAGAATTAGAATTAGAATTAGAATTAGAATTAGAATTAGAATTAGAATTAGAATTAGAATTAGAATTAATTTTTGCACTGTTATTTTGCATTAAATGAAGAATAGGATCTAGTCAATACTACCTATTTTTTACCTTATGTTTAGCTTGATTTTTAATTACGATAATATTCATAAAGTCACTAAGGTTTACTAAAATAAAATCAACCGTTTGATTAAATATGGGTAAATTTAGAAAAACAATTTAATTAGTAATCTTTAGTGATGATATCGAATATCCCCTCTATAGATAATAATATATATTATTATCTATATTTCTTTTATTTTATTTGTTTTTTCTGATTAAAGGTAATATTTCCTTATAATCAATTAGAATTGATTAATTTTTATCTATTTTTCAATCTACCATTGAAAGGCCCTCTTACTCATCTTAACGCGAAGATTTACCGCAAACTATTCCCATCTCCGTATTAAATTAACCTTTTAAGTAACCAATATAAAAAAGGATAGAGTTTCCCCTATCCTTCTTGAATGAAAACGCGCTAAAGCATAATTACATATCAATGCAAAGATTGATAAGAAACTTGTACACCTTTAGTCAAATTACCTTCATTCGAATAAGTGCTTTCTATTTCAATCAAGGATTGGTCCGCCATATTGTATATTTTGTTATACAAAGGAAATTCAGGGCGATAACGAATCTCTTTCGTTGCAATATCCATCATTAAATATTGTTGTGAACCTCTAACTGAATTCGAAACAATTACTCCTTGATTGCCAACTTTTAAGCTGTTCAAATGGTTATAACCGCTTTCTGCAATAACCTCAAAATCACCATTAGTTTGGAATTGCATCAAAGAAAATAAACGGCGTGAAGGCTCCTGAGCAACCACAAAAATATCGCCATGACGATTTTGTGCTGATTCATTAATTCTGACAGGTAACCATTTACTACTAATAACCTGTTTAGTGGGGATATCCATGATAACTTCCAGTGATCCCATTTGATTACCGTAGCTGTACCACATTACGATTTTATCTCGATAAGTTGCGTAGGAGAAATTTGAATTACCAGAAATTTCCTCAGGAAATAATGATTTAGCTAAATCACGAACATTCATAAAATGTTCCCATACCATTCCTTTATCTGCGCTAATAAAAATATTTTCATTATCCGCAACCACATAAAAAGGAGAACCTTTAGATTGATAAATTTTTCCCATAATTAATGTCGAAAATAGAGAGCTGGGTCTATCTCCCCAAGGAATTAATTCACTTACTGAAAAATTAGTTAAATTAATAGTGCGGTAGCCATCCCTTAGCATGATTAGGCACTCATTTCTTTCACAAACAGCATTATAGAAGCTTTGGTCACCATACGTAATAAAATGGACACCTTGATTATCTGCAAACAATATCTGGTAATCATATTCACTCAACGTTTCATAAGGACTATAAGAATAATAATAGCTAGAACGACTGCTTTTTTGAGCTATTATTAGCATCCCCTTTTCAGATGGAAATGTCGTTGCGAAATCATAGCTACCTATTGCTACACTATTTTCATTATGGTTTTGCCATTGCCAATCTTCCGTACCACCACGAATAAAAACAAAAAGAGTGAACAATAAACTGAGTGCAAAAATAAACGTTAAAATAAGGAATCGTTTACTGAGAAATGGGTTCATGAACGCACCTCCGTCACATAATCTGTTTTACCGTGCTGCCGACGAAGTTGTTTTAAAAAATATTGAGATTGATAATAGGCATTACCGCGTTTTGACACTTTAAAATAAATCGCCACACATAAAGCAATAAGGAAGCTTATTCCGAGTAAAATAGCTCCTGAAAAACTGATAAACATGACACCAGTATCAATAATATTCATCCAGTCCCAATAATCCCAATAGCCGCCTTTTTCAAAGGTTTCGCTAATAGATACGCTACCAACGGCTAGAATGAAAAGCGCTAGAATACAGAATATAAAGCCCCACAAACCAATATAGAACCCTCTTTCTTGTGGAGCGCCTTTACCTATCAGGCTATATGCTAGTCCGTCTTGATGATTTAGGATGCCAAAAACGACTTGTTCCTTTGAATCTTCCTGAATATTTTTATGTAAAACCTCAAGTTCATCCGCCTGTGCAATAAATAATTTATGATTATTAAAAAGGGGCTCATTTGCTGAGACTAGAACTCCCATGTGTTTTTTATTAATCTGTAAATTAACTTTATTGAGTGTTTGGATAGTATCTCCTGCAGCGATCGTAAGGTTGTAATTTGCAGTGATATTTACCTTGCCTTTTGTCACGGATAGTGATGTTTTATCAACATTAATTTCAGCAGCTTTATGTAATTTTACAGGCTTAGATTTAGGATTCTTGATACCGTCGATTTCAATATATGAACTTTCTTCAAACAGTTTATATTTCCCAGCAATAACTGAATCTAGCGCTTTCAAAATTAATTTTCGTTTTGGGCTTAAAATATGCTTTGTTTGTACGAGTGCTAAGCCAAAAAGAATGATCCCAGCGAAAGCAGCACAACCCAAAATGGCCACTAATATTATCATCAAGAAACTGTCGTCTGCCTCAGTAAAACAGTAATACACCGCAGGTATCAGTGCCATTAAGACTAACGAAATTAAGTATTGTTTTCCTAGTGAACGATTAAAGCCAACGGTTCTATCGGGCTCAAGCCGGCCATGCTCAGCATGGTAAACCCATTCAACCCAATAGCTTCCATCATTCATCTCTTCTGCACAAATAACCAAAGAGTCACCTTGCTGTATGCGCTCTAAAAATATTTGGCTATTTGAAAAATCATCCTGATTAAAGAAAAATACTTTTTCAGAGGCAATCAATCTTACCATCCCCATTGGGCTGACATTTTGATAATCACATTGAGTAAGACTGACATGGAAATATTGAACTCGCATGAGTAAATGCCTATTTCGCTAAGTAAATTTAACATTATGATAATAAATAAAGGTATATAGCCCTAGTAAAACTTACCTTATAATAAAATAATTCAGACAATGACGAGCACTCTAAACTGTTATTTAACTCAGGTTAATTATTAGAAATAGGTGTCTCCTACTAGCAAAGCCAGTAATTACTGATAAACTTGCATTCAATACAAAGTTTGTGAGTGAAATGTGGCAATAAAGCAATTTTACCACTCCTTCCTTTAACAATAATTTTGAATAACAGCGATGACATCACAACCTGCATATAAGCAAATCCAGTCTTACATTTTACGCAGTATTGATTTAGGTATTTTTATGCCTGAAACTCAAATACCGACAGAATTAGAGCTATGCGCTCAGTTCAATGTAAGCCGTATGACGGTGAATAAAGCCATTTCAGAGTTAAGCCAAAAAGGGATCCTAAATCGAATTGCAGGGAAAGGCACATTTGTTGCCACCCAAAAACATGAGCTCCCGGTTACAAAAGCATTTGATATTTTTGATGAGATCTCAACGAGCGGTAACAAATATAGCGGTCACCAATTACAACTTAAAATTATTTCCGCGTCAGCAGAAATCGCACTACAGCTCGGAATTAGCGAAGGAAGTGATGTGGGATACTGTAAAGTTCTTCATTTTGAAAACGATATCCCTTTAATGTTAGAAGAACGCTATGTTAACCACGCCATTGTGCCTGACTTTGTTAAGCAAAAATATGGCGATACAGAAACGCCTAGCGGTTACTTGCAACGCCATTTTCCTGTCAGTGAAATGGAACATACCATTGAAGCCGCATTAGCCACAAAGTCCATTGCTCAATCATTATCAATTAAAGAAAACTCACCTTGTTTACAACTTAGTCGGCGCACTTGGACAGGTAAGACCCTAATTAGCTATGTTAAAATGATCACCGCGGGTTCGCGCTACAAATTAAAATTACATTCGCGAATTGAGAATTAATGCAGAAATAAAAAAATGGGGCAAAATTGCCCCAAAGCGACTGATAAAACAAAAAATATCAAGCACATCTACATCACAATAAATTCGTTTTACATTCCTTGATAAATAGGCCCTTCCCCTCCTTGGGGAGCAGTCCAGGTGATATTTTGTAACGGATCTTTAATGTCACAAGCCTTACAATGCAGGCAGTTTTGTGCATTAATTTGTAGTTTTTCTTCACTTTTATCCCCTATAATTTCATAGACTCCAGCGGGGCAATAACGTGTCTCAGGCGCAGCATATTTCATTAAATTAACTTGGATAGGAACATTAGTATCAGCCAGTTTTAAATGGCAGGGTTGTTCCTCTTCATGGTTCGTATTCGATAAAAAAACGGAAGAAGGCTTATCAAAAATTAATTTACCATCGGGTTTTAGGTAGTCTATCGGTGTAAAACCTTTCGCTTCTTTTATTCCTTCGTGGTCCGATTGTTTTAATTTCAACGTCCACGGGCTGCGCCCTTTTAATAACAGTTGTTCTGCACCAAATAGCATTGAACCAACGACTAAACCTTTTTTCATATAAGGCTTAAAATTCCGTGTTTGGTAAAGCTCTTGATATAACCAGCTCTCTTCAAATAGCTGTCGAAATTGCTGTTTAAACTGTAAATAGTCAACCATTCCATTCTGGATAGCGCTAAACCACGCTTCTGCCGCTAGTGCGCCACTTTTAACGGCACAATGGGTGCCTTTGATACGAGCCGCGTTTAAAAAACCAGCATCATCGCCAATTAGCACCCCACCAGGAAAGCTTAATTCGGGTAACGCGGCTAACCCACCCGCCACCATCGTTCTAGCACCATAACTGATCCGCTCTCCACCCAATAAAAAATCACTAAAAGCAGGATGGGTTTTTAAGCGTTGAAACTCATCAAATGGTGATAAATAAGGGTTTTCATAATTTAGCCCGACGACCAAACCCACTGCGACTAAGTTATCTCCATAGTGATAAGCAAAGCCACCGCCATAGGTGTGGTTATCTAGTGGCCAACCAACAGAATGGACAACTAACCCTGCTTGATGTTGCTCTTTTGGAATTTGCCAGATTTCCTTAATTCCCAAACCATAGGTTTGTTTGCCACTCTCTGCAGATAAATTAAAATGGTTTATTAATTGTTTACCGAGTTGACCTCGGCACCCTTCCGCAAAAAAGGTCATTTTCGCAAGCAAATTCATACCCGGTTGATACATCGGTGTTGGGTTACCTGATTTATCGAGTCCCATATCTCCAGTGGTGACACCTATTACTTGGTTTGTCTCATCAAATAGCACTTCAGTCGCAGCAAAACCAGCAAAAACATCAACCCCTAATCTTTCAGCTTCCACGGCAAGCGCAGCACTGACCTGCCCTAAGCTACCAATGAAATTACCATCATTTTTCAAACACTTTGGTAATAAAGATAGCGGTAAATGACTTGCTTTTTTCTCTTTCAACCATAAAAAACGGTCATGGTTTACAGGTGTTAAGGGGCCTGAAACCTTTTGCTGCCAGTCTGTCAGCAATTCATCAAGAGCCCGTGGATCAATCACCGCACCAGATAAAACATGAGCACCTATCTGTGCGCCTTTATCAATTAAACAAACCGATATGTCTGTTCCTTTCTCTGTGGCAAGCTGTTTTAATCGTATTGCTGCAGATAACCCCGCAGGTCCACCACCGACAATCAGGACATCGAACTCCATCGATTCCCGCTCGGGAGCCTCGTTTATCTTATCAATATTGTCGATAGCCATTCATCCACCTCTTACGCTAATGCTTTGTCAAATTCCGGTAAGATCTCAAATAGATCGCCAACAATGCCATAATCTGCAACTTGGAAAATCGGCGCTTCAGGGTCACTATTAATCGCAACGATTACTTTACTTTCTTTCATGCCTGCAACGTGTTGAATTGCCCCTGAAATTCCTACTGCGATATATAAATCTGGTGCAACAATTTTCCCTGTTTGCCCGACTTGATAGTCATTCGGAACAAAGCCTGCATCGACCGCGGCACGTGAAGCACCAACCGCAGCGCCCAATTTGTCAGCGATTGTTTCCAATAGCGCAAAATTTTCACCAGAGCTCAAACCTCTCCCACCTGAAATAACCACTTTTGCAGAGCTCAATTCCGCACGGCTAACTTGGGTTAGAGATTGGCTTTTTAGCTGACTACGCAAGGGAATATCGGCAAGGGAAACGGTTTCAATTTCAGCATCACTTTGTGCTTCATATCCCCCCGAAAATGTCGAACTACGCACCGTAATAACCACTTGTTGGCCATTATTCTGCACTGTTGCTAACGCATTTCCTGCATAAATAGGCCTAATGAAGGTTTGAGAATCAATAATTTGGGTAATGTCTGAAATTTGTGCAATCCCTAACGTTGCAGCAACCCGTGGGGCTATATTTTTCCCAAATGTCGTCGCAGGAAACAGTAAATGGGAATATTCCTTTGCGATATTAACCACAGCGTGAGCCATCGGTTCTGCGAGTTGGTTTTTCAAGTTATCTGATTGTATTTCTAGAACTTTACTCACACCCTTTATGCTCGCAGCTAGCTGAGCGACCAATTTCGTCTCATCTCCCGCAACTAATAAGTGCAAATGATCACCCGCAGCAAGAAGTTGTTTTGCAGCGTTAATGCTATGATAAGTAGAGGTTTTAATTGTTTGGTTATCATGTTCGACCACCACTAATACAGATATTTGGCTCATTGATATTTCCCTCGATTAAATCACTTCTTTCGCGTGCAATGCACTGACTAGCTCTGTCGCATTGCTTAACAATGTACATTGCCCTGCCCGTTTTTTGGGTTCGGAGACACTAAGCGTTTTAATTTGCCCTAATGGCGTAAAATCCATCTCAACAATATCGATAATATCTAACGTTTTTTTCTTAGCTTTCATGATGTTAGGTAAAGTTGCATAACGAGGTTCATTAAGACGTAAGTCCGTTGTGATAACCGCGGGTAATGGCATCTCTAATGTTTCTAACCCGCCATCAATTTCCCTTGTAACTTGCAGCAATTGGCCTTCAAACTGAATTTGTGAGGCAAATGTCGCCTGCGGATAATCTAATAATGCGCTAAGCATTTGGCCTATTTGATTACAATCATCATCAATAGCTTGTTTGCCTAATAAAATAAGATCCGGCTGTTCCTTTTCCACAATTCGTTGAAGTAAACGCGCAATATCCAGTGGTTCTAAGGTCAACTCTCCAGACCTCTGGACTAAAATGCCGCGGTCAGCACCAATCGCCATCGCACTGCGTAATGTTTCTTGATAGCCAATATCACCAACAGAAACAGCAATAACTTCTGTCGCTTTTCCCGCCTCTTTTAAACGTACAGCTTCCTCGACAGCGATTTCATCGAAGGGGTTGATGGCCATTTTGACATTCGCCAATTCAACGCCTGAGCCATCGGCTTTTACTCTTATTTTGACGTTATGGTCTATTACTCGCTTCACTGCGACTAAAATTTTCATAGCAACTCCTATCCCAATTCTTCAATGATTGTTGGGTATGATGATGTTCTAAAATCGTTTTTTAGGTTGAGAGAAACCGTAACAGTGATATTCACACTGCTACTGGTTGTCTCAATTTTTACTATTTTTAATGCTAGTTTTTGATGAAATATTTATTTACTTGTGGGTAATATCAATCGGTCTGCCACTGACATAGGCCATTTTTTAATCGCAACATAGTAAATAACACTGGTTGCCACCAAGCCCACAATCCATGAGATATCAACACCACCGAGTTTTTCGACTAAAGGCCCGGTATAAAACCCTGTTGAAATAAAGGGTAACTGTATTAACACACCCACAATGTAAGTGAATATCCCAACTTTATTCCAACGCCCATAGCGGCCATTTGGGTTTGCGAGTTCAGGAACGTCGTAGCGGCCTTTAGTGACCCAATAGTAGTCAACCAAGTTGATTGCGCTCCAAGGGGTAAAGAATGCAAGCAAAAACAATAAGAAAGCAGAAAAGAGTTTTAAAAATGAATGCTGGCCTGCTAGTCCAAGTAAGGTTGAGAAACTGACCATTAAAATAATAAAGAACAACCTTTGCCCACGAGAAATTTGGCTTTTCCCACGGAAGCCACACCAAATTGCCGCCATAGACATAAAACTGCCATAAGCATTCAGTGCAGTTATCGTCACTTTTCCATAGAAAATACTGATATATAACAGAGCCGCTATCAAACCTGTGCTACCTAAGCCCACAATATATGAGACTTCGTTACCCGCAAATTTATTCCCTGCAAGTGCTGCGGCAAAAACCCCTAAAATCATCGATGCTTGCGTACCAATGACTGTCCCTGAACCTACGGCCAAAAAGGCTTTGATTGTCGGAGTTTTAGTCGGTAAATAACGTGAATAGTCAGCAACATAAGGCCCAAAAGCAATTTGCCAAGAAGCAGACAATGACATCGCTAATAAAAAATTAGTCCAGCTAAAATGGCGGTTTTCCAGTAGTACCGAAACATCATTCATATAAAATAGACGGAAAAATAGATAGAAGAACGTAATTACACCAATAACGCTCGCCACTTTTCCTAAAATATGGATGATGCGATAACCACAAATTGTGATGCCAATAATCACCACACCAAAAATGATAATTCCAACCCAATCCGTCACATGTAATAACTGACCCACCGCTTGCCCTGCCAGCACGGTACCACTGGCAGAAAACCCGACATACATCATGCAAACTAATAAAATAGGGATGACTGCACCGTATACACCAAACTGTACACGGCTCGAAATCATTTGTGGTAACCCCAATTTTGGCCCTTGCACCGCATGCAAAGCCATCACCGCACCACCTAGCAGCTGGCCAATAAATAAGCCAATTAATGACCAGAATACATCCCCACCCAGTACGACTGCCAAGGCTCCGGTTACAATTGCGGTTATTTGCAAATTAGAACCAAACCAAAGTGTGAATTGGCTTGATAAGGTGCCGTGGCGCTCGGACTCTGGAATGTAATCGATGGAACGCGCTTCGATTAAAGGTACATTCTCCTGCCGGTTTTTTTGCCCTGTAGCGATGTCGTTTGAAACTGTCATGGTAACTCCTCTTTAAGCAAGGCTGGCTTAAAGAATGAACCAATTAATCGTAATGGAACCGCAATAACTACAGTTGTAAGGTACAGTTATTAAGCATTACGCTGGGTGATGTTTTATCTGTTATTCACCCTAAATAACTAATTGAAATACATTCTTAAACCTGATTGTTGTTGTGTTTTTAATTCCATGATCCTGTTGTCAGGTAGTGCTTCCTATGGTGCTCCATAAACCAGTAAACGCCTGTCCCGCTTACTCGCTCAATACTTAAAATAAATTAGTGGGCATCTAAAACGGCACGTGAAATAATAATTTTTTGTATTTCTGACGTGCCCTCAAAAATCCGTAAAATCCGCGCATCACGCACATAACGTTCAAGGGGAAGGTCACGAATATAGCCGTAGCCGCCATGTAGCTGTAATGCTGCATCTGTAACAAAACCCGCGCACTCAGCGGCAAACAATTTCGCTGTCGCAGATTGCAAGCTAAAACGCTCCCCTGAATCACGCAATTCGGCAGCTTGCCAAGTCAACATACGAGCGGCCTCCAACTGGGTATGCATATCCGCAATACGCCATTGAGTTCCTTGGTATGCGGCTAATGGTTTTTTACCAATTTGGCGTTCTTTTACCCAACCTAAAGCACTTTCCATCGCAGCGCGAGCAATACCAAGGGATGTTGCGGCCACCTCAACACGCCCTTTATCTAAAACTTCCATCGCGGTATGGAACCCTTTATTTTCCTCTCCCAGTAATGCCGATTCCGGTAGCCAACAATTCAGTGCTAATTCATAAATCGTGCTCCCCCGTAATCCCATCGTTTTTTCAGGTTGAGAAAATGCCACACCTTCCGTGCCTTTAGGGATCATAAATGCGCTGATCCCACGGGCTCCCGCTTCTACATCCGTTTTCGCATATAGCACAATAAAGTCGGCTTCTTTGGCGTTAGTAATATAGTGTTTATTACCCCGAATACGCCAGCCACCATTTTCACGAGTTGCCACGGTTCGCATATCTGCAGGATTAGAACCCGCAGCCGGCTCAGTTAAGCCAAATGCGCCTAATAATTCTCCTGCAGCGGCTTTTGGTAACCAATAATTTTTTTGCTCTTCGGTACCACCAATTAAAATTGAATCTGTCGCCAAAAAATGTGCCGTTAGAGCCGATGAAGTCGAAGCACAAGCGGCAGCAACAGCTTCGACTACCTGACTCATCGCCACACTGCCAATACCAAAACCGCCATACTGTTCAGGTAAATTAATTCCCCAACAGCCCATTTCTCCTAACGCTTGTAAACTTTCTGCGCAAAAGGTTTCTGTCTCATCGTATCTTTGTGCATTCGGCTGTAAAATGTCATGACAAACTTTTTCTATCGCATCCACAACCGCTTGTTCTGTTTCATTAATATCAAAACTCATTGCATCGTCTCCGCATTTTTAATGGTTGTTCTCGCTGGCTTATACACTAAGTTTGCCTCACCTAATTTTGGCGCACGGCGGGTCGAATGAGGTTTATTCCCATTGAAAAAAACTGGTTGAGAAACCAAAGGCGTTCCCCCATCATTCAGGTGCGTCAGAACTTGCCTCACTTGGGCATGCTCACTTTGTGTTGCTTGGTGTAAATTATGAATTGGTGAAGCAGGAACGCCCGCATTTAATAAAATGTCGCATACCTCTTCAACGGTTTTTTGGCGTGTCCAACTTTCGATCTCTTTTCTAAGTTCAGCTTGGTGCTGTGTTCGGCTCGGGTCATTAAGGTAGCGTGAGTCGTGACATAACTCCGATTTTTCCATACATTCACAAAAACGTTGGAATAGCTTTTCACTCGCAATCGCGATAACCACTAAGCCATCTTTTGCCTGATAAGTATCGAATGGCGTAGATACTGGATGGCGGTTACCCACTAGGCTCGGAGCCTTATCATGAGCAAATAGGTTTGAAAGCCCAGTTAACTGCATACTCAGTAAGACATCCACCATCGCTACATCAATATACTGTGCCGCTTCGTCATGACGCTCTCTCGCAAATAACGCACTACTTATCGCCCATGAGGCAAACATCCCTGCACACACATCGCCAATTGACTCACCACTGCGTGTAGGCCCTGTTTCTGGGAAACCAGTGACACTCATTAGGCCTGACATCGCTTGTGCCACGATGTCATAAGCGGGATAACTGGCGAGTGGGCTGTTTTGCCCAAATCCAGAGATACTGGCGTAGATTAATTTAGGGTTGTGCTGCTTTAGGCTCTCGAAATCGATACCGAGTCGTTGAGTCACACCAGGACGAAAGTTTTCAACCACCACATCACTTTCTTTGACTAGCTGGAATAAAATCGCTCGGTCTTCATCCGCTTTAAGATCCAATTCAATACTGCGTTTACCTCGGTTAATTAAACCGTAATAAACACTTTCCCCATCAATGAATGGCCCTAAATGGCGGCTATCATCACCGTGGTTGGGCACTTCAATTTTGATCACTTCAGCACCAAGATCGGCCATCATACCTGTGCAATAAGGGCCTGCTAACACACGGCTTAAATCGATCACTTTGATCCCCGCCAGTGGCCCTTGTCTTTTCTGAGTTAACGCAGCATTCATACTGAATTCCTTCTATTCCAGAAAGATGCCAGCTCAACTTCAGCTGGCACACGACATTACTTCACCATCGGCAAGTTCAGTCCTTGCTCTTTCGCGCAGTTAATGGCGATGTCATAACCTGCATCTGCATGACGCATAACGCCCGTTGCAGGGTCATTATGTAAAACACGAGCTAAACGCTTATCAGCAGCGTCCGTTCCATCACACACAATGACGACGCCTGAATGTTGTGAGAAGCCCATGCCAACACCACCACCGTGATGTAAACTGACCCATGTTGCGCCACCTGCGGTATTTAATAGTGCGTTCAATAAAGGCCAGTCTGATACCGCATCAGAACCATCTTTCATGGATTCCGTTTCACGGTGAGGGCTAGCCACAGAGCCTGAATCTAAGTGATCACGACCGATCACAATTGGCCCCTTTAACTCACCACTTTTCACCATTTCGTTGAAAGCTCGTCCTAATCTTTCTCTGTCTTTTAAGCCTACCCAACAAATACGTGCAGGAAGCCCTTGGAATGCGATACGCTCGCGTGCCATATCGAGCCAATTATGTAAGTGTTTGTCATCTGGTAATAATTCTTTTACTTTTTGATCTGTTTTATAGATATCTTCAGGATCACCAGATAACGCAACCCAACGGAATGGGCCAATACCTTCACAAAACAGAGGGCGAATATAAGCAGGAACAAAACCTGGGAAATCAAAGGCATTACTAATGCCTTCATCTTTTGCCATTTGGCGAATATTATTGCCGTAGTCAAAAGCCGCTGAGCCACGCTTTTGCATCGTTAACATCGCATCCACTTGGACTGCCATACTTTTTTTCGCTGCCTTGGTCACTTCAGCAGCTGCGGTTTGTTGTTTTTCACGCCATTGGGAGAGTGTCCAACCCTGTGGTAAGTAACCGTGCACAGGGTCATGGGCACTCGTTTGGTCAGTGACGGAATCAGGGGTGATATTGCGTTTCACCAGTTCACTATAAACATCAGCCGCATTACCTAATAACCCAACAGAAACTGGCTGGCCATTTGCTTTGGCTTCCTCGATGTATTGTAGTGCCTCATCTAATGTCGTCGCTTTTTTATCCACATAGCGGGTTCTTAAACGAAAATCGATACGGCTTTCATCGCATTCGACCGCTATCATGCTAAAACCCGCCATGGTTGCTGCTAATGGCTGTGCTCCGCCCATTCCACCTAAACCGCCCGTTAAGATCCAACGCCCTGCTGCGTTACCATTAAAGTGTTGTTTGGCCAGTGAAACGAACGTTTCATAGGTGCCTTGAACGATCCCTTGAGAACCAATATAGATCCAAGAACCGGCCGTCATTTGGCCATACATCATTAAGCCTTTACGATCTAACTCATTGAAGTGATCCCAATTCGCCCAGTGAGGAACAATATTTGAGTTTGCGATCAATACACGCGGCGCATCTGGATGGGTAGGGAACACACCTACAGGTTTACCTGACTGCACGAGTAATGTTTGGTCATCTTCCAGTGTGGTCAGCACATCTAAAATTTTGTCATAGCATTCCCAATCACGTGCCGCACGACCAATACCGCCATAGACCACTAAGCTTTGAGGGTGCTCAGCGACATCAGGGTCTAAATTATTTTGGAGCATGCGATATACCGCTTCTGTCAGCCAGCTCTTACAGGTTTTCTCACTGCCACGTGGTGCGCGGATCACTCGAGTTGAGTCAGTACGATTTAACATGGTTGTATCCCCTATTATCCATTTTTAATTAACTTTAAATTAACAATTTTATTTATAATAATCTGCGAGATACCCAGTTAGTGGCGATGCACCAGTGTTTTAAAATTAATTATTTGATTTAAAATCAATAGATTAATTTAATATCAACTTACTCGAGACTATCTACTTATTTAGAGTGTTTATCTATGATTCAAATATATATACATTTACTTCACAAAGTATATACATTTAAATTTGAAATTTTATAGGAAGTGTGAAGGTTGGAACACAAGAGAAGTTATACAACAACAAGTAGCTGTATGTTTCTAGAGAAAAATTTGTATATACATTTGTTTTTATGCATAAAAACAAGTAAATAGCGAAATTGTGAGTCGCTTCACAGAACATTGCAACGATGTATAGCGAGAAAACCCATGCCGTACCGCTCAAAATGGTGTACACCAGAAACAAAAACGGGCTACCTGCATCAACAGATAACCCAAGCAATCAGAAAAAGTGAATGATAATTTAATTTTCTAAATCATTCGCGTTGTGCCTAGGCGGCAAAATGAGGATAGCTTGGGGAACATACACAAGTATGTGACCCAAGTAGCCGAATAAAGCCGACAACGCCACAGCGTGAAGGATAACGAAAATTGGGAACATACATAAAGTATGTCACCCAAACAGCCGAGTGAAGCCAACAACGCTACAGCGTGAAGGATAACGAAAATTTTAGCCGCCTAGATAGGCGCTTCGTACTGCCTCATTCGCTAGCAACGCCTTACCACTATCTTCCAGCACAATATGCCCATTTTCCAATACATAGCCACGGTCTGCGAGTTTCAACGCTTGGTTGGCATTTTGCTCGACAAGGAAAATCGTCATTCCTTCTTCGCGTAACTGTTGGATTGTATCGAAAATTTGCATAATAATAATGGGAGCAAGGCCTAGGGATGGCTCATCAAGTAAGAGTAACTCTGGCTGGCTCATTAAAGCACGGCCTATCGCTAGCATTTGTTGCTCACCGCCAGACATCGTTCCTGAACGTTGGCTTCGACGCTCATACAGCCTTGGAAATAGCTTATAAACTCGCTCAATACGTTCTTGGTACTGTTGGCGATCGGCAAAAAATCCCCCCATCGCGAGATTTTCTTCCACTGTCATACGAGAAAACACACGCCGCCCTTCGGGTACTAATGCAATGTCTTCACGCATAATTTTCGAAGTGGGCAATTGGGTGATATCGACGCCTCGGTAGATGACTTGACCTTCCGATGCACGTGGATCGCCACAAAGCGTACTGAGCAAGGTGGTTTTCCCTGCACCATTTGCTCCAATTAAGGTCACAATTTCACCTTTTTGGATATTCAAACTAATTTCATGTAGTGCTTGAATTTTTCCATAATGAGTAGAAACTTTTTTAAACTCTAGCATCAGTAAGCTTCCCCCAAATAGGCTTTTATCACATCAGGATGTTGACGAATCTCACTCGGTGTCCCATTCGCTAATGGCGTTCCTTGATTCACGACATAAATGCGATCTGAAATTCCCATGACTAATTTCATATCATGTTCAATTAATAGAATTGAAACATTATGATGAGCTCGTAACTCGGCAATCAAGTCATCTAAATCATTGGTTTCTTTAGGATTAAGACCTGCTGCAGGTTCATCTAGCATTAATATTTCAGGGCGAGTGACCATACAGCGAGCTATTTCTAACCGACGTTGCTGCCCATAGGCTAAATTACCCGCTTGTCGATTGGCAAAGGGGAGTAAATCAACACGCTCAAGCCATTTTACCGCATTATCAAGCGCTTCAGCCTCTGCCCGACGAAACGCAGGGGTTTTCAATAGCCCAGAAAAAATGCCACTTTTTAAATGTTGATGTTGCGCCACAAGTAAATTTTCAATCACCGTCATTTCTTTAAATAACCGCACATGCTGAAATGTTCGGATGACACCAAGGCGGGCAATAGACTGCCCTGTCAGCCCTTCAAGATGTTTTTCACGATATAAAATTGTGCCACTGGTTGGCTTATAAAAACCCGTTAAACAGTTAAAAATGGTGGTTTTACCCGCCCCATTCGGGCCAATCAGTGAAACTATTTCCCCTTGATTAATAGTTAACTCAACATTGTTGACGGCAAGTAACCCACCAAAACGCATTGTTAAGCCATTAACTTGTAGCAAAGGCGTTGTTATATGGCTCATACGCCCTCCCCTTCAGGGACTTTTTTCACCTGCATTTGACGACGATTCATCGGTAATAGGCCTTGTGGTCGCCAGATCATCATCAGTACCATCAGCGCCCCTAATAACAGCATGCTGTATTGATTAAGGTCACGCATCATTTCCCGTGATACGACTAAGATAATTGCGGCTAAAATCACGGAAGTTTGTGAGCCCATTCCCCCTAAAACGACAATGGCTAACACAAATGCCGACTCCACAAAGGTAAAAGATTCTGGGCTGATAAACCCTTGCCGGGCGGCAAATAACGTCCCTGCAAACCCCGCAAAGGCTGCACTGATAGTAAATGCGGTTAATTTTATTCGAGTCGGGCTTAGCCCTAATGAGCGACAAGCAATTTCATCTTCGCGCAATGCTTCCCATGCACGACCTAATGGCATACGCAGTAAGCGATTGATAACAAATAAGGTTAAGACTACTAATAACAAGGCAACAAAATACAGGAAAATAATACGGTCACCAGGGCTGTAATCTAAGCCAAAAAAGTTATGGAAGGTATCCCAGCCATCTTTTGCAGTACGGCTAAATTCCAAGCCAAAAAAAGTCGGTTTCGGTAATTGACTGATCCCATTAGGCCCGCCAGTGATTTCGGTATTATTCAGTAATAAAATACGAACAATTTCCCCAAAGCCAAGCGTCACTATTGCAAGATAGTCTCCCCGCAACCTTAGAACAGGGAATCCCAATAAAAAGCCGGCTAACGCAGCGGTTAACCCTGCAATCGGTAAACTTTCCCAGAAGCCAAAACCATAGTAATGATTTAATAAACCAAAAGTATAAGCACCGATGGCATAAAAGCCGGCATACCCAAGAACTAGTAAGCCGGATAACCCAACAACCACATTTAACCCTAAGCCTAACATTACATAAATTAATGTCAGGGTGGCAATATCCACGCTTCCGCGAGAAACAATAAATGGCCAAATAATTGCAGCAATAATAATTACAGCCGCAAGAATCTTTTGCTTGGCTGTCGAACCATCAAAATCAGGAATAGCCCACGCCTTCTTAGGAACTCCTTGCCATACTTTACTTAATGTTGGACGAACCAACTGGTAAACAAAGATGACAACAATACCCGCAATGATCCAGTTCCAACGTACAGAATCCCCAACCGTAACAACCAGTTTTGTGCCATCAAGAGCGAGCTGCAACCCCATCATGAACAGTGCCAATACGAAAAAAGTCACTGAAGCCACAATGGCATTAATCCAATTTTCTTTTCTCATACTTTTTCGACCTCCGGGCGTCCCAGAATGCCGGTTGGCATGATTAACAACACACCAATCAATAAACCAAATGACACAACATCTTTATATTCTGTACTTAAATATGCAGAGGTCATCGCTTCTGCAACGCCTAAGATTAAACCACCTAACATGGCGCCGGGAATACTCCCTATCCCCCCTAATACTGCCGCAGTAAATGCTTTCATTCCTGCCATAAAACCAATATAAGGGTTAATCACACCATAAAATTGCCCCAATAGCACACCAGCCACAGCAGCCATTGCAGCACCGATAACGAAAGTCAATGAAATGACGCGATCGGTATTAATGCCTAATAAGCTGGCCATTTTAAGATCTTCTGCACAGGCTCGGCAGGCTCTACCCATTTTTGAATAACGAATAAATAATGTTAAAGCCACCATGGCAAGAACCGTAACAACCCAGATAGTTAGTTGCATCTTAGTGACGGTTGCTTCAAAGCCATCGCTTTCCCCCAAGATCCATTGCCCTGAAATTAAGCTAGGTAAAGCTAGATCACGCGAGCCTTGCGATAAGCTGACATAGTTTTGCAGAAAAATAGACATCCCGATCGCAGAGATCAACGCAATCAAGCGTTTTGAATGGCGGACAGGCCGATAAGCAACCCGTTCAATACTCCAACCATAGGCACTAGAGACCACAATTGCCGCAATGAAGGCCGCAGCAACAAGGATCCAGCCGATATCAATCCCAAGCATCATTAAGCCTGCGATCACAATAAAAGAGACATAGCTACCAATCATGTACACTTCACCGTGGGCGAAGTTAATCATCCCAATGATGCCGTACACCATCGTATAACCGATAGCTATCAGTGCATAAGTACTGCCAAGGGTTAAACCATTCAGAAGTTGCTGAATAAAATATAGAATTTGATCTGACATAAGACTATCCTTTCGAACTACTTGTCCTCTATAGAGAACAGAAGCCGGAAGCAAGTGACTTACTTCCGGTTCTTATTCGCTATGCTGGAACACTGCTGAGTACTATTTTACAGAGGTGGAAGTCCCATCTTTGTGCCACTCAAATACACCGAACTCAAACCCTTTCAGGTCACCGTTTGGCTGCCAGCTTAATGTTCCCATGACGGTTTCGACCGGATTTGCTTTCAGGTCTTTCACTAAATCTTCAGGCTCGATACTACCAGTACGTTCCATTGCCGTCGTTAAACCTTGGATAGCTGCATAAGTTGTCCAAACAAATGGCCCTGTTGGGTCTTCTTTCTTCGCTTTAATGGCATCAACAATTGGTTGGTTAGTCGCAACTTGGTCGTAACGTTTTGGTAATGTTACCAACATACCTTCAGAGGCATCACCTGCAATATTTGATAATGAAGAGTTACCGACGCCTTCAGGCCCCATAAAGCGAATATTCAAGCCAGCTTGCTTCGCTTGGCGTAAAATTTGCCCCATTTCTGGGTAATATCCCCCGAAGTAAACAAAATCAACATTCTCTTTCTTCAATTTTGCTACTAAAGCGGAAAAGTCTTTGTCACCCGCCGTTACTCCTTCAAACATCACTTCTTTAACGCCAGCTTTATTGAGGCTTTCACGTACAGAACGGGCTAAACCCTCACCATATTGTTGTTTGTCATGCACAACAGCAATACGAGTTGGTTTGATATCTTCCATAATAAATTTAGCTGCAGTGGGTCCTTGGTCCGAATCCAAACCAGTTGTACGCAGGACCATTTGATAACCACGTGTGGTTAAATCCGCATTAGTTGCAGCTGGGGTGATCATAATGACACCTTCATCCTCATAAATATCGGATGCCGGCTGTGTTGAAGAGGAACATAAATGCCCAATAACATGGCGGATACCATCGTTAATCACTTTATTTGCCACTGCAACCGCTTGTTTCGGGTCACAGGCATCGTCATATTCTACTGCCACTAATGTGTTTCCATTAATGCCACCTTTAGCATTAATATCTGCGATCGCTTGGCGTGCCCCTGTAAATTCCATATCACCATATTGAGCTACAGGCCCTGACATCGCACCAACAACCGCTATTTTAATTTCCTTTGCCCATCCTGCTGAACTGAATGCCATCGCAATACAGCCCGCTAATAATGCTTTATTCATATTCTTCATTTTATCGTCCCCGTCTTCATGGTTCTGAGTGTTTGTGTTTGATTTGTAGTAGATTATTATAGTTGACAGGTACAATGCCTGAGATTTCAAAATACAGCGAATAAGGCTATATATTTCATAACATTAAACAAGATAATTATGCTAAATAGCAAATGGATATGGTAGGTTTTTACATTAGAAGCAGAATAAAAAACTGATGTGTTAAAGTAGGTTTTTTGTAAATACTAGTGTTATATTCTGGTTAAATTTAAATTAATCCGAGTGAAATTCGGAAAATTAAGTATCACCAAATTTTTCTCTCTAAAATCAAAAAATCGGTTGTAGATCACTCTGGCAGGATGAGTGACTGCAACTCTTACAGGGAAACAAACAAAATATCATGAGACTCACTATTATCTCGCTGGTTAATCCTACTGAGCAACAATATCTGGACTTACATAAAATCTGGCCTGACCAGAGCCCTTTTGAACTAGCCAAAATGTGTAAATCAGGTGATCTATTCTATGCCGCTCGTTTTAACGAGCGCCTTCTTGGAGCCGCAAAAGTGACTGTCGGTCATAACACTGCTACTTTGCAGGATTTTTGTGTACGAGAGGTCACTCGCCGACGCGGTGTTGGCTCATATTTATTAGAAGAAATTTGCCAAGCCATCCCTGACGTTACACTATGGAAATTTGATATTAGCGAGGTCGCGCTACAAGAAAAAGAAGCGATGCGACTATTCTTGGTTGCTAATGGCTTCAATACCACCACGCAACCTGATATATGGGAGAAAACAGCATGAAGTTAAATAAAATTCATCATGTTGCTATTATCGCATCCAATTTTGAGGTCAGTAAGGATTTTTATTGCCGTATTTTGGGTTTAAATCTACTTGAAGAACATTACCGCCCAGCCAATAATTCATGGAAAGCGGACTTAGCCTTTGGTGAATATTACCAAATTGAATTATTCAGTTTTGTTAATCCACCAGTGAGGCTGAGTTATCCCGAAGCCACAGGGCTGCGTCATTTAGCCTTCAGTGTTGATGATTTAGATAAATGGGTCACTTATTTAACTGAGCAAGGTGTGGCTTGTGAGGCCATACGCATCGACCCCTATACCCAAAAGCGTTTTACATTTTTCACAGATCCCGATGGCTTACCGCTAGAGTTATACGGTGATTAATCGAACAATTAAAAATGTAAAAGTAGAAATGATTATCTGCATTTATCCACCTCTTAATGGGTAATAAATGCAGATAATTTTAGTGAACAACGAATTAGCCAGTAATAAATTACATTTCGCTATCTTCGTCTTCTTCCATCGCCAAACGTAACTTTTTCATGGCGTTCTTTTCAAGCTGACGAACACGCTCTGCAGAAACACCGTATTTATCAGCGAGTTCTTGCAACGTCGTTTTGTTGTCATCGTCTAACCAACGAGCTCGGATGATATCCTGACTGCGCTCGTCCAAAGAGTCCAACGCATCTGCTAAACGGTCAGTTGCATGGCTTTCCCAGTTATCATCTTCAATTGAACCGGCAAAGTCTGATGCTTTGTCTTGTAAGTATAAGACTGGGGCTACAGGACCACCAAAATCACTGCTGTCATCGTCATCTGACATATCAAATGCCATGTCTTGTGCAGCCATACGTGATTCCATTTCACGCACATCTTTAGTACTTACCCCTAACTCTTGGGCAACCATATCAACTTCATCCTGGTTAAACCAACCAAGACGTTTTTTATTCTTTCTTAAGTTAAAGAATAGCTTACGCTGCGATTTTGTTGTCGCGACTTTGACAATACGCCAGTTACGTAAAACGTATTCATGAATTTCAGCTTTGATCCAGTGAACCGCAAAGGAAACAAGACGAACGCCAACCTCAGGATTGAAACGACGCACCGCTTTCATCAGGCCGATATTACCTTCCTGAATTAGGTCAGCTTGTGGTAAACCATACCCTGCATAACTACGAGCAACATGAATAACAAAGCGCAAGTGCGATAAGATCAGTTGCTTTGCAGCATCCAGATCACCATGGTAATGCAGCCGTTCAGCAAGTTCCTTTTCTTCCTCAGCGGTGAGCATCGGGTAAGCATTAGCAGCCCGAACATAGGCTTCAATACTTCCTTGTGGAACAAGAGCTAATGATTGCATGTCTTTGGTCATTCAGATCCTCAATAAAATAATAGGAAACAGATTAGTTTGTATTGATAACCGCATTGGTTAACCATGAGGTAAACGTTTTTAGTCTACCAGTTTAACCGCGTTAAATAAATTATATACAAAATTTGTTAACAGTAGGTCAATGTAGGACAAAACAATTCAGACTAAGTTCATTTTTAACGAAAATTTGCAATAGAATCAAAGAGTCATGATATAACCAAATCATGACTCTTTAATAAAAATGATGAGAAAACAACGCATTACTCAGGTGTAAAGTGTCGTAAATGTTGAAGTGTTGCCAGCCATGCTGCTATCCAACCAACCATAGCGGATAACAGTAGAATCAATAAAGACTCTTCCCATAACAACCCTTCAATCTGAAATTGTGTACCAAATACACTGGCTACTTTTGCCACACCGTCCGCTAATTGCCAAACAAGTAGAAAGGTCATAATTAGGGAAATAATGGCGCCTAATGCACCCAATACAAGGCCACCATTTAAAAATGGCCTCATGATAAACCCGTCAGTGGCACCAATTAACTTCATCACATTAATCGTATCGCGGCGAGCAAAAATATTAAGCCGTACGCTATTACCTATCACAAGGAATAGTGACACAATCATTAAAATCCCAATGACAGAAGCGACTTTCCCAACCAAACCCGTTAGCGCGGCTAACCGTGCAAACCAGCTATCATCCATGCGAACTTCTTCAATGCCATCGACTTGACTGACTCTATCACGCAGTGTTGTTAATACATCAGAACCTTCAAAATCAATTTTAGGCGTAATTATCGCGACTGCAGGTAGTGGGTTTTCCTCTAGCATATCAAGTGCGGTACTAAAACCAGACCAACTGCGAAACTCACTCATGGCTTGGTCACGTGAAAGGTAATTCACATGGTCAACCCCATCAAGCGCCTGCAGTTGTGTTACTACATTTTGCCCACCTTGTTCATCAAGAGATTTATCCAGATAAACAGTGAGTTGTGGTGTTGGATACCATTGCTCTGCGGCTTGCGAAACGTTTTTCCACACAATATAACAAAGGCTCGGTAAGGTGAGTGAAATCGCAATAACCATGATAGTCAAAAAGGTGGCCAAAGGCTGTCTAAGCATGTCAGCAAGCGCATTCAACCACGAATAACGCCATTGCTCTTTCCAACCGCCTTTTAATGCTTTACTTTTCGATTGCTTGGCTCGTTCCGGCTTACTTTTACGGACATTCTTAGCCATGTTGACCTCCAAGCATACGACCTTCACTCAATGTAAGAACACGGTAGTTACGACGCTCAATCAATGCAATATCATGGGTCGCCATTAAAACGGTCACCCCTACACGATTGAATTCCTCGAATAAACGCATGATTCCTTCAGACAATTCACCATCAAGGTTACCTGTTGGTTCATCCGCTAATAACATCGTTGGCTTATTCACCACCGCTCGGGCAATACCGACACGTTGTTGCTCCCCTCCAGATAACTGAATTGGGAAGTTTTTCGCTTTGTCCAATAACCCAACTTTATCCAATGCAGCAGAAACTCGCCGACGAATATCCTCGGTACTGGCACCAGAAATGATTAGCGGCATTGCGACATTGTCATATACCGTTCGATCAAATAACAGGTGGTGATCTTGAAAAATCATCCCGATCTGCCGGCGCAGAAACGGGATCTCTCGATTTTTCAAGCGGCTGATATCATGACCATTGAATAAAATATGACCCGCACTTGGGCGTTCAATTCCACAAATCAGTTTAAGTAATGTACTTTTACCTGCGCCTGAGTGGCCTGTTAGAAATGCCATTTCTCCAGGTTGAAGATGAAAATCAACCCCTTGGAGTGCTTGGCGGCCACCTCGATAAGCTTTACTAACGTGTTCAAAGCGAATCATCGAAAATTATTCCTCTCGGGCAAATAGAGCCTCGATAAAGTCATCTGCTTTAAATGGACGTAAATCTTCAATACCCTCACCAATACCAATATACCGAATTGGAATACCAAATTGGTCGGCAATAGAGAAAATTACACCACCTTTTGCTGTGCCATCGAGCTTAGTCAAAGTTATACCTGTTAGACCGACTGCATCATCAAAAAGTTTTGCCTGACTTACCGCATTTTGTCCAGTACTTGCATCTAGCGTTAACATAATTTCATGGGGAGCATTTTCATCGAGTTTTTTCATCACCCGGACAATTTTTTTCAACTCTTCCATCAAGTGCGATTTATTTTGTAAGCGCCCAGCGGTATCTGCAATTAAAACATCAACCCCTTTCGCCTGCGCTGATTGAATCGCATCAAAAATAACCGATGCAGGGTCTGCGCCAGTATGTTGAGCGACCACAGGGATCTTTTGCGCTCTCCCCATACTTGAAGTTGCTCAACGGCTGCTGCACGGAAAGTATCCCCCGCGGCTAACATGACGCTTTTCCCTTCCGACTGATATTGACGTGCTAATTTACCAATTGTTGTCGTTTTCCCGACCCCGTTAACACCAACCATAAGAATAACATAGGGTTTTTTGTCTTCAATCACGAGTGGTTTATCCACTTTTGCTAAAATATCAGACATTTCCTCACGCAATTTGCCATATAACGCTTCTGCATCCTTGAGCTCTTTACGGCTCGCATGTGCCGTTAAGTTATCAATGATTTTTCGAGTGGTATCAACCCCGACATCGGCAATCAATAGCTGCTCTTCAAGCTCTTCAAATAAGTCATCATCAATTTTTTTACCTGAAAACAGCCCAAAAAAACCTGAACCTAAATTCTGGCGAGTTTTTAATAACCCTTTCTTTAGCCTAGCAAAGAAACCTTCTTTTTTAGGTTTTTCTTGCTCTGTTGGTAAATTATTTTTTTCTTCTTCTAAACGTAAGCGCTCAGCTTCAGCTTCTTCCTCTGCAATTCTCGCCTCTTCGGCGGCTTGCT